>JAEZVB010000002.1 GCA_023443285.1 Bacillota bacterium
GAACCATTCGTCACCCATGCCGCTTATTCTTACGCCAAAGTTCCGTCCATTTCTAGCCATAGTTGTTACTACTGTACCGCTTGTAACCTTTCGCGCACAATCAACGATGGATTTAGAAGCTGCCATCATGATGTTTAGGAAAAACTGATCAGTATCTGCTAGGAATTTTATTACACTATATTTTTCTTTTTGATCAATATCGAGTTCCGTAATTAACGGGGTAATTTCTTTGAGGAAGATAAGGGAAGCAGCTATATTTCTTTGATGGAATTCATCACCCATGGTAATTGCTTTGGCAATGAGCACATTCAGGTTTAAGCCGCCTTCTTTGCGCTTTAGTGCTTTCGATAACACCGGCCCTAACGAATCACGCATCCATCGTAATCTGTTTATAACTTCTTCAGAATAAGCGCCGAATCTAAGCACCTTACCGATACCTTCATTCATTATGCAATAAGCAATGGAATTATCCAGCTTGTTGTTTACTACCAGCACCGGCATATTGCCTGAGGTAATCCCGCCCATAGGACCTACTGCATTTACATGATGGCAGGGCGAGAATTTTACTCCGCCATTTTCCAGTAGTTCTTTGGCACTGTTTTCATCCGCTGCCCAGCCTTCGAATAATACCGCACCAATACAAGAGCCTTGCATTGGACCTGTCATGTTTTGGTATTCGATAGGTGGTCCTGCATGAAGCAGCACTTTGTCATTCAAGATTTCGATTACTGATTTTGCAGGCACTACGTCAACCAGGAAAGGCTGCGAGCTCTTCATCTTATCAATTACTTCATTGTTGGCTTTTTCAATTTCTTCAATCTTGGCAAGAGCGTTTAGTATCTTGATCAGCCTTTTATCGCCACCTGCCGCCGGCTTCCAATCATATTGAATGGTACTGCCGCCATATGTCAAAATCGATTCTGTAAAGCTGGCAAGGCCAATATTTACAATGCGGGGTTTGGAGTTTAACAGGTCAATTACACTGTCACTGACTTCAGGCAGCGCTTTCTTTGTCACCTGTTTTTCTACTACGCATTTATCTGCTTCTTGGAAATCTATACCCTTTAGTTTAAGAGCAAGTCGTACCGCTTTTGCATTGCTTTCCTCTATCAATACACCGCATTCTTTCAAGGTTTTTATGGATGCCTGGTAGCTTTGCGGATCATACTCTGTTCCGCAAACAGTTCCTACAAAATGCAGTTCCCGTCCGTTTTCCTTTGCGGTTTGTATTGCTTCCTTAATAGCCTTAGATAAGGCACCTGCCATATCTGGATGCGAACCATATCCTAATACGCAGTCAAGAAGGATTACTCCGGTGTTTTCGTCCTTTGCATATTCTCTTATCTTATTAATTCTAACTTCAGGATCGATCATTGGATGTGGTTTACCTTGCGTGTAGATGTCATCTCCTAAATCCATTACTTCGTATCCGTTGGCGTTAAGGAGATACCCTTCTTGTTTAATCAACTTACCCAGTCCCAAAGCCTCGGTAATAAGCATTGCCGCTTCGGCACCCAGTGTACCGCCAGAATACAGTCCCTTTACTGTTTTCTCTGGCGCTAGCGGATTCTTTACCTCATTGTTTAATTTTTCTACATAGTTAGGCTTAACCGGTCTGTTTTTGGCAAGGTCTACCGCAATCATTGCCGTTTCTTCGAGAGTATGAGCCAAATATACATTACCCTCATGGTGTTCTGGCTTTTCCCCAAGGAATATGGCAACAACCGGCTTGGAGAGACTATGGAGCAGCTCTACAATTTCATCCCGTACTTGTTTGGCCGGTGGCTTTGAAATAACTACAATTACATCAGTAGGATCGTGATGTTCAAGCCCTACTATCGCATCGCGGACGGTTATGGCATTGACCTCTGCGCTTAGATCGCGGCCACCGGTTCCTATTGCGTGCACAACTCCGCCACCAAGTCTGTCGATGATCGTAGTGACTTCCTGTATGCCTGTTCCGGAAGCTCCAACTATACCAATATTTCCGGGTCTAACAACGTTGGTAAACGCTATGGGGATGCTGGAAATAATTCCGGTACCGCAGTCAGGCCCCATCAACAACAGTCCCTTTTCATGGGCTTTTTTCTTAAGTCTTATTTCATCTTCCAGAGAGATGTTATCGGTGAAGGAGAATACATTCAAACCTTTATCAAGTGCTTTTTCAATCTCGTCGGCGGCGTATTCGCCCGGTATAGAAAACAGTGCTAGATTGGCATCAGGCATTTCTTCTAATGCCGCATCAATACTGGTTACATTCTCAATGCCGGTATTCTTTTTTTTGACAGCCAAGTCACTTAAGAATTTCTCCGCTTCACTAAGAACGGTTTCAACAATCTTTTCATCTGCAGTCTCGACTACAATTACCATATCGCTTGGAGCTGCACTTTCTGCTTCCGTAGTAAGAAGTCCTCCACTGTTAAGGATGTCTTTATTAGCGGCAGTTCCCATCATGATGGAACATTTCGTTATACCGGCAATAGTATTAATTGAATTTGTGAGCAACATAAGATTAATAGAATCTTGATAACTATTTTTCTTAATTACCGTATATAGCATTTCCAATTCTCCTTCATTATGTTAATATTTAGTTAATTAATTTACTGCCATTATAGCATTTTTTTTTTGTATTATCATTGGTATAAAAATTATAAAAATGCAGTTTTTTTTATACTCTGCGGATAAAGGAGTATTAGCATGAATATCAAAGACATATTAAAAATGCCGACTCTTTATGGAGCAAAATTACTAGCTGGCAACAGCGGAATTTTAAACGACATTACGAGTGTCAACGTACTTGAAGCAACAGATATAACCAACTGGGGGCGTCATGGTGAAGTTCTCCTTACCAGTTTCTTTGCCCTGCACAATTTGGGCGAGAGTGAGCTGGAAGCATTTTTCGAAAAACTCCACAATGTCGGTATTAGTGCGGTTATTATTAAAATCGACAGATTGGTTACTCATATTCCGAGTAAAATAATTGAGCTTTGCGACCAACATGCAATTCCCTTAATCCAAATCAATAAGGACGTAAAATACGAATCCATCATTCTCGAAATATTAGGGCCAATTATCAATAAAAATATGAACTTGCTGAATAAGTACTATGAAGTACATAGCGAGCTGACCAAGCTGGCGTTGAAAATGCCGTCAATGGACAAGATATTATGTGAATTTAAAAAAATGATTTTGCGTGACGTAAGCCTTATTAACTCTACCAAGGGAATTGAAATTGGCACAAATCCTGAACTATTTGACGCAACAGTAATGAGTACAACTGCAGTTTTAACCGAGAATTATGTACATTTCAACTATGAGCGCAAAGAGGTAATTTATAGTGGCACTAATCCCAAAGTAGCCGGCCAGCAGATTAGCGTCCACATACCGCATCTCGGTTATGATAACTATGAGCTGGTTATCCATGAAATACAGAACCAAGTTAGTTCAGAAGATTTTATGGTGATCGAAAATGGCGTTAAGTTTTTGCAAATGGAATTACTGAAAAAGTATGTGATCTCGCAAAATTTATTTCAACAAAAAAATAACATTATCAGTGACTTACTCAACGATCGTCTTTACGAGGAAAAAGATACAGACGAGGTGCTTGAGTCTCTTACCATAAACAAACATAAGTATTATCAGGTAATGCTTATAAAGCTTTATCCGCAAAACGAAAAGAAAAATATAGACAAAGACCTCATGACTCGAACACTACGACAGATTAGACTTAAATGTAAAGCCCAATTCCAGGATATCGTTTTCCTGGAAAAGCTGGATGTAGTGGTATTTATCCTTAATTTTAGCGATGATAAGTCTGGGATTACGCCGTGCTCTATTGAAAAAATAATGAATGCACTGGTTCAAGACAATATACTTAACGATTTTTATTACAACGTAAGTATTAGTTCGAAGGTTGAAAAATTGAGCATTCCTCAAGCAAACAGGGAAGTTTTGGACACAGAAAAAATACTACGGCTGTTCCACAACTCAAATAATATATTGCCGTATGAAGAGCTGGGAATTTACAAACTGTTTCTGGACTCAAACAACCTAGGTGATCTTAAGAAGTTCATATCTCCCCGAATAGCTAACTTCAGACAACAGTATCCGATACTATTTGAGACTCTACAAACTTTTCTCGATACAAACCAAAACTATATCCTCACTTCTGAAAAACTGTTTCTTCACCCTAAGACGGTAAGATATAGAATTGACAAAATAAAAACCGTGCTCCACCTAGATTTTGCGAATCCGGAGGAACTACTTCAGATTCAAATAGCCTCCAGACTGTTTATATTGATTGACGGGAGAAAAAAATAATGAGTGAACCAGAAGTTTTTAGCTTAGTTACAGAAGAAAATATAACACTCTATGCCGACTTGCATAGAGCTAAAACTAATAGAAAAAACGTAACGATTATCTACTTTCATGGCGGCGGCCTGCTGTATGGTGTAAGAGACGACCTGCCAGAACTTTATATAAATACATTTTTGAACGCGGGATATGATTTTTTGGCACTAGATTATCTGTTAGCACCCGAATCAAAGTTAGATCAGATTATAAAGTCAGCTTCTGACATGCTTTGCTTCTATTTACAAAATACAGATAGTGTGTTTAAGTTAAAAAACACTAAATATGTGCTATTTGGCAGATCGGCTGGAGCCTATCTTTGTTTTATGCTTTGTGATAGGTTAATTAAAAGCAAATCCCTGTTGCCAACAGCCATTGTCAGCCTTTACGGCTATACTAGGCTTGACGAAGTTCAATTTAATACACCAAGCAAGCATTACAACAAGTTGGCCAGCATACCGGTTGAAAGCATCGAGAAAATTATTTCTGACGCCCCGGTAACTTATGGTCTGATGGATTCAAGATTTTCCCTCTATATAAAGGCCAGGCAAGAAGGAACGTGGGCAAAATACCTCTGCGGATCAACCGATCCGGCAAACTATTCATTAAATGATGAAATACTTGCGTCTTTCCCGCCTACAATTCTAGCGGCAGCCACGTTAGATCCTGATGTGCCCTACCGAATGAGCAAATCTCTGCTTAAGCTAATTCCAAATTCACATTTGATAACCATCTATGGAGAAACCCACGACTTCGACAGAGAGGTACACAATGAGTCAGGCAGAGTAACATATGATGAAATAATAGAATGGCTGGAAGATAGAGTATGATTTCTATTGCAGAGCTTCTAAAAATTGAGCCTTTTTTGCAAATGACTGTTTTGAACCATTCTGCCGACTTGTCCCGCAAAGTGGACAGCGCCGATATCTCAGAGACCCCGGACATTACTAACTTTATCAAACCCCATTCTCTGCTAATAACAACCGGTATGGCCTTCAAAGATGACCCTGCCGGCTTCTGCCGGCTGATCGAAAATGTAAATTGTGTTCCCATTGCCGGAATCTGCGTGAAACTAGGCCGGTTTATCGACAAGCTCGATCCCACTATTATCGAAACCGCCGATAAGCTTCATTTTCCCTTAATTCACGTTCCAAGTTCCTGGACACTGGGAATAACCTGCCATCAGCTCCTCTCCTACCTTTGGAATGTAGAAAACAAACAACTGCTAAGCGCTTTGAAAATTCAGCGTGAATATTCTCATATGCTAATCAAGGATACCCCGATTTCTACCATTCTTGCCCATCTTAGCCGAACAATCCGCCAGACAGTTTTTTTAACAGACCCCTTTTATGAGATAATTGAAACCTCGCTGCCGCTGGGTAAGAAAACAACTGAAATGAAGCAAACGTTAGCTGTCATAAAAGGCAGCGATAAAAGTAAACGCTCTCCTTCAGAAGCCATACCCTCTTCACTCTATATTCAGGCTCCCCGTCCGTTTACCGCGTGGATCTTTCCCGTTTGGGGCGCCTCTTGCTATCCCCACTTGCTTATTGTGCTGGAGAAAGAAAAAATCCCTTATCCCTTCTCTTATCTTATAATTGAGCAGACTGCTGCCGCTACCGCCTTTTCCCTTTTTAAGAATCAAAAACTGAGAGAACTACATCGGAGAATGCGGGAGGATTTTGTGCGGCGGCTTACTCACAGCACTAGCAACGTTGATACCGCAGTTTTTCTGGAGCAAGGTACAGACCTTGGTTTAATTTCTTCCGATTATTATCGATTCTTAATTATAGGAATTGATGAGTTAATGGGGAACCACAATTCTACTCGGTCTGATCTGTATTCGCTTGTGTATGATTGGTTGGAACGCCATATTGAGATTTTAGGTAAAGACGCTATTTTGTTTTCCTGCCAAAAAAGCGAAACCATAATGGTGCTCTTGCAAAGACCTGTAGAGAACTTAGAAAGTGCCATTACTTTTATCAGAGATCAAATGACCTCATATCTCTCTGTTTCAGTTTCCTGTGCTGCAGGAAATCCGGTTAACACTCTCCAAGCTGTGGCCTTCTCACGCATTGAGGCCGAAGAAATCTATCATCAAAGTAAGGCGGAAGGCAAAAAAGCTTTTTTTTGCACCTATTATTCCCAAGGCGTTTCTGAGCTTTTGCGCTTTGTCCCGCAGGAACATGCCCGCCACTTCTGTACCTGTATTTTAAAATCTCTGGCTTACCCGGAACAAGAAACTCAAGTAATCCTCCGGCAAACGCTGCAAACCTATTTAGATTGTCAGGGTGATATAGCGGAAACGGCCCGCGCCCTCTTTATTCACCGCAATACGGTAAAATACCGGATCGCCAGATTAAATGAGATATTAGACACGCCTCTCTCCAACCCGGATTTTTCTTTGCAGCTTCGTCTAGCGCTGCTGCTTTCCGAATCATAGGAGCCGTTTTAGAGTTAGTAAGAAACCATTATAATTTCACCCTAAAAGTAAAGCCCTGGAGCCTATAAGGAAAAACCTTCTTAGGCCCCGGGCTTTTTTACAGGATATTCTCTTTATTTTTTAATCTAATGTGTCAGAAGCAAAAGCGCTCTTACCCTCATAACGGTTGTAATGGATATCCTCGCTAACAAGATACTCATAGATTTCTTTTACAATAGGAATACCACTCTTTTCATATTCCTGCGCTTTCTTTTCTGAAGATTCGCCCGGAACCAGTACACTGTCAAAACCAACAGCCGGGCGAAGGGTATGCAGCTCATCCACCATGTTACGCACATTATTTTTGAAGGTATCAATCGATGAAAAGTAATCTGGATTTATTACTAAATGAACTTGTCCCAGCTCACGTCCGGCAGAAAGATCAGCATACATAGAAGATACATGCTTTCCAAACGGAACTCCCAACAATGATCCACACAAAATATCGACCATCATCATCAGGCCATACCCCTTGGAACCGGCAATTGCCAGAAGACCGCCAACGGCAAATGGATCAGTAGTAGGATGTCCGCTCTTGTCTACCGCCCAAGTTTCAGGGATTGGTTTGTTTTTAGCTCTGGCATCCAGAATTTTTCCCCAGGCGCCTACTGTAGTGGCCATATCAAAAACAATTGGCGAGCGCCCCGCACAAGGCGCAGCAAAGCCGATAGGATTTGTTCCGAAGTAGGGATCAGCAGACCCATAAGGTACAACCATTGGGTCAGATTGACACATAGACATGGCTATCATATTTTCGTCGGTAGCCATTCTGAGAAAATAGGAAAGAGTGCCGCAATGTCCCAACTCGCGCATACCAACAAAACCGATTCCGTTTTCTTTAGCCAGCTTTATGGCTTCAATCATACCGTTTTTGGCAACAACCATTCCTACTGCGTTGTCCCCTTCATAAATACCTGTGCACGGTCCGGTTTTTCTAAAGGCGAAATTGGGCTTTGCATTGCTGCCGCCTTTGGATATCCGTTCTGAATAATATTCCACCCGTACAGCCCCATGAGAATGTACCCCTCTGCTATCGGCATAGCTTAAGTGGTTGGCAACTTCGTGCGCATGATCCTCCGGCAAGCCAGCTTTCATTACCTTATTCTTAATCAACTTATGCAATTCTTCTTTGTTTACTAAGACCATTTCCTGTTGACTCATAATAAAATAACACCCCTTTTTATTCTTTGATGTCTTTATTTTGGACGCTTAGTTTCCTTACTTAAATTGTACTTTTTTTATCTCTTATTATCATTATCCACACAGGCTAATTCGTTTGGCTTGCTTTGTCTGTTTTTAACAAAATATATAATTACTTACCCGTGCATAGCGACGAAATAAACCTTCGCTGCTATCCATAAAGCACAATAAGAACCACAAACCCAGCTAAGGCATGTGGTTCTTATCATTCATACGCTATACAGTTTAGTTTCCTTTATGCTGGTCGTAAACATCCAGGGCAGCCTGTACCGCCCGGCCAACGTTAATGGGGGCGCCATGGCGGATAAGAACCGCCTCTAAGGCTCCTAACACATGGAGAATATTCTTTTTCCTACAGCTATACCCCATAGTACCAATCCGCCAAATTTTCCCCTTTAAAGGTCCAAAAGAACTGGCAATCTCAATACCAAAATCTCCAAGCAGCATGCTGCGGACAGCTTCACCATCTATTCCCTCAGGTATCAAAACAGAAGTTACTACCGGCATCTTATACTCTGGATTACCATAAATCTTCAGACCCATTGCCAGTAGTCCTTGCATAAGCGCTTGTTCGTGCAGCGCATGTCGGTTGAACCGCTCTTTCAGACCTTCTTCTAATACGATTCGCAGCCCTTCCCGCAAAGCGTACAGCATCGAGGTAGCTTCTGTATGATGATTTAAGCGTGCCGGACTCCAATAATCCATCAGTTGACTAAGATCAAAATAATTACTGCGAATTATCCGGGGCTGATTGTCCTGACACTTATCGGGTTCCGCCAGACCCCGCTCAATTTTTTTACGTTCCAGGAGCAATGCCTCTACCCGTGAGTTAAAAGTAATTGGCGCCATGCCGGAGGGCACAGACAAACATTTTTGCGTCCCCCCAATAGCTGCATCAATTTTCCATTCATCCACTTTTACAGCCGCACCGCCAATTGTGGCAACCGCGTCAACAACAAACAAGACGTTCAATTCCCGGCAGGCTTCCCCAATCTCCTGAAGTGGCTGCATACAGCCGGTTGAGGTTTCACCATGTACCATGGCTACAATCTTAGGTTTTACCTTTTTAATTTCTTCGATAACTGTTTGCGGACTAAATACCTGCCCCCAAGTGGTCTCAATATTGCTTACGCTCGCACCATAGCGTTCGGCTATTTCGGTTAGCAGATGACCAAACCGTCCATAAATCGGAACAAGCACTTTGTCCCCAGGCTCGATAATACTGCCGAGAACTGCTTCTATTCCAGCCCGTGAAGTGCCATCTATCGGAAACGCCCAGCGATTTTCAGTCTGAAATACCGCCCTAATCATCGCCATAGTTTCATTCATAATTTCGGTAAACTCCGGGTCAAATTGTCCCAGGATGGGAGTGCACATCGCTCTTAGTACGCGCGGCTCGGCTTCGACCGGACCTGGCGTCATTAGAGTGCGCAGTGAGGTATTCAAATCTTTATACATGTTGCTGTGCCTCCTCTCATTACTTACATTCATCATTTAATTAAGCGCTTAATAAGCGGCCCCGACATTCCCAGGAGCAAAACCAGTATCCCTATTGCAGATCCGGCACCACTGCTTGAATGACCACTAAAATATAGTAGCGGAAAGGATATGAGGATAAATACCGGCAAGAATGCTACTATCTGTTGCATTTTTCTCACCACCCAAATTGATATGAGACAAAAACTACTGCGCCAAATATTGCGCAAAGCAGTAATGCTCCCGCTAAGACCCTACTGATAACAACGCCTTCCTGTCCCAAAATCCCGGCAGTCGCTGTCCCTAGCAATATCTTGCTGGGCGCAATAATACTGCCAATAGCACCGCCGACCGTCTGCGCCGCTAATAATGGAACCTTATCGATCTGCAGCATCAGAGCCACTTTTTGCTGGAAGCCGCCAAATAATATGTTAGAGGATAGATTACTGCTGGTCATAAAGGTACCTAACAGCCCGATAAACGGAGAGAGTATCGGATAAATGCCGCCGGTTACAGCGGCGACGCCCTGAGCCAGCACCGTTGTCTGTCCTGTTTCATCCATAACCTTAGACATAGCAGTCAAACCAATTACCGCAATGGCAGAAGGTATTGTCTTGGTAAGCGAGTTTTTCAGAATGCGCTCTATACCGCCTGCTTGTATATAGCCCCACCGCACATAACAGATATAACCGACGATAGCGGCCAATAACAGAAATGCGCCGGAATGGGTAAGCGGTGCAAGCGGTGCGTAGGCTGAATAACTGTGGGTTTCAAAGCCTAGCGCTGTTATTTTACCCGCGAAGGCTAATGAGAGCTTCCATTGGCCGAGATAGTCCTTTATACTGCTATTTAATAACACAACAACAGCAATTACAATCAAAAAGACATACGGGATAAATGCCTGTTGAATATTCATTTTACTGTCGACTGCCGTATTATCTGCCTTTTCTTCGGCCGGGTCAAATAATTCCACCGGTTGGCGATAGTAATCCAGTCTGCCGATGGCAAAAATCACTCCCAGTGATAATGAAACAACAACGAAGTTGCATAACATGGGATTCAGTAAGGCCATCCCCATCTGTCCTGCCCCCTGCAATACTCCAAGCAGGATTACAGTAACTGCATTACGTCTAATACCGCGGGAACCGCCGGCCAAGCCGGCTATTAAGAGACCGGCAATGAGATTGACAATACCTAACATCGCGGTAGTCCAGAGAATGGCTCTGTTCATAGTCAGCGAATCCGTAATATCCACCTGACTAATTAATCCATCCCAGGCTAAGCCTAGCGTCCCGAAGGTATTACCCCAGGCCTGACCCAGCAAAGTAATGAGTACCGCTGTTAACGGCTTTACACCCATGCCAATTAACAGCGGTGCGCCTACAACTACCGGAACGCCAAAACCAGTAATTCCCTGGAGGAAGCCAACAAAAATCCAGCCAACAGCCAGAACTTGCAGGACTTTGTCTGGCGTAAAACGCTGCATACCCTCCCGAATTACGGCAAAGGCTCCGGATTCCCGCGAAACCTCATAGATAATGAGTGCGGGAAATACCACAAAAATGATAGATAGCGAATACCACATTCCCTTAGCTACAGCTAAGGCAATCATATCTGTCCCGCCACCAAAAACGAAGTAGGCGATGAGTATGGAGAATAACAGTCCGGCTGATGCCGCCTCATCGCCACCCCATTTACAGCGAAGCAATAGCACTAGTAACACAAGTATCGGCACCAGGGTAGCAAACCACTGTCCTATATTTATCGACATTGTGCTCCCTCCTAATCTTTTTAATGTTTAATCAGTGTTACCAATGCGAAAGTAGTATTATTGATTAGCTTGTTTCACTAAGTCTACTTTCTTTTCCTCAAATATTGTACCTTTTTTGAAAGCAGAATCCTGATTCGTATACTTCATTAGAAGATAGTAGCAAATACCTGCTACCACAAAACCGATAATCCAGGCCAGCTCAACTTTCATAAAAGCGGCACCGGCACCGATTAACATAGCAATAATCGCGCAAGGATTATAGCCCGCAAAGGGACCGTCTTCCTTGTATAAATCGGCGATATTTACTTTTTGTTCTCTTAACACATAAAAATCAAGCAACAAAATTGAAACAATCGGTCCTAAGAAGGCAGAGTAAATCAGGATGAATAGTCCAAGTCCCTCTGCCGAGGAATCTTGCACAAGTACCCAAGGACATGCACCTAAAGCAAGTAAGCCTGATATAGTAACAGCTGGCTTATATTTCAATTTTGTAATTAAAGTAATTACATAGGTTGGAGGAATAATATTCGCAACCATATTTACAGCAACAGCACCCATAACAATAAACGCCGATACAAATAAGGTAATATAGTCATTATTAACGACTATCGCAAACGCCTTTACCGGATTCGATATACCAGTTGTTGAAGCAAGCATTGCCCCGATACACAGTACCGATCCATAAGCTAATACTATGGGGAAAAAGTATAACAGTCCGCGTTTTGCGTTACTAATTCCGGTTTTTAATTCTCTTGAATAGTCTGCTGCACTTAAAAAGATTGCTGCATAGTTACCCATAAACATCATGATGAAGGCAAAGAACGGTAGACCCCAGGTACCTTTAGCATGTACCCATTTTTCAGCAATAACTGCACTGTGGGAGTTAAGGAGAATGATAAACACATAAAGCAGAGCCAACATTATAACCGTAGATATGACCGATTCGACCCATTTGATGGCATGAAAACCATAGAGAGAAAGTATTATCTGTACTACCTGAAGCACTATGAAGCAAGCAAAAATGTTATCAAAGCTACCACCTGTAACAATTTTGGCAATTTCATTTAATGCCGTACCACCAATCCAGCTTTGGAAACCGTACCAGATAATAGCCGGAATCCCGCGCAACAAGGAAGAAATAACAGATCCTTTTATCCCAAAAGACATCCTAAGTTGAACAACATAGGGAACCCCTGTTCGATAGCCAAGCCTATCATTTAATGTAAAGACGGCTGAAATGATACCAATGGCAATAATGGCTGCAACGAAGGTCTGAAAGATGTTAAGGGTGGCAACACCGGCGACAACTAAGCTTGCTCCCAATGTCATATTACCTAAATTAACACCATCACCCAACCACATAAACATGTAATCAATTGGACCTACTGTCCTGGCTGAAGCTGATTTGGGGATAAGGGATTCATCCACTCCTGTTCCGTGTTGAAACTCCGCGGTTATAGTATTGCTATCTTCTACCATTTTTAAATTCACACCTTCCCTCTTATTTTTCGGCACTATGGGGAACAATCGTTTTAGATAGTAGGTCTCAAATGTTTGCCAATAGGTTTGGAAATAATCTTGCCATCCTTGAATATGGTTGTACCTCTGAGAATTGTCTGAGTTACCTTGCCACGGAAAGAGTCACCTACATACGGGCTAACCTTGTGCAGATAGAATAAATTCTCAGCTTCTAAGGTAAAGGTTTGATCCAAGTCTACCAGAGCAAAGTCGGCATCATAGCCTACCGCAATTTTACCTTTGCCTTGAATCTTGAATATTTCGTTTACATTTTGCGCAGTCAACCTAGCAATATCAACAAGTGGAACTTTGCGGTCATGACAGGCATGTGTCAACATACCTGACAACGTCGTTTGGCAGGCCGATATTCCGCCCCAAACCTTTAAAAATTCTCCATTCTTTAGCTTAGGATCGCAGGGCGAATGGTCAGAAGATACAAAAGCAATTTCGCCGTTCAGTAATTTGGCCCACATTTTGGTTTGATTATTCGCATCACGAATCGGCGGCGAGCATTTAGCTACCGTTCCCAGCCGTTCCACATCATCATCGGTAAGAATTAAATAATGACCAATTGTTTCGCAGCAAACATCAACCCCTCTGCTTCTGGCCTCACTAACTAGTTCCACTGCTTTGGCCGTGCTGATGTGAGCAATAATTAATTTACAGCCAGTCTCCTCTGCGAAAGCTATCATGCGGGAAACATTTTCGATTTCAGTAATTGGCGGCCGCGCTGCAAAATAATCCCGAACGGTTGTCTTGTTGCTAGCTAAAGCCAGTGATGTTAGATCTCGTGTGATTTCTGCATTTTCACAATGAACCATCAGCGGCAATCCTAACTTGGCTAACTTTTCCATACCCACAAGTGCTGTGTAGTCATCTGCTCTCTCAAATTCATCAATGCCGCTGAAGCAGGAAAAGGCTTTAAACCCGATTACACCGCACTCAGCCAATTCTTCCAGTTTGTCAAGGTTTTTCGGGGTAAATCCGCCCCAAAAAGCATAATCAACCAACGAATCCTTTTGCGCTACCGCCAGTTTAGCCTTAAAGTTTTTGGCATCCAGTGTACAAGGGCTGCAATTAAGCGGCATATCAAAGTAAGCCACACCGCCCCCGGCTGCCAAAGCAGAGCTGCCGGTTGTGATCGTTTCCCATTCTGTTCGGCCTGGATCATTAAAATGCACGTGACCGTCTGTCACCCCGGGAAATACATGTTTGCCTGCCGCATCAATTGTTTCTGTTGCCTCGCCGGTTATTTCAGGGGCAATCTCCACAATTTTTTCATTACAAATAGCGACATCTGCCTGCTTTACGCCATCAGGACAAACCAGCATTCCATTGCGTATAATTACGTCATAGCGCTTACTCAAGGTAATTTCCCTCCTTATTTATTTTGTTTTTCCTACAAACGCACCAAAGCCTTTCTGTCCGACCAGCTTACCGTTTTCGGCTACAACCTGTCCTCTGACTAGTGTACAAACAGGTAAGCCAACACCTTTTAAACCAACAAAGGCAGAAATTTTATTAACATAATGCAAAGATTCCGGAGTAATTTCCCATTCTTTTTTCGGATCAAGAATAACCAGATCGGCGTCAAACCCTACTTCAATTGCGCCTTTTTTGCCATATATCCCAAATGCTTTTGCCGGCCCTTCGCTCATTGCTCTTGCCAGGATTGTCGGACAATAGCCTCTCTTTTTGACACCTTCGCTGAAAACTACCTGCATGGTATTTTGGATACCGCTGATGCCGCCCCAGGCACCAAAAATGCCGTGGGTTGCTTCGCTTTTTTCACTTAGTTCACAAGGTGAGTGGTCTGAGCCAATGCAGCTTAATGTTCCGTTGTTTACATACTCCCACATCTCTTCGACAGCCTCCGCTTCTCTCAGTGGAGGTGCACATTTGAATAAACTGCCGTTCTTAACTACATCCTGATCGGTAAATGCGAGGTAATGTCCACAGGTTTCACCGGTAACATCCACACCGTCAAGCTGGGCATCCCGGATTATCTTCGCCACACGAGGATGGCTGACATGACAGATATGAACTTTGGCATCAAGTTCCCGGGCAAGTTCGATAATGTTCTGAGTTGCAACAAGCTCGGCAATTACCGGTCGGGAATCGAGGAAATCCTGCCAATTATTTTTTTCCTTACGCTTGGCTCTGGCCTCTTCCCATTTGATTATGGAGTAATCTTCACAGTGAAAACCAGCACGAGCCCCCACACTTTTCAGAATTTCTATAGCTTCTTTGGCTTGTCCAATAGTAAGAGACACATAATCGGGAGAAACAGGACCGATAAATGACTTAAAGGCAACGCAGCCTTTTTCATCGAGTTCCTTGAGACTACCTAAATTGTAATCAACAAGTCCTCCCCAGAAGCAGTAGTCCACATAAGCATTAGGAGCAACATGCGTAAGCTTCTTTTCAAAGATTTTGCCGTCAGTCAACGCAGGTTCATTCTGCAGGGGCATATCAACAATTGTGGTAAAACCCCCAACTCCAGCCGCAGCCGTACCATGAGCATAATCTTCGCGCCAGTTGTAGCCAGGATCGTTAAGATGGGCGTGGCTGTCAATTGCACCTGGGAAAACATAGTTGCCTTCAGCATCAATAACTTTTTCGGCCTCCACACTAACGCCCGGCTCAACGATTGCTGCAATCTTGCCTTCATTAATACAAATACTTGCCTCAAAAACTCTGTCTGAGGTTACAACCTTGCCGTTTTTAATAACCAGACTAAACACCGAAAGACCTCCCCTTACTATTATTTATAAGCCAATTCATACAGCGCTCCCACGAGTGCTTTTACTCCCTCTCCCAAGTCGTGGGGATCGGTGTATTCTAGTGGCGAATGACTAAGTCCTTTATGACTTGGCACAAACAACATGGCAGTCGGTATTCTCGGCGCCATAACCTGGGAATCATGTCCCGCGCCGCTATGCATCATTCTATAACTCAATCCATTTTTTTCGCATTGCCTTTTTAGCACATCTACAACGCCTGTATCCATAGGAACCGGGTCAGCATTCATCCACATATCAATTTCAATCCCAACCCCGGCATTTGTTGCGATTTCCCGCATTTTGGCAGTCACTTCATCGCTAAAGTTAACTAATACATCTTTATGGGTGTGACGGATATCAAGTGTAAATAATACCTTGCCAGGAACAACGTTTACTATATTAGGCGTGGTTTCCAATTTGCCAACAGTAGCCACCAGAGGATCACCATAGTGTTCCGCCAAATCCATAATAGTGCAGATAATGCGGCTAGCTGCTTTGAGTGCGTCTTTGCGATAACCCATTGGAGTTGTACCGGCATGGTTGGCTTCACCGGTAAGCTCGATGGTAAAACGACGTTGGCCGACAATATGCTGTACAACCCCAACCGATTTTTTCTCAGCCTCCAACACGCCACCTTGCTCAACATGAACTTCCAAAAAGGCTTTTATATCGTTTCGAACCCTACTTCCCTCTGGACGGAAGCAAAAGCCGGCTTTACGCATAGCCTCAGCGAAGGGTATCCCGTCAAAATCAACCATTTTTTCTACATCTTCCTGTTTGGCAATACCTAGAATGTTCTTTACACCCCAGTAAACATACGGAAATCGGCTTCCTTCTTCCTCGGCCATCGAGACCACTTCAATGTTACGCAACGGTTGTCCATACTCTTTTTTCAGAAATTCCAGGGCGATAATCCCCGCAATTATTCCAAATTGACCATCGTATAAACCACCGTTTTTTACTGTATCTACATGTGAACCAGTTAGAATTGTCTCATCTTTATATGTTGATCCTTCTAACCGTCCAAACAAATTTCCGACGTCATCATATTGAACAAGCAAACCTGCTTGCTGCATATATTTCTCTAAGGCCTTTTGCGCTTCCACCCACTCTGGTTTATAAAGAAAACGCGAGACTCCACCGCTTGGGTCTTTACCATATTGGCCTAACCATTTCAAGAGTTTCTCGGTTTCCTGCCCAAAGTCAAACGTACTCATAGCTTCCCTCCGTCATAACTGTGAATTGCGAACTAACTCTATACCTACACCCTATCTTATTGCGGCAAAAAGTATAAATACCCGCCCCCTTTAGCTGCAACTTTGTGTTTTGTATATTAAGATAACTCCGTTACCTTGTTCATTTACGTTAATTGTACTGAATTTTTTCACTTTTCGACCAGTGCACAACTTTTAATTAAGCATGCAGCAACTGTGCATATTGCATATACTTTTAGTTAACATTATTCCTTCATGTTTTCGTCTTATAATTTTTTGTTACACTTATTTGCTCAGCAAATGTTACAGTATCGATTTGGGGAGTAGGATACAGTTATAAATCAATATATTTCTATGTATAATCTTCTACATGTTTAGCGTAAATCTTTTGGCGGTCGAGGGTAAAAATGTCATGTATTTTTATCCATTTCATGCAAAATTCCTACGATTTAATCGACTACTATTAGAATTTTACCCTAAAAAATTTAGGGATTTGTTACTACTCTACAATATTTCATTAAAAACAAGTTGGTTTCCACCTAGCAAGTACGGTATGATGATACTATGTAAGCTAATTTGCTTTAAGGAGGCACGTAATCTATGTTTACCCGCAGCCTACGCAACCGTTTGGTTGTGTCCTTTTTAGCACTTATTCTTTTTACGCTAATTGCGCTTGGCAGCTATATCTTGTGGTTCTTTTACCGGCACAATATAGCCAGCCTCGATGCCGCCATGCTCAACCAGGCGAAGATCATTGAGGAGTTAATCTACCGGGATATGTCTGGCCCCATCCAAAAAGGCCAGATTGATGAAAAAGTAAAAGAGCTCAGCTCCCGGATTGATCTTAGGGTAACAATTATTGATACCAGCGGCGTTGTTATTGCTGACTCTCAGCAAAACCCGGCGCTAATGGAAAACCACCTCGACCGGCCTGAGGTAGCGCAGGCACTTTTCGGCAAAAATGGCTATAGTATTCGGTCAAGTACTACTCAGGATAAGTCCTTGTTGTATGTATCCACTCCCATTTTTTTCGGTAATGAAATTACCGGGGTTGTCCGGGTGGCCATGCCGCTCGATCATGTTGACGAAGGCTATCGCAAGATTTTCTCAGCCCTGTTAGTTGCCAGTTTCTTGACCTTCCTTGTGGCTATCGCCTTTAGCCTGGCACTGGCGTATAGGTATACCCGTCCGCTTGATACCATTATCAATACGGCTAACCAAATTGCTCAGGGTCAGCTAAGCAAACGGGTATTTATTAAAACAGGCGACGAACTGGAAATTTTAGCCCATTCCCTCAACAACCTAACCTCCAGTCTGGAAGACAAGGTCAATGATATTGTTGCCCAAAACCATAAGCTAGAGCTCATTCTCCAAAACATGGGCGATGCTGTGATCCTGCTTGACAAATTTGGCAATGTGACAACGGTTAACAAAATGGCGATGGCCTCCTTTGGCATTACTGCTAACATGGTGGGACAACACAATATTCAGGTCATTGGCAATAGCTTATTGAATCAGGCCGCGCAGGATACCCTGCAGTCTAATGAAAGCAGGATTATTGACCTAAAAACCAACATTCACGGAAGAAAACGGATATTTCAGGTATTCCTGGCGCCGATTATTGGAGGTGACCAAGCCGGTATCCTAACGGTTTTCCATGATATAACGACCCTCCAAGAAATCCATGACCGCCAGGCTGGTTTTGTAAGCAATGCCTCCCACGAACTGGCTACACCGCTTACTGCTATTAAAGGCTTTGCTGAAACGCTGCTTGACGGGGCAATAACTGAGCCTGAATTGGGAGAAAAATTTGTCCGCATTATTTACGATGAAGCAGAGCGCATGCATCGTCTTATTCAGGATTTACTCCAACTGGCAAGACTTGATGCACAGGAATACCGCGAACAAATCCAGCTATCACCTGTCGATATTTCAGCGGTACTAACAGCCGCTAAACAGGATATGGCACCGCGCTGGCAGCAAAAAAATTTGAACATTACGCTAGAATATCCGCAAGAGCAGCTTTGTGCGCTAGCGCATCCCGACTGGCTCAAACAAGTCGTTGTTAATCTATTGGAAAACAGTATCAAGTATACTCCCGTTCAAGGCAATATAACCTTAACCTGCTGGTCGGAAAACAATCAGGTTAAGATTTCTGTCACAGATTCAGGCATTGGCATCCCGGCCAAGGATCTGCCGCTAATCTTTGACCGGTTTTACCGGGTAGACAAGGCTCGTACCCGTTCGGCAGGCGGCACCGGTCTTGGCCTGGCTATTGTCAAGTTTATTGTTGAAATGCTGGGCGGCCATATTGAGGTTCAAAGTAAAGTTGACGTAGGTACTACATTTACCATAACTCTACCGGGCATAGCAAAACAGTCCAAATAAAAAACAAGATTGCTTCGCGATGCTCGCAATGGCTTAGGCATTCTCTTCCCCGGCCTAAGTTACTGCGAGCATTTGCTTAGCAATCTTGTCTGCATTATACATTCTATACTAGTTTTTTCGCATTCTCTGACCTGTCACCAAATAAATAGTCCATTCCGCAATATTAGTGGCATGATCAGCAATCCGCTCCAAATAGCGGGCGACAAAAATAAGCTGTGTAGCCTGTGTGATGGTTTTAGGGTCTTCCATCATATACGTTAATAATTCTCTAAATACCTGACTATAGATATTGTCAACCTCATCATCGTTTATACACACCTGTTCAGCTAGGCCGATGTCAAGGGTAGTATACGCTTCCAAAGAGTCCTTTAGCATTTTTTGTGACATACTGGCCATACGCGGAATATCAACAAGCGGTTTTATTAGCGGCTGATTGCTTAAGGCAAGTGCAATTTTAGCGATATCATACGCATGGTCGCCCATTCGTTCCAGATCAGTAGTAATTTTAAGGCCTGTGCCAATGACTCGTAAATCGCGGGCTATGGGCTGCTGACGGGCAATCAGGACCATACACTTATCTTCAATATCAATTTCCATACGATCAATTTCATCATCATAATCCATAACCTTCTGGGCTAATTCATTGTCTTGCTGTGCCAGCGAAGTTACTGCCTCATCAATCGCTTTAGCTACCGCTATGCCCATATTCAACAAGGCCTGACGCAAAAATGTCAGTTCTTGATCATAACTATGTCTTGTTACCATTTTGCCATCCTCCTTTACCCAAAGCGCCCGGTGATATAATCTTCAGTTCGCTTATCCTGTGGACGTGTAAAAATATTGTCTGTTGTATCGTGCTCTACTAAATCGCCATTTAGGAAAAACCCGGTATAATCAGACACCCGTGCTGCCTGCTGCATGTTATGAGTAACCATGACAATAGTATATTTTGCTTTGAGTTCAGTCACCAATTCTTCAATCTTCATGGTGGAAATAGGATCAAGCGCTGAACAGGGCTCATCCATTAACAGCACCTCTGGCTCAACAGCCAGTAAACGGGCAATACACAGCCGTTGCTGCTGTCCGCCAGACAGTCCCATGGCCGAGGTATGCAGACGGTCTTTGACCTCGTCCCAGAGCGCCGATCCAGTCAAGCTTTTTTCGACAACTTCGTCAAGCATTGCCCGGTTGGACTGCCCATGAATGCGCGGCCCGTAGGCAATATTATCATAAATGGACATGGGAAAGGGATTCGGCCGCTGGAAAACCATGCCTACCCGTTTTCGCAGCATTACTGTATCAATTTTCGGGTGATAGATATTCTCGCCGTCAAGCAATACCTCGCCCTCGATTTTTACACTCTCAATCAAATCATTCATGCGGTTAAGGGTTTTGAGAAAAGTAGACTTACCGCAACCAGACGGGCCAATTAAGGCCAACACACCATTTTCCGCAATATCAATCGAAACCTTCTTCAATGCCAAGGCTTCACCATAATACAGTTTCAACTTATTTACCTGAATTTTATATCTCATAAGACAGTTAGCCTCCTGTTGGTTCTCATATGCACTATAACACAAAAACTGCAGGCCGATTGTTAACATCCTGTTAAGATTTTGTGAACTCTAGTAAGACTCCTAATGTTCAGTTTAGTTATCAGCTATAGCAGAAAGCGAGATTGCTTCACTTCATCGCAATAACATGAGGGAAATACCTTACCCTCATCGTCAATGCAAATGTAGTGTAGCAATCTCGCCTTTATTAATTTTAATATATAATTAACATCTTAACTCACAGCTAATCTGGCAATAACTAATGCCCTATTACCACGACTACAGCCTACTCTTCAGACAAATCCTTAAAGCGGTACCCCACTCCCCGCACGGTTTCTACGGCTTCTGCTACTTCATTTTCTTGAGCCAATTTAACACGAAGATGCCGAACATGTACATCGACAGTTCTAGTGTCCCCAAAATACTCGTAGCCCCAAACCTTTTCCAACAGTTGCTCTCTAGTAAATACTTTCCCGGTATTAGTTACAAACAACTTAAGCATCTCATATTCCTTAGGAGTAAGTTCCAGCTTGGTGGCACCTAAATAGGCTTCATAGCGGCTAAAATTTAGTCTCAGCTTGCCAACAACCAATTCGCCCTCGACTGCGCTTTCTTTATTGCTGCGCCTTAAGACGGCTTTAATTCTGGCCAACAGTTCGCGTGGGCTAAACGGCTTAGTCAAGTAATCGTCTGCCCCTAACTCCAGACCAATTACTTTATCGATTTCCTCATTTTTGGCGGTAAGCATAATAATGGGAATGGCGGCGGTTTCCCGGGAGTTTTTTACAATCCGGCATACTTCCAGACCATCCATACCTGGCAGCATAAGGTCAAGCACAATCAGCTCCGGCTTTTGAGTTTTGGCAATAGTAATAGCTGACTGCCCATCATCAGCCTCAATGACCTTGTAGCCTGACTTTTCCAGGTTAAATTTTAAAAGTTCACGAATATTACATTCATCATCTACTATCAAAATCTTACCTGTCATAAAAACTTGCTCTCCTCATTACTGACTACCACGCCACTATCGCAATCCTGAAGCAATTCGGCCTCCGGTAGTATATTTCTTTTTAAAATGTAAGCAAAAACCAGGTTTTTAAAAAACCTGGTTTATCGTAGCTCTGTTAACTTTAGCTTCTTAGGCGTTTACAGTATCTTTCAAACCCTTACCAGCTTTGAACACTGGGTTTTTAGAAGCCGGAATAGTGATCTCTTTGCCAGTTTGCGGATTACGTCCTTTACGTGCCTCGCGAGTCTTGACTTCAAAAGTACCAAATCCAATAATCTGTACTTTATCCTCTTTGGCCAGGGCTTCTTCAATAGCGGCGAATACAGAGTTAATCGCTTTCTCAGCATCCTTTTGAGTCATATCAGCCTTTTGGGCTACTGCTTTTACCAAATCAGTTTTGTTCACAATCGTGTCCCCCCAACGTAATCGATTACGATTAGCTTAATTCGCTATGTATCTTTTTATTCCTGCTATTTATAAAAATTTTGGTAAAAAACCTCACTTTTGAGGTTCTTGCTGCTTAGCTTCTTCCCAAAACACATCAAGTTCTGCTAAATTCAAGTCACTCCAGGCCTTTTTCTGCTCTTCGAGCTTAGTCTCAATATAGTTAAACCGCCGCCGGAATTTATTATTTGTCCGATTAAGTGCCGCTTCGGGATCAATGCCCATAAACCTAGCTAAATTAACAACGGCAAAAAGCACATCTCCTAACTCGTCTTCGGTTTTCTCAGCCCTCTGAGCCTCGGGTAGTGCAGCGGCTTCTCTTAGCTCACCTAGTTCTTCTGTAACCTTGTCCCACACAGGAGCAATATCTTCCCAATCGAAACCTACTTTGGCCGCCTTTGCCTGAAGTTTGTAAGCCGCCATAAGAGTAGGCAGCCCGACAGGAATACCGTCAAGGACTCCAGGCCTTTCGCCCGGCTTTTCGCGGCGTTTAATCTGCTCCCAATTAACAACAACCTCAGCCGCATCACGCACAGTTATATCTCCAAAAACATGCGGGTGACGGCGTATCATTTTCTCGGTAACTGTATCTACCACATCCTGCATGGTAAATTCGCCGCTTTCTTCAGCAATGCGGGCATGAAAAATAATTTGCAGCAATAAATCGCCCAGTTCTTCACATAATTTGACGCTGTCGGCCAGATCAATGGCTTCCAACACTTCGTACACTTCTTCTACAATATAACGGCGCAAACTAGGATGGGTCTGCTCAATATCCCAGACGCAGCCGCCTGATCCGCGCAGGCGCGCCATCACCTGAGCCACCGGGTCAAGCGAAAATACCTTACTGCGAGCTGGCCTAGGTGCCACATACACACTAGTAAGATGGTCAATACCGTCAAGGCGGTCAAGTTCAAACAGCATTACCTTAGTTATCTGTTCTTCTGGCAAACCCAAGTGGCGAACAACAGTCACCTGGTATTCATCGCCATAATATTCCATCAGTGCCAGTTTTGCATCTGATGCCACTTGGCGGCTGTATACCTGGGTAATAATTAGGCCTGTCTCAAGCTCAGGCGGTAATTGGGATAGATCAGCTGCATCTAAAATGGTGACGCCGTTGATTGGATCTACACCAAGTCTTGTATATAACACCTCTAAAAAGCTCATGGCCGGAATAACCACAAGGTCTATCCCGGCATCTTTAGCCTGCGAGCAAATTAATTCAACCGTTTTTTCCGCCACCAGCGGACTGCCGGGCACGGCATATACAATATCCTGCTCGCGTTTTGCCATTTCCAGCACGGCAGTAGCAATCTGCTGGTACAGGCTGCCGAAATCTTCGGCCTGTTCATACAGGTAGTCAAAGCTGGTAAAACTAACGCCATGCGTCTTAAGAGCAGCCACGCAGGGATGCTTGGCTGTACGAAGCAGCACAGTCTTGCCGCTAGTGAGTAGTTCCCAGGTCTCCAGCGTAATGTGTTTAAAGCTGCCAGGACCAAGCCCAGCAATAATAATTCCCATAGTTTATCGCCTCAACAGTCTTAATTTCGTTAGAACAGCCGCCATCTGTTGGCCAACCCGTGGTATTTGTTCAACATCATGGGTCGCAACCCCGCCAACCAGTAAAATGACTATACCAAATACGCCTCCGCCAACTGCAATGGCACCTAAAACCGACATACTATTATGGAGTGTTTGGCTCATAAGGGCATCATAGCTTAGTAACACAATAGCCGCCATAACACCAGAGGCCACAATCGTTTTGAAGGTATCTTTAATAGGAATGCTAAAACCAACATAGCGGTAGACAAAAACCATATTTAAAAGTGCGGCTACGCCAAAATCAGCAACCGTAGCCCATGCCGCCCCCATAATACCTAAAGCAGGCATGGCTGTAAGCACCCAGCTCATAATAATTTTTACCACCGCAGACACGCCCATATTAATAACAGGAATAGCCGTATGACCTAATCCCTGCAATACACCGGTTGTAACCTGATGCACCCCGAGAAGAACAATGCCAACTGCCAAAATAGCGATCGATGTACCGGCATTCGGTGTTCCATAAAGCATCAAAGAAATAGGTGTCGCCAGCAAACACAATCCCACGAAGCTGGGGATAGTAATTAGGTTGGATATCCGCATAGCTGTGGCTATCCGCTGATAAATCAGTTGTTTATTGCCAAGAGTATAAGCCTCCGACACAGCTGGCACCAAACTGGCAGCAAGTGATGCTGTCAAAATGGTTGCCAAATTAACAAGCGGTACCGCCATACCGGTAAGATAGCCAAATAACTCGGTAGCCTGCTCTACCGTGTAACCGGCCACTTCTAATCTGGCCGGAACAATTAAAAGATCAATATTCGAAACTACCGGCAACATGATATTTGCTAGTGATACCGGTAGGGCCAGCTTCACAATGCGGCTAATAATGCTAACACTGGATTCCTGCGCAAGCTGAGGCTGGGTTTCCATTTTATGCTTAAACCCGGGTTTGTGTCGCCAATAAAAATATAACAATACCAATAACCCGGCAACCGCCCCAGGTCCAGCGCCAAAACTTGCCCCGGCCGCCGCAAACTCCAAACCATGCGGTAGCAGGATATAAGCAAAAGCAATCATGGTGACAACCCGAAAAAGCTGCTCAAAAATCTGAGAAACCGCGGTAGGTGTCATCATTTGCAGACCCTGAAAATAGCCTCGGTAGCTAGACAATACAGTAACAAAGAAAATAGCAGGAGCCAATGCAGCAATAGCGTAATACGCGCGGGCATCACGAACAAAATGGTGTTCAATCAGCCAACCGGCACCATAATACAGCAAGAAAGTAAACACAATACCGGTAGCCGCCAGTACTCCCAATGAAATACGAAAAACACGGTTTGCACCGCGGTAATCGCTGCGAGCCAGTTTTTCCGCTACAATAATAGATATAGCCACCGGAATACCGGCTGATGAAACACTAAGTGCTAACAGGTAAATAGGATATGCCATCTGATACAGGCCTACCCCTTCGCCCCCTAACAGTCGGGACAACAAAATGCGGTTAACTGAGCCGATAATTTTAACAACAATACCGGCTATCGTTAATATTAACGCCCCTTTTAAAAATGTATCTTTGCTCAATACTGAGTCATTCCTCTCCATATCTGGTCTATTTGACCGCCTTTACTATTATAGCAAAATCTCCCTGCCAATTAAACAATATATATAAATGTATAAGCACAATATAAAAGTAGCGAACTTAACAGCATTGTTATTGTCCGCTACTTACACCACTAATGCATTGTTGTGCTTCTGTTATTGAGTCATTTGTTTTGCCAAAAATCCTGCTGCTGTTTCGGCTAGTTTAACCTCCATATCGGCCATTTGCACTCCCGGTTCCTTGGAGCAAATAATTACTGCGCCAATCGCGTCTCCCTCCACAATAATCGGGGCAATGACTTCTGATGTAAACTTGCAGGTTTCATCATCATCCTCGCATTGGGCAGCACAACCTTGACAGTGTTTATACTCACCAGGGTTGCTGATTAAAACAGCCTTGCGCTCCTCCATTACCTTTTCTACCGCCGGACCAAGCGGCTTGCTCAAAAACTCTTTTTTGGAGGCACCTGCAACCGCGACAACATTGTCACGATCTGCAATGAGTATAATATGGCCAATAGCCTCAAACAGAGAGTCCGCATATTCTTTTGCAAAGTCCCCTAACTCACCGACCGGAGAGTATTTTTTGAGGATAACCTCACCCTCGCGGTCAACATATATTTCCAGAGGATCGCCTTCACGGATTCGAAGAGTGCGTCTGATTTCTTTGGGTATTACAACCCGGCCTAAATCATCAATTCTGCGTACAATTCCGGTTGCCTTCACCATTATCCCCCTTTCTACAGCTTTAGCAGACTAGATTACATTCGAAACATTTGAAGAAAAGATCGAATCATGCACGGCAAATTCAAGGGCATCTAGTAAATATCTTACTCTTTCATTGATAGTAGTATATATCCAGGTACTGTGTTTTATTCATTTTTCCGGTCATAAAACCAGCTCATAAATTGTTATTTATACTGTTTCTTTTTCTCCGGCCAAACTGCTAAACAGTTTGATCAGCACCTCAATCAGCGGCAAAGCAATCCGGGAAGCAGCAAGGCGCATGGTCTCCGGCGGCCCAGGAAGTAAAGACAATTTACCAGGGAAAAGGTTCCTGGCCTTAGCTAAACCATCTTCAGCTACATTAGGAGTATCCCCAAAGACAATTTCTACCCTACCATCCCGTTCGGTGATTGAACGAATCCCCAGGCGTCGTGCCAGGTTCTTTATGCGGGCAACGCCTAAAAGGTTGGTCACAGGCAGCGGCGGCTCACCAAAGCGGTCAATAAGTTCGTCAAGCAGCTCGCTCAGATGCTCCTCCTGCCGAACGGCGGCAATCCGCTGATATATTTCAATCTTGTGCATAGCATCACTGATATAATCACCAGTAAGATAAGCATCAATTGTCAGCTCAATGGAAGGTTCCGGCGGCGGCAGTGCTACTTTTCCTGTTTTTAGTTCCTCGACAGCTTCGTCTAATAACCGGCAATACATTTCAAAGCCGACGCTGACAATGTGACCATGCTGCTCCCGTCCTAGGAGATTGCCGGCTCCCCGGATCTCTAGATCGCGCATAGCAATTTTGAAGCCAGAACCCAATTCTGCAAACTCTTTGATGGCCTGCAGCCGTTTTTCCGCGACTTCTGTTAGTACTTTATCCTGGCGATAAGTAAAATAGGCGTAGGCCATCCGATGAGACCGGCCTACCCGACCGCGCATTTGATATAGCTGAGACAAACCAAAGTGATCGGCATCATAGACAATAATCGTATTGGCATTAGATACGTCTAAGCCATTTTCAATGATACTGGTACAAAGCAGTACATCGTCCCGACCTTCATAAAAGTCAAGCATAACTTGTTCTAACAGTTCCTCCGGCATCTGACCATGACCAGTCTTAATGGTGGCATCCGGCAGTATTTCGGTCAGCCGTTGCCTGATTTTATCAATCGTTTGCACCCGGTTATACACGAAATACACCTGGCCGCTTCGTTTCAATTCACGAACAATGGCCTCGCGAATAATTTCTTCATTATACTCGACAACATAACTTTGCACCGGAAACCGATCCTCCGGCGGTGTCTCGATAATGCTCATATCCCGTGCACCCACAAGCGACATATGGAGCGTGCGTGGAATGGGAGTAGCACTTAAGGTAAGCACATCTAAATTCGCGCGCCACTTTTTCATCTTTTCCTTTTGGGCTACACCAAAACGCTGTTCTTCATCAACAATTAAAAGTCCAATATCTTTAAATACCACGTCAGACTGTAAAATCCGATGCGTACCAATAAGCACATCCACTTTGCCCTGCGCCAGTTTTTGCAAGGTTGCTTTTTGCTCGCGCGCACTACGGAAGCGGCTGATAACGTCAACTACTGTACCAAAATCCGCAAAACGGGAAGTAAAGGTCTGAAAATGTTGCTGCGCCAATACAGTCGTCGGCACTAACACTGCCACCTGTTTACCACCCATAACGGCTTTAAAGGCAGCCCGAATAGCCACCTCAGTCTTGCCAAAGCCAACATCACCACAGAGCAATCGATCCATTGGACGAGGCTGCTCCATATCCTGTTTAACTTCGGCAATGGCCTGCAATTGATCAGGTGTTTCTTCATAAGCAAATGCGTCCTCAAATTCCCGTTGCCACGGTGTATCCGGACCAAAGGCATACCCAACCTGTAATTGGCGCTGGGCGTAAAGCCCGATAAGTTCTTTTGCCATATCAGCAACGGCAGCCTTAGCTTTAGTCTTAACTTTTAGCCAGTCACTGCCGCCCATTTTGCTAAGGCGTGGCACTTCGCCCTCAGAACCAATATATTTCTGTAACAAACCCACTTGATCAGTGGGCACATAGAGCTTATCGTCGCCAGCATAGCGAATATGGAGATAGTCTTTATGGACACCTCCTACTTCCAGCGTTTGTACCCCGACATATTTACCGATACCATGATTGACATGAACAACATAATCACCCAGATTAATATCGCGGAAATATGTAATTTGCTGTTCCTTGCCCACACGCGGCCGCCGTTTCTTCTTTTGGCGCCCGAAGATATCAAACTCAGTAAGTACTACCAGCTTGGCCTGGGGAAACTCAAAGCCACCAGATAACGTACCAGTTACTATCACAACAGCACCCGGTATTAATGGCATCGGCCCAGCCTGAGCCGTAATTGCGGTTATGCCCTCATCTGCAAGATTGCGCTCTATATTAACGGCCTTATCATAATTAGACATAAATAAAACAATATGATTGCGTTTATCCTGCCAGCTTTTAATCTCGCTAATCAAAAGATCAATCTGGCGATGAAAGGGTGCAATGCCTTTGGTGGTAATACTGATAATTTCCGTTGGCTGCACACTGGGTATCTTTTGTAACAGCAATGATAAATAAATTACATTATATTGCTGACAAGCCGTTACGAGTTCAGGCCAAGCAAAAACCCGCCGCTTACACTCGGGGTTTTCCTTGACCAGCTTAGCCATCTGTTCTCGCAGCCGTGCCGGTTCATCAACTATCGTAGTCGCCCCTGCCGGCAAATACGATACAAACACCGCTGATTTGCCACTTTGGGCTACTTCTGTTAATGGCATGATGTCAGCCAATTGCAAATCCTTTATCGAGCGCTGGCTAACTTGATCAAATTCACGAAGTGAGTCGACCTCGTCCCCAAACAGCTCAAGCCGGAGCGGCAAACTCCGGTTAACAGCAAATATATCAATAATTCCGCCGCGCACACTAAACTGGCCGGCACTATCCACTTGGTCAACCCGTTCATAACCAAATTCAACCAGCGAACTTACAAGCTCTTCCCGGCTTATCACACTATCGTGATGAATGGTTATGCGGCTGTTTAGAAAATCCTGCTTCGATAATACCTTTTGCATGGCCGCTTCCACTGTCGCCAAAACTATCAGCTTCTCGCCTCTAGCCAGCCGATTCAAAACATCCATCCGCTTTGCCGCCAGCTCAACACTTTTAGCTGCCGCGGCAAAAGTTACTAGATCTAGGGCGGGCAGTTCCACCACCGGCACCTCTGGCAACAGAGCAGCAAAATCATTTCTAAATACATCAATAGCTTCCTGATTGGCGGCAAGAATTACGGTTGGCCGCATTGCTGCCTGAAAAGCAGCCGCTAAAAACACACTCTTTTGGGCGCCTGTCATTCCATAAATCAGACTTTGCCCATTTGCCAAAGCAAATGCCGCCTGAGCCTGACGTAAGGCTTTATCCTCAGTTAACGCTGAGAATAGTGTTATACTCGTTTTTTCTCCCATAAAAACCTCATCCGTCTCGGTAGTACCAAAAGGGCTTTAGCCTATGCTAAAGCCCTTTTATATTTACTTTGAGTCTTTTTTAAAACTGTGGGCTAATGGATATAACCTTTATTCGCAAGAGCCGGCATACCTAATGCAAGTGTATCATCCAGTCCTATGACGGTTATACAGCTATCACACAGTGATTTTACATAAATTGCATTTTGCGCAACGTCAGTCTTAATTATATCCTGACGTTCCTGGTCAGTCAAGCAATCAAAGCCAAATTTCACCTCATCGACTTCATCTACTTCTAATGTATCAATCTGTTCGCCACAATATTCACAGGTATAAAAAATTTTCATGGCTTATCCCTCTTTCTTGGCTTGTCAGCAATTTTATTTGCCACTAACTTCACAATGGTTAGATTATAGGCCAGATGCAGGGTAATACCGGCAGCTAATCCCAGCCACAGACTACCAGTCATCCCCAAAATACCAACAGTACCCGCACCAAACATACTATGTCCGACTATGCTTAAGAGCGGTGCCACTAGCTCATCACTACTCCTGTAGTACCAGTCGTAGCCAGCTTCAATAATACCAAATAGCACGTGTACGGTGATGATATCAGCTCCCAAATAATAAGCAAACAACGTTTTGGCAGCTTCCTCGACAACCGGGCCTGCACTTATAATGGTCACTGCCCCCAGGTAATACAGTAAGAGTTTATTTAGTAAAAAACTCAAACTTGCCATAAGAACGGCAATAATATAGGCCATTGTTTTTCCTCGCAATACGTGAGGGTACTAGCTGAATTTTTTTCTCTCTATATAGCAGCAAGATTATCATTATTATTCCCCACAAAAACAGTTGTGTATACAACACCGCTATCCGGTATTTTTTATCATACCAGTTTGAAAAGAAAGGAAAAACTTGCATACATAGCGAAATACTAGAAATACTATATCGATAACTTTGGAGGGATAACCTTGCAGAAATCATTTAAATCGTTATTGCGCCTGGTGGCATTGGCGCTAACTGTTATCTGGTGCCTACCGGCTCTAGCTATGGCAGCAAAACAACCTGAACTGCCGCCGGCACCGGTTAAAATCACCTTAATGGCCACAAGTAGGGTTAACGGTCATATTATTGACTGGGATTATAAGTTCCCAAGAACAGCCGAATTCGGACTTGTGAAGGTGGCTACTCTAGTCAAGGAACAACGCGTCAATAATGGGTACACCATATTGATTGATCAGGGCAGTATGTTATCAGGCTCTGCGTTAACCGACTATTTTGCCACTACACCATCCAAAATGGCTAACCCCATGATAACCATGTACAATGCGCTCGGTTATGATGCCGTAGTGCTTGGTCCTGGGGAACTCACCTATGGTTCGGCGTACTTATCAAAAGTATTATCAACTGCCAATTTTCCTATGTTGTCAGCTAATGCCCAGAGTACAGATAAAACCAAGCTGGCATTTAAGCCCTATATTATTAAAGAATTTAATGTAGGCAAAGATAAAAAGAAAGAAATCATCCGCATTGGCATTATTGGTACATCCTCTATTGGTCCTGATGCACCTGATCATTCTAAGCTCACGTTTACCGACCAGAAAACTGCTATTGATGACATCATCAAAAAAATTGGCGGAAAGGTTGACGCCATTGTTATTGTCAAAAATGAAAGCATTGAGGTCAACGGCATTGCAGCCGCGACTCATGGCAGATTTGGCATTACCACCGCCAACCCCGGCAAGTTCGGCAGCAGCCTAAGCAAAACCGATCTAACCTTTGAAAAAATAGGAAAGAAATGGTTGCTTACTAATACTGACACAGCCAACATTTACTCAGTTACAGCCAAAGCAGATAAGGTCATGACTGATACCGCTTGGCCTTATCATGATGCTACTCTGCAACACTTGCATGCAGTCAAAACCGCTGCTGCAGCTACGACTACGACTCAAGAAGTATCACAGTCACCTGCTCAAATACCGCCACAAGAGTCAGTGCAGGAACAAGCGCAACTACCAAAATAGCAAATGAAGTATAAGGCCCGGCATAAATGCCGGGCCTTACCTTATTCCCTTACCAACTATCATAACGAAACAGGTATACGCTGATAGCTAGCTAACTGCGTATACCTGTTTTTTAGGGCAAAAAGCCTACCGGATCCACGGGTTGACCATCTTTTTGAATTTCAAAATGCAAGTGCGGCCCAGTTGAATTACCAGTGCTCCCCATAGAGGCAATTCGCTGACCGGCTCGCACATATTGACCTCTTTCCACATAGTAATCATCCAGGTGGCCATATAAGCTTACATAACCGCTGCCATGGTCAATCATTACGGTATAGCCATACCCGCCTCGCCACCCCGCCCAAATAACCTGACCGCTCCGCGCAGACATAACGTAAGTGCCAATGTCATTGGCAATATCGACGCCAGCATGAAGTCGTCCCCACCTCCAGCCAAAACCTGAAGATATCTCACCTCTTGTTGGCCAAAGAAATCGGCTGACTGAAGCCCTGGCTACCGCCGTGTTGGCTCTGGCCCGTCCGCCAGGAATAAATAGTTGTTCGCCGACATCTATCTGATCACTGCTTTTCGTATTGGCTGATTTAATTGCATCTACCGTTACACCATATGTATAAGCAATATCCGATAAGGTATCACCAGTCTTTGCCTGGTGTACAAGCCCTTTCTTGGGTAAAACAATGAGCTGGTCACCCGGATGAATAAGCTCACTGACGCCCGGATTTGCTGCTATTAAAGTCTCTACATCAATACCATATTGCTCAGCTATACCTGATAAGGTATCTCCAGCCTCCACAGTATATCGCTTAATCTCTTGTTGTGACTGCGAGACAGCTACTGGTGCCTCGACAACCTGAGTTTCGCTTGCAGGTGGAACTTGGATAGCTTCCGGTAGAGCTTTGGTTCCGCTCGGAAAAGCCCATACACTGGCTAACAGGGCGGCTCCCCCTAGAAAAGCCCATGACTGTCTAGTCTTACATTTCAGCAAATGCAAATACCTCACCTCGCTAACTGGTTAATTAGGATTCGCAGCCTGCAAGCCTGCAAACCAATCTGCGAACGTACGACTCCCAGTATTAGCATAAGCAATTGCACGATAAAATATGCATAACTTGGATTATTTTTCTGCAAATCGGGTGGTGTTACTATCTCCTTCCAAAAATAAAAAAAACGAGACTGCTTCACCGCATTTACTCACAATGACAACTGAGAAGTCATTGTAATGCATTGAAGCAATCCCGTTAGGTAATCTTAGTTTTATAATACTATACCCGCTTAATAAGCATAGGCTTCTTGTCAAACTTATGAATAGCGTCAACAAATCGAATGGTTCCGGTCGAGGCACGCATTACCAGTGAATGTGTGCGGGCACCGCCGCCAAAATAGCGAACTCCGTTCAAAAGGTCACCTTGGGTAATGGCTGTTGCCGCAAAAATCACGTCGTCCCCTTTAACTAAATCATCTAAGGTTAATACCTTATTGATATCCGCAATTCCCATGGCCTTAGCCCTTTCGATATCTGCATCGCCTTCTGGCCATAATCTGCCTTGCATGTCGCCGCCCAGGCATTTAATGGCAGCAGCAGCTAGTACACCCTCAGGAGCGCCACCGATACCGAGTAGCATATGTACGCCGGTGCCTTCAATAGCCGCATTGATCGCAGGTGATACGTCACCATCAGAAATCAACTTAATTCGGGCGCCCGCATCACGCGCTTCTTTGATAATAGCAGCATGACGCGGCCGGTCGAGAATTACTATTGTGACATCTTCTACTTTGCGGTTAAGTGCGGCAGCAACGGCTTTAAGGTTTTCTGTCACTGGCGCATTGATATCGATTTTGCCTTTAGCCATCGGACCAACGGCAATTTTATCCATATACATATCAGGTGCATGCAGCAAGTTACCGCGCGGCGCAATGGCCAGTACGGCAATAGATCCTGGCAAGCCCTTGGCGACCAAGTTCGTCCCCTCTAATGGGTCAACGGCAATATCCACTTCCAGGCCGCCATGACCAACTTCTTCACCAATATACAGCATCGGCGCCTCATCCATCTCACCTTCGCCGATAACAACTTGTCCACTTATATTTACACTATCAAAGGCAACACGCATAGCATCCACGGCCGCTTGGTCGGCGGCTATTTTATCACCCCGCCCCATCCAGCGACCACAAGCAACTGCGGCAGCCTCGGTAACTCTTACAAATTCTAATGCCAATTCACGTTCCATCTACTACATCTCCTTAAATTGTAACCTTACAGATTGGCTTTTTGCCAATCTTCCAGAAAACGTTTAATACCTGCATCTGTCAGTGGATGCTGCAACAGTGACTTTAGTACTTTGGCTGGAACAGTGGAAATATGCGCTCCTGCCAGCGCCGCCTGCGTAACATGCAGGGGATGCCTGATACTGGCAGCAATAATTTCAGTCTCAATCCCATGGATAGTAAAAATATCAGCCGTATCCTTAATAAGCGCAATACCATCCTGACTTATATCATCAAGACGCCCAACAAAAGGACTAACAAAAGCAGCTCCTGCCCGTGCAGCCATTAGCGCCTGGTTGGCCGAAAAAATCAGAGTTACATTGGTTTTAATGCCCTCTGCCGCAAGGGCATTGGCGGTTTTTAAACCATCAACCGTTACCGGTACCTTAATTACCACATTATCGCCAAGCTTGGCTAGTTCACGCGCTTCCGGCAGCATCGTATCAAACTCAGTACCAATAACCTCAGCACTTACCGGCCCCGGGACAAGTGATGCAATCTCCTTAATCACCGCTTTAATATCCTGTTTTTCTTTAGCAATAAGCGATGGATTGGTGGTTACTCCTGCTACAACACCTATTGGCAAAATATCTTTTATCTCATCAATATTTGCTGTATCGAGAAAAAATTTCACAGGTAACTCACTCACCTTCTCATTTTATTTTAGCAATATACTCACTTGCGGCTGGTGCGCCTGAGCGGGGCTAATTCAATAACCCCCATTGCCGATAATCTCGCTAAATCCTGTTCATCTTTAGCCGAAATAAGCAGTCTACCCTCACATTGGCAGCAAGACAACTCAACAGCATCAACAAGCACATCAACCTCAACATCGGTATTACCACAAGAGCAGTATACCCCTCCCTGCTCTGCAATATCATGGATTTTATTTAAAATTTCCAGTAATATTTGTGAATTTTCTATCCCTGAACCGTCTGATTGTTCTTCTAGTTCACTGGCAAGACTAGCAACCTCTTGCTTATGTTTGTCAATCATTGCGGCAATCGCCCCTGGACTTCCAACAAAACCAAGTTCTAAATTTGCCTGATCACAATATATTTTACTTGCTTTGGGTTGGCGAAACAAATTGCTGTCAAGAAAAATCAGGTGATTGGTCTCGCACACTACACAAGGAATATCTAAGAGATATTGACGCCGCCCCGCAACAGATATAGACCCTTGTACTTGACCACAACTACAAGCAAGTTGACATGCTGAGTTGTTGATTGCAAACCGGGAGACATTATGCAGTTCAATTTTGCCACATCGTGGACAATACAATGCCAATGTTGAGACAGCGTTAATGATCATGAATATCCCCCCTTTGTTTCCTGTATTTCGCCACCTGCGATAAAAATCCTGCCTACATACTACAACTTAGCAATATCAGGCATAAAGTAAGACCTACTATTGGCCTTCCCGTTACTGTTAGTCGCTTAAAATACTATCCCATCTGGCTAAAGAAAGCAGCCAACAATAACCCCGGGGCTATATTGCCCCGGGGTTATCTACAATAATTGTTAGCCAATCATCAAACGGTTAGATCCGCCAATAGCAGCATCAATATTGTCGTGAATAATCTGGCATAGAGACATAATATCAAACGGTTTGGTGATATAATCACGCATACCGGCTTCTCTAGCCTCATTAACCATATCTAATTCTCCATATGCAGTCATCATAATGACCTGGTCACCTTGTCCCTGGCGCTTCAGCTCTTTTAACGCTTCAATTCCATCCATACCAGGCATCTTCATATCCATCAATATAACATTGGGATTAGTATTCTGTGCAAGCTGTATACCCTCGTAGCCGTTTGCGGCTGTAAATACTTGATACCCTTCATCCTGGAGAACCTCAGTAAGCAATCTCCGAATCCCAGGTTGGTCATCAATAACCAGAATAGTTGCTAGGGAATCGCTCATTTTACGCACCTTACTTTCTCGCAGTTTTGACAGAAAATTAAATCTAATCTTTTTCCAGTGTACATATATTCGCATTCTATTAGAAATCTCCTGCATGAAAATGGAAATTTTTTGAAATTATTTTTCGCTTTTTTCTATTTTCTGTGAAATACTTCCTAAACTGACCATTTTTGTGCTAAACTTTGTAATGAAATCACGTTGTGAGGTAGATGTATGCATAATAAACTTTCGATATTACGTAAGTTTTTGTTCTGGCTTACCAGCCATAAATCGGCCTTATTTTTTTCTTTTCTACTAATTGCCTATGTAGCTCCCTTTGCTATATTACGGCAAAACGCCCATTTTACCATTAATGATAACCTGGACTGGATTACCCCATGGATAGTTCTTGCTAAAAGCGGTAAGGTATTTGATCTGACCGGAAGTATCCATCAAATGCTGGGGGAATTGCCCCGCAGTTGTCTGCCCAGCGGGTTTAATGTAATTACTTGGCTTTATCTTATCTTACCTCCTTTTCGCGCTTATCTGATCAATCTTCTGCTTGTTCATGCTACCGCTTTTTTCGGCATGTATCTGCTGCTCAAATATTATGTACTACCAGCTAAGCAGCATACTTGGCTGATTTGGGCCGGTGCGGCCGCCTTTGCTACCCTCCCTTTTTATACAGTATATGGCCTGTCAATTGCCGGACAGCCCTTACTATTCTATGCGATGCTTAATGCCTATTATGATAAAAAAATGACTATTAATGTCCTGATCATTGTCATTTTTGCATTATATTCGTCGCTCCCTCTTGTCGGTGTCTTCATCTTGGCAGTTCTTGGCGTATTTGCCCTTTACGATTATTGGCGCCACCGCGTGTTGCGATTGCATTTTTTAGGATCCATTGTTTTACTGACCTGCTCGTATGTAACAACCGAAATATGGCTGATATATCATGAATTTTTGAGTACCGGCTTTCTCTCCAACCGCGAAGAAATCAACCGTATTTTATTAGGACAGGCTCGCAGTTTGCGTGCCGTTTTGCCTCTTATTACCGACAACTTTGTCAACGGCCAGTATCATGCTGTCAGCCTGCATAAATACATACTAACCATCGCCGTACCGCTGGCACTCCTCACAGGCTGGCGTCAGCGGCGCGAGTACAAAGCTATCTTGCTGCTGTTAGTGCTTGCATTTTCCATATCGGTTTTTTATGGGCTGCGTTATACAGGTTTTTATATCTCCCACGCTGCAGCCAGTAGTTTTTTAAACTCGTTCCAAGTCCAGCGCATCCATTGGCTGCATCCGCTTATCTGGTATACGATCTTTGCACTATGCCTGGGGATTATCGCCAACATTCGCTATATTGGCAAAGTGCTGGCAGCTCTTTTAATTGCTGTGCAGCTAGGCTTTCTGTTTGGCAATAACATTGAATATGACCTAGCATTAAAAAAACATGCCGACATATCGGTAATGGAAAATGGCTGGCTCTACGAAAATATCAGTTATGGCGAATTTTTTGCCGACAGCCTGTTTCAAAAAGTAGACAATTATATCGGGCGGCCCAAACAGGACTACCGGGTGGCCAGCATTGGAATTTATCCGGCTATTACCCAGTATCATGGCTTCTATACCCTTGACGGACGACTTAATATTTATCCGCTTGCCTACAAGCATGCCTTTCGCCAGATCATAGCCAAAGAATTGGACAAAAACCCATTTTGGCGAAACTACTTCGACAATTGGGGTATCACCTGCTATCTCTTCCCGGCAGAACTTGAGTATTATCAGATACGGAAGTCTTATCAACTCAAGCTTAACAATATGCAGCTCGATATCCAGGCATTTAAAAATTTAGGCGGCGAATATATTTTATCCGCCGCCGAAATAACCAATTATCAGCAAAATGGTCTTGAGTTTTTACAGAAATTTAGTGAAGACTGGGCCATTTGGGAAATCTACCTATACCGGGTACGCTAAATATTAAACGGGATTTGCGGCAAAGCCGATCCCAGAAAAACGACGACTGCGATAACCGCGCCAAACATTGCCAGCATAGGAGCAAGCAGGACTAATATGGCCATAGCACCAGAAAGCCCGTGCGCACCACGAATAGCCGCCACAGTAAGCGCCAACGTCCAAATAACAACAAGCAAACCGATAGCACCAAAGGCTATGCCGCGCAAACCGTCTGGCAGTAGAGCGGCAATAACCCCTAACGGTATTACGACAACTCGCGGCAGATGGGAAAAACCCAAGGCAGCGAACAGACCGACAGCCGTACCCCGGCCTCCTAATAATTCGGCAATAAAGTTGAGCACAGAAGCCCCCAGTATCCAAAATAGCAAGCTTCCGATAAAATGCATGGCAAACATACCACCTAATATTGGTACGCCATGGGAACCTTTAAGCCCCGTATATACCGCCCATACCGGGACAAGCATACCAATGATGAACATAACCAATGCTTGCCCGGTTAGTTTTTTTTGGGCAATATACTCCATTGCCGTCTTAGGCTTAAATAATACATCGTAAATGGTTTCCAGAAAGCTCCCCATACAAATCCCCCCTCTTAATAGCTCTGGGGTGCGGCCATAAGACCGGACGAGAGCATCTCTTTAAGTTGCTTAAGCATAAGTTGCTCAGGCGTATGGCTGTCCTGCGCGCCTAGCAAGGCTTCTATGGCACTGTGCTTACCATATTCAATGATTTCAGGTTTACCCTGAATCCCTACCATGCCGGCCGCTCCGTCAATAGCGTCATACATATTCCCTAATTCATCAACAAGCCCTACCTCTTTGGCTTGACGCCCGGTATAAATGCGCCCATCGGCCAGTTGACGGACTGTAGCTGGATCCATGTGCCGCCCTTCGGCAATGATCTCAACAAACTGATTATACATATCATCAACCATAACCTGAATAATAGCCCTTTCCTCTTCTGTCAGTTGACGATCTGGTGATAAGATATCTTTATGCGGACCGCTTTTAATTTTTTCCTGGCGAACGCCGATTTTTTTATATAATTCTTCCCAGTTGGAATACGGCATATATACCCCAAGACTGCCGGTAATAGTAGACGGATTGGCATATATTTTGTCAGTGCATGCGGCTAGCCAATAGCCACCTGATGCTGCCATATCTGCCATTGAAGTAATTACCGGTTTACCGAGAGCCCTGATTTTTTTTAGTTCCTCACCAACCTCCTGAGAAGCGGGGACTGTGCCTCCAGGACTGTTAATGCGAAGAACAATCGCCTTAACCGAGTTGTCGTCACGCGCAGTGTGAAGCTGGCGAATAAGCGCGTCTGTACCACCGCCTTCGGTAAATAAACCAACCTGTCCCCGACCACCAACAATCATGCCGTCAACATAAATGATAGCAATTTTATCAGAGCCGGCTATTTTGCTTTCTTTTATTTTGGGGCTAATAAAGAGTGCACCAAACATTGATATACCAATAAGAAAAACCAGTACAAGCACCACTGAGCGTTTAAACACAAGCCTTACCTCCTTATGTATCCTTATTTACAAACAAATAGTTAGGGAAAAGAAAACTGTTGGAAGTATATCCAACAGTTTTTTAACTATATCTTATCCAGCTTATTTGTCAACGATGCTTTAACAAAATTTCTGAACAGTGGGTGCGGGTTAGTCGGACGCGACTTGAATTCCGGGTGGAACTGTGTGCCCACAAACCAAGGATGATCTTTAATTTCAACAATCTCAATCAACCGTCCATTAGGCAAAGTACCGCCAATCACAAGACCTGCGCCAGACAATCTGTCACGATACGCATTATTAAATTCGAAACGGTGACGGTGGCGTTCATAAATAATTTCATCCTGATAGGCCTTATAGGTCAAAGTATCTTCCATAACCTTACAGGGATACACGCCAAGCCGCATGGTGCCGCCTTTAGCTTCGATGGCTACCTGCTCAGGCATCAGGTCAATGACCGGATGCGGGGTTTCCGGATTAAACTCGGTGCTGTTCGCACCTGTTAAGCCACAGACATTCCGGGCGAATTCAATGACGGCAGACTGCATGCCTAAACATAGACCAAAGAACGGTACTTTATTTTCCCGCGCATAGCGAATAGCCTTAAGCTTACCTTCAATGCCGCGATCACCAAAACCACCCGGTACCAAAATGCCGTCAACATCCTCAAAAACTGTCGGTAAATCGGCATCTTCTGCCTCGATATCTTCTGCATTAATCCATTTTATTTCAATAGCTGTGTCATTGGCAATGCCACCATGCCGTAACGCCTCTGAAACACTCATGTATGCATCCTGCAGGGCAACATATTTGCCGACAATAGCGATCCGCACACTGTGCAATGGATTTGTTATCTTATCCACCATGTCTTTCCACTCTGCCATGTCGGCACCAGAATCCACCAAGTTGAGTTTGTCCATTGCGATCCGGTCAAGCCCTTCCCGCTCCAGCATCAGCGGCACTTGATAAATACTGGCGGCATTTTTATTCTGGATAACGGCATCACAGTCAATATCACAGAAGAGTGCTAACTTTTCTTTCATCTCCGGCGAAATCTCATGCTCGGTGCGACACACAATAATATCAGGATGAATACCAATACTTCTCAGTTCTTTTACACTGTGTTGGGTAGGCTTGGTCTTAAGCTCACCGGCTGCCGAAATGTAAGGTACCAGGGTAACGTGAATATAAAGTACGCCACCTTTACCCACTTCCTTTTTAACCTGACGGATAGCTTCTAAAAACGGCAAGCTTTCAATATCACCAACAGTACCGCCGATTTCAGTAATAACAATATCAGCGTTATCCTCTTTGGCAACCTGGTAAATGCGCTCTTTGATCTCGTTAGTGATATGGGGAATTACCTGAACAGTGCTCCCCAAATAATCGCCTTTTCGCTCCTTGTTGATAACTGACCAATATATTTTGCCAGCTGTGACATTTGAGCTCTTACTTAAATTAATATCAATGAACCGTTCATAATGACCAAGGTCAAGGTCAGTCTCCCCACCATCTTCGGTGACGAAAACCTCGCCATGCTGATAAGGGCTCATCGTGCCCGGATCAAAGTTGATGTACGGATCAAACTTCTGGATGGTAACCTTGAACCCGCGACTTTTCAACAGGCGTCCCAGTGATGCTGCCGTGATTCCCTTACCAAGCGAAGATACTACGCCACCTGTAACAAAAATATATTTAGCCATTTAAAAATCCTCCTACTAAACTTCCCACAGTTAACTGTCTGATTTCCGGATAATTTCAGTTATGCCTCATTGTCTTCCATTTCTTCTTCAAGCTCAGCTTCACCCTCTAATAAAGGATCTGCCTCAGCTATACTGGCAGTGTCTTCATTGTCAAAATCCTGCTGAATAGCGGCAAGCAGCTTTGCTCTTCTTTGCGTATCTTGCGGCGCAGCAGTCGGTTCTTCAGCCTCATGTGAGCTAATGCGCTGCGGTGACCATTCATTCAATCCCCACATGCTTTTGCCGGTATGTATAAACCGGCTGTCCAAATTGATTCGTGTATGAACATCAGCAATAGTATACGCTGATGCCCGGGTTGTACCACCCTTTAAAGCGATGGCCTGATCAATTAACTCACGGTAATATAACGGGTGTCCTGCCGCCTTTAAAACCTGGTATGCAGAATCAACTTCATCCATATTATTCTTTGCTATAGTATTAGTCATAATTCAACCTCCGCACTTAACAATCCGCGTTTAATATTCAACATACAGAGGTAAATTCCTCCCGGTTTCTGTAAAACATTGCAGAAGACAGACTATTACATTTTGTCAGGTGCGTCTACTCCCAAAATACTGAGCGACTGTTTTACGGTTGACCGTACCGCTGTAACAAGCCCCAGACGTGCGGCCTGCAGTTCAGGATCAACGCCAATAATCCGGCATTGATTATAAAAAGTATGGAACAGGCTGGCCAGATCATGCGCATAGCGGGCAATCCGATGTGGTGCACGTTCGCGGGCAGCACTGGCAACTTCTTCAGGAAACTGAGCCATCTTTTTGATTAGGTCGATTTCTGCCTGTTCGGTTAATTTAGAAAGCTTAACCTGATCCCAATCAGCAGGCACAGGCAATCCAGCGTCGGCCACTTGCCGGAAAATGCTGGCGATCCGGGCATGCGCATACTGGATGTAATACACCGGATTCTCATTAGTATGAGACTTAGCCAAATCGAGATCAAAATCCAGTTGACTGTCAGTTGAACGCATAATGAAGAAAAACCGGGCGGCATCGCGGCCCACTTCTTCGATAAGTTCACTCAGAGTCACGCCTTGCCCTGTCCGTTTGGACATTTTGACAAGCTGACCAGCTTGATAAAGACTTACCATCTGCAAAATCAATATTTCCAGGTTCTCCGCATTATATCCCATGGCGTTGATAGCGGCTTTGACCCTGCTAATGTAGCCATGGTGGTCAGCACCCCAGATATTAATAACCCGGTTAAAACCACGGGCAAATTTATCACGATGGTAGGCAATATCGGCAGCAAGATAAGTAGGCACGCCATTATCGCGAAAAACTACCCGGTCTTTATCATCACCATAGGCTGTCGATTTTAGCCATAAGGCTCCATCCTTCTCATAGATATTGCCATTAGCCTGTAGTTGCTCACAGGTAGCTTTCACCGCGCCGCTGTTATGTAGTGTGCGCTCACTAAACCATACATCGAAAGTCACGCCAAACTGCTCCAGATCTTCTTTCAGCGCAGCCAGCTTTTCTTTTAGACCCACTTCCTTGAACTCTGACAGGCGCTGCTCTTCCGGCATAGCAAGATATTTGTCGCCATGTTTGTCAATAATCCGCTTTGCGGTATCGATGATATCCCTGCCGTGATAGCCATCTTCAGGAAAGTCAACCGTTTTTCCCATTAGCTCCAAATACCTGGCATTTACCGAAGCTGCCAGGTTATCCATTTGATTGCCGGCGTCATTTATATAGAATTCAGCTTCAACCCGGTAACCTGCCGTCCTGAGTAAATTAACAAGAGCACTGCCTACCGCTGCGCCCCGGCCATGCCCAACATGCAGCGGCCCTGTAGGATTTGCACTAACAAATTCAACTTGTATCCGTTCACCCTGGCCGGCATTAGATTGTCCAAACTTCTCGCCAGCAGCCAGTATAGCTGCTAAGTCCTGGTATAAAAGATCAGACTTAAGGTAGAAATTAATAAATCCGGGACCTGCTATCATGGCCTTTTCCATCCATGGCTCATCAATACGGTCGATAATGGCCTGGGCAATCACCCGCGGATTCATTTTGGCGGCTTTCGCCGACTGCATGGCAAAGTTAGTCGCATAATCACCAAATTCTTTTTGCGGCGGTACTTCCAGCGCTATCTCAGGTAACTGTTCAGCAGTAAACACACCATCAGCCATCGCCTTTGCCGCAGCCTGTCCAATTGCGGCAATCAGCTGTTGTTTAATGTCCATTTTTCTTATCCCCCTGCACAAGGACAGCCAGCGTATTAGTACTTTGCCACTGTCCGTCTATTTCCAGTTCGTACTCAATATGTATTCCGGTAACCTGGCTGCTATCTTCAGTCTGCTCTATTGCCAGCCGGGTAGTTTCCATGCTCATTTCCATTGTTCCATAAGGCGTCACATATTTGGAGCTGCAGCGTTTTCCAACACAAAATTCCTGCCTTTGTTCGATGCGGCCCATGCGCACCAGGACAACATGGTCTGCATACACCTTTAAGAGTGTTGCGCTTCCTTCCAGCCCGCTAATCTCAGTTTCCTGATAGGTAATATAATGAACACCATTTTTCGCATACCTTCGCCCATGGGTAAATAATTCAATTATTTCTTCTTCACCATGAGCATCCCTTTGTGAGCCTTTCACAGAAATGAGCACATGGCCAATATCGGTATTACTCTTATTGATCAGTCTCAATCCCTTCACAGAACCTTAACTTTATTATTATAGCGTAGTCGAAAGCTATTGCCAATATTCATAAGGCCAAGATAACAAAAAAAATCAAGAAAATAAATAAATCGCGCCGCCTGTCCGTGCGTACCAGACAGGCGGCGCAGTCCCCGGGAGGTAGCCGCCATACTACCTCGCGTTATTAATGTATGCAAAAATTAATATAAAATTCACCGATATCACTGCCACAGCTTTTTTATTTCGGCACCAGGATAATAATGTCTGATGATGTCCTCGGCTTTCCAACCCTCCTTGGCATAGGTATGGGCACCCCATTGACAAAGCCCAACCCCATTGCCCCAGCCCAGGCCTTTAAAAATAAAATTGCCGTCTTCATATTTCATTTCGGAAATTAAGGTTGATTTAAGGAGGTCATAGCCGACCGCCCGCCGGAAATCAGAGCCATACATTTTTTTATCGCCAGCTCCAATATAAAGAATACGACCAGATGGTCCCTTCTCTAAAATGCGGATATCAGCCGGATTACCCTTATAACCAATGGCCGCCGCCACCTTGGAAGCCGGAATTTTTGCAGTCCAGGACTTCACATTGTCAGGAGCATTGGTAAAACAGTTATCTTTAACCGGTTGGAAGTATGGGGTATCATGCGGAATTTCCTTAGGAAAACTTTCTTCCCTGGTAGCACCAATTTGCCCATTGCACGAACTATAGATGGCATTTACCAGGCCGCCGGCATATAACAACACTTCTCCACGTGTCCGCGCCACAGCTTGCCGCACACTGTCATTGACCTTTTGCGGAGCAAAGGCCTGTAGCTCTTCTTTAGATGTACTAACATCAGCATTATGCAGTCTTTTTATTGTACCGGCCTCAATTGCACTGATTGTCAGTGTGCGTGAGGCGATAGCCTGCGCCGCTAACGCTTCCATCGGCCAATCTGGCTCCATCTCCTGGGCAATTACCCCTTCAATATATTTCTCTAAGGGCATAGTTTCGATTGAGCCTTTGTCTGCCATATATACCCTGACTTGCGGTTCGCCCGGATATTTCGTCGCATCAAAGGGCGCTACGCCAGGAATGGGCTGTGGTGCAGGCACAGGCGCTGCGGGTGTTTGCTTTGCAGGGGCCGGTGCCGGAACCTGTTCTGGTTTTTGGGCAGGAGGCTTGAGTAGTGTGTATGCTCCCGTAACAAATGCTAACAAAACTCCTACAACCAGTGCGGTATTTAATGTCTTATTTTTCATGCGCTCCCACCTCTATTTTAGTATGTCTGGAAAGCATTCTGCTTATGCGTCAGGCAACCCCCATAATTCTGATGTAATCGTCAAACCTTCTGTATCTGTAAAAACACGGATTATCAGCCGATGACGGGTAGTATTAATAAAACGGAAATCCTTATCTGTATAGGTAGTTGCATCTTGGCCAGGTGGTACATAGCTTACCGGTTGCGAGTGGGGATGGCGTTCGGTAACTGTAAGATTAGCAGCGAGCACCGCATTATATAAGGTAGAGGATACTTGGCACATCCCTCCTCCAAGTCCCTCCTCCTTCGTCCCGTTATCGCCAAATACAGGCGCTGGCTGAAACCCCCGACCGGCCGTCGGTTCGCCGGTCAATTTGTTAAAGGAAAACTCCTGTCCAGGTTCCAAAACAATGTTGTTGATTAATTTGCCTGTCAGCCGGATATTAACAAGGCGCCCCGGACTATTATCCAAAATTTGTGTAGTATAGCTTCCTAATTTGCGGCTACGCACCAGCTTATCTTTAGTAATATCAGGAAGAAACGGCTGATATACCGGCATAACCCTGCTGCCAGCCGCGGCCGCCATCACCTCCCGGATAGTAGCTGACACATTCAGTCGCTGTCCCGGGCGTTCGGGTATGATCTCACCACTGTCTGGGTCAAAACCAGCATTAACTGCCGGCACATCTTTGGCTTTCGCCAAATTAATCAATACTCTGCCTACTTCTTCTGCCGCCAAATTTCCAATCGGCTGTCCCTCAATGGTAACCTGTTCGGCTACCAAATTAACCTCGGGTTTAGGAGCCGGTGTTTTTAAACCACACCCGACATTACAACATTCCAGCGCTACAATAAACAGCAGTATCAGCAATTGCAAAAACTTTTTAATATCTCGTTCACCTCCTGCCGGTAATGGGAATACCATGGAGTATCTTATTGGCTGATAAATGGAGACTTAATTCAGATGGCGCTTTAACGCTACCTGAATTCTAGTCGAAATTATCCAGGGACTTAGACGCTCTTAACTCCCGCTTGTAGAAGCGGGAGTCTTAGAGCGGGTTAGTCATCGGATAAAGAAAACACGGCTTGCGCCGAGCCTTTGGCGAAGGTGGAAGTCGATGTTGCCCTTATCCTGTTTTTAAGATAGTTATACTTTCTGTTAGGGCAAGGAGGAAGGCTATGCAGTCGTTAGAAAACTGGGTTTGTAAAGCATCGGGAATTACCTGCCACTCTGACAAAGTACTGCCAGGATATATTTTTGTGGCCATATGCGGCCGAGCTGCTGACGGCAATACATTTGCCCAGGTTGCCACAGACCGCGGGGCTTTGGCCATTGTGAGTGATTGTCCTGACAAGCTGCCGCCGCTCCCCATACCGGTAGTTATAGTACCAGACGCCAGATTAGCCCTGTCGGCGCTGTCGGCGGCTTTTTATCATAATCCTTCACAACAATTGCAGCTAATAGGCGTGACAGGGTCGAATGGCAAAACTACCATCGCTTGCCTGCTAGAGCATATTTTTAGTCAGAGCGGCCTACGCCCCGGACTTATTGGTACCATCCGGGTTAACACCGGAAAGAATTCTATTCCCAGTACCCTAACAACACCGGATGCGGTCAGTCTGCAGCAGTACTTAGCTCAAATGGTTAGCAATAAAGTGACTCATGTTGCTATGGAAGTATCGGCACAGGGCATTGATATGCAGCGCGCAGCCCATGTCAACTTTTCTACAGGGATACTTAGCAATATCTGCCCTGACCATCTCGATTTTCACGGTGATTTTTCTAACTACCTTGCAGCTAAGATCAAGTTTTTGAACTTACTTTCCCCTGAAACCCCTCTTATTGTCAATATTGCTGATCATTACTGCCGCGCTACTACTGAACATTTTTCCGGTCGGCTTATTACCGCGGCGCTAGACTATCCTGCCGATATCTGTGCCCGCCTCACTCGCCTGTCAGCCTCTGGCAGCCGCTTTACTCTTACTCTCAGCAAACCGCTCGTTACACTGGGTGGTCATACCTTGCCGCCAGGCCAGTATAGTATGAATGTAACCATTCCGGGTCGGCATAATGTTGAAAATGCAATGTTGGCAGCAACTGCCGCCCTTATCCATGACATAGCACCAGCCGCTATTGCTAGTGCGTTGGAAAATTTCCAGGGCGTGGAACGGCGCATGGATATTTTTGAACTCGATGGTCTTACAGTTGTTGATGATACTGCCTTAAACCCCGGTAGTATTGAAGCTGTCTTTCACACCATCCGTGCTTTGCGCTACCAGCACCTTGTTGTTGTTACTGCTATCCGCGGTGGACGCGGTGCGGCAATTAATGCGGCCAATGCGGCTACCCTTGCCACCCTGCAGCGCAGCCTGGCGTTTACGCTAATCATTACCGATAGCGCCGACAAGGTTGGTGCCGCTGATAAAGTAACCCTGGAAGAAAGGCTGGCCTTTCTGCAAACGCTTAATACATTTCACGCTGACTATACCCACACCAGCACTCTGCCGTCAGCTATCAAGACTGCTCTCAAACATACAGATACCGATGATCTCCTGGTATTAATAGGGGCTCAGGGTATGGATGCAGGACGACAGGTTTTGACCACGGTGCTAAAAGCGCACCCAAGTCATCCGCCTCACAGCTATCATCAAGACCCTGCCTGCCAATACTCTATAACGCCTTAAGATTTTTTGGGATTTTGCTTAGGTTCTTTATTTACATAGCCGGAAAACATGGCCTGAAGCTTGGCGGGTTCTTCGGTAAATACCAAATACAAATGCAGCGGGATAGTTGCCAAAAAAAACATGGTAATACCATAAAATATAATCCGGATGCCCCCAAGACCACCAAATGGCCGACTAAGCCAGGAGGCATACTCGGGGAAAAAGTAGGGCAGTGCCGCACCTCCTGATAGCAAAGAGACTAATCCCCAGCTAGTGAATAATACCTTTTGGCCTGGGTTATAGCGTCCATAATTGGGGTGATTCTCCGTAATAAACAAGGCATATCGGAAAAAGCTGCGCAGATTGGGTACATCATGCCGAGTGAATACTATTTCACGATATTTGCCAGTGACAAGGTAATAGTAACATTGCCCCCCTAAATTCAAAATAAGTATAACACCTGCAATAATATGTGTTTTACGCATTTCTCTATAAGGCAAAAAGCTCCAGGGATCGTGCAGATACAAGCCAGAAGCAACAAGATATACGACAGCGGCAAACATAATCCAATGAAAGATACGCACAGGCAACGGCTGCAATAATAGTTTCATAAAAATAAAATCCCCCGATCGGGGGATTTTAATGTACTCATAGCTTTAAATTGACTTTGGGAATATTTTTCCCATAAAAAATCTCAGCCATCTCTTTTTTAAGACGTTGTTTTATTTTTTTCTTTTCACCAACCATGAGTTCCTTTTTGGCTGTTCCAAACAAATAGTTATCCAGATCAAATTCTTTTAACAACATCTTGGTATGGAAAATGTTTTCTTGATAGACGTTGACGTCAATCATTTGATACATGTCCCGATTTTCGCTGGAAATATAATTCTGGATAGAGTTAATTTTATGGTCGATAAAAAACTTTTTGCCGTTGACATCGCGAGTAAAGCCGCGCACCCGGTAATCCATAACCGCAATATCAGGATGGAAGGTATTAATCAAAAAATTCAGAGCCTTCAGCGGTGAAATATGGCCGCATGTCGATACATCAATATCTACCCGAAAAGTGCTGATACCTTCATCCGGATGGCTTTCCGGATAGGTGTGGACGGTAATGTGGCTTTTATCCAAATGGCAAACAACAGCATCCGATGCCGGCTCACTGAGTTCACACTCACCGCAGTCCTCGCTACTTACAGGTTCTCCCGGTTGGTTAACCGGTTCCTCCGAAATCAGCATGGTTACACTGGCTCCCTGCGGATCGTAGTCCTGTTTAGCAATATTTAATATTTTAGCCCCGATTATATTTGATACTTCTGTTAAAATATTGGTCAAGCGTTCAGCACTATATTCCTCATCAATATACTCAATATAAGAATGACGATGCTGCGGAGTCTTAGCATAACAGATATCATACATATTAAAGCTAAGTGTTTTGGTAAGATTATTAAAGCCATACAGTTTTAGTTTTTTTATTGATTTAATTTCCATGTTGCTCGTCCTTCTCCTTATTGAAAATAATAGGAATACCCAAACACCGCAACGTACTGTTTATTATCTGAATGCAATTGGTGATAATGCAACTAAAATCCTCTAACCGATTATACCACAACCATCCCAAAAGTATAGCTGCTTGGAGAAAATTTTTCGACCTGCAGCCGCCAAGCTACAGGTCGCTCATGATAGTTTACCCACTAGCTGAGCAACTATTGTAATTTAGCAATATATTTTTCTACCATTTTCACCGGATAATAGGACTCTTTGGCTTTGCGCAGACCCTCAATACCCATATCTTCCTCACGATTGATAAAGGGGATATGTTTCCAAGCATTAGTGCAGAATTGTTGATTGATCACCGGATAGACACCGCGAATATCCGGGTTAGCCTTCTCAACATGGATAACTGCCGTATCATTGTTTAGCTCTTCGCCAAAACTAAAAGCTTCAACTTTACCATCAATATAGATTAAACCGCCTGTCAACTTGAGCTCTTCCCAGTGAATAAGAACTTCAATAATGGCATCGCGCTCGCCCTTTAACATAGCATCCTCATCGCAACCCTTTTTCTTGCACCACTCGATTTGAGTTTCCACACAGCGAGACACCCAATCCGCCGTCAGGGGAATATACTGATAGTTGCTGTAATTGCGGAGAAAGCTATTAATATGATTTTTCTTACTGTGATATTTGCGGCCTTTTAATTCAATCAAATCCTTGCTATTATATACATAATCAAAATTATCCCGGTCACTGGTAAAAATAAACCGGCCTGGTCGCCACTTTTCAAGGATATCCACCATAAATTTTTCTACCCCAGATAATTTAAAAGCCAGATTATGTTCCGTACAATAGGCCGCCATTTTCTCAAGGACACGTTCTATCCCTGCATCGCTGCCAAAGGGCTGCAACATAAATTGTTTTTCACCGATACCCGCCTTAATAACCAAGTAACCATCTACTTCTGCCCACTTTATTGAATACAGGTTTCGCCACATAAACAAGTTAGTAAAATTATAATGAGCGTTCTCATAACGGCGCTGACTAAAACACTTATCAAACAAGTCTTTTTGCGCCAAAGTAATATCCAGAAAGTTAATACTAAGCCCCCCAAACATTATCGAACTGCAAAACACAGCAGGAATAACCACAAAATATTTTTTGTTAGTACTTTCTATTATATGCCGATAGTAAGTAAGGTGCAATATATAGCAATATAGTCAGAATGTTCCTATGAATACACTATAAACACCTCTATTATACCCATTTCTAATATGCCTGAATCTCTCAAAATATTATAAAAGCGAGGCGAGATTATGAGCAAACGTGCACCCACTCTATTATCCGGCGATTGCCCGCATCTGAAAAAGCGTCACAGCATTATTGCCGTTTACCGCGAGACCCGTATTCCCAATGAAACAGTGCCACATTACCAAATCGAAGAGATTGAATGCGATTATAGTGACGAATGCGGTTTAGACAAATGCCCACTTGCGGAGAACGCGCCTAAACATCCCCCCGGCATTGGTTTTAGTTGAGCAAAAGAGGAGGCTATCGCAACAGCGATAAAATCTACTAATAAAATCAATGGAATGTAAGAGGATGGGGTCTTACTTTTGTCATTGCCACAAAGTAAGCAAAAAGTCTAGGCCCAAAGCCTCCAAAAGCTGAAAAGCCGGGCGATATTCCTACAATCCGTAAACTCGCTACGCTCAAACAGTACGGATTGCTTAACGGAATACCACCCGGCTTTTCTCCTGCGGAACGCTTTTTCCGGCAAAGGCCATTGGGGTTACGGTAAAGAACGGTTCTGTCTGCCGACGGGGAAGTCTGGCAAACAAAACCGTTCTTTTATTTTTTAAAGTTTTTGTACAAACTCCAGCCGTTCACCATCAGGCCCAGCAAAAAACAAAATCTTTTTACCGCTGGCAGTTACCCTAGGCTGGTCAAATAACAAGGTCACATGATGCCGGCGGAGCTTTGCAGTTTCAGCCTCAATATCAGTTACCGTAAAAGCAATATGATCCACAATGCCTGCACCGCGAACCTTTTCGCTATCTTCGTGATACTGAATTAACTCAATAATTTGCTGACCGGCCTTAACAAGCGCAAATCTAGCATGCTCATTCTCGAAACTATCTTCTAGCTTACACTCCAGAACATTTGTGTAAAACTCCAGGGATTTATCAACATTTTTAACGACTACCCCGATGTGGTCGACACTATACATATCGCTCTCCCCTTATTGCTATTTAAAATAGCTAACACCAGCACTAAACAGCCGTTGATCTTTGTTGCCCGGAATATTACTGGCAACATGCTCGCCAATCCGCTCGGAATGAGCCATCTTCCCTAATACCCGCCCATCCGGGCTGGTGATGGCTTCAATCGCATGGAAGGAGCCATTGGGATTAAAGCTGGCATCATAGGTTGCCTTACCGTCAAAGTCAACATACTGGGTCGCAATTTGCCCACTCTTTGCCAATTGCTCAATTTCCTCAGCAGTAGCATAAAAACGACCTTCACCATGCGAAGCAGGAATAGCGAATACCTCACCAGCTTCAACATTACTCAGCCAGGGTGATAGGGTAGATACCACCTTAGTATTAACCATACAGGAAATATGGCGGCCGATTTTATTAAAGGTCAATGTCGGACTATGGTCAGACAGGTCACGGATTTCGCCATAGGGAACCAGGCCTAGTTTAATGAGCGCCTGGAAACCATTGCAGATGCCAAGCATGAGGCCGTCCCGCTGCTCTAGCAATCCGGTAACTGCCTGCTTTACGCGCGGATTACGGAACATCGTGGCAATAAACTTACCTGAACCATCAGGCTCATCACCGGCGCTGAAGCCGCCAGGTATCATGATAATCTGCGCCTTGCCAATCTTGCTTACAAGCGCCGCAATCGATTCTTCAATATGGGCAGCCGAAAGGTTCCGAATAACCAAGGACTCGGCAATGGCTCCGGCCTGCTCAAAGGCCTTGACAGTATCATATTCGCAATTGGTTCCGGGGAATACCGGAATAAGGACCCGGGGCTTAGCTACAGCTACTTTGGGCCGTCGCTTATTGCGTGTTGTATAAGCAGCAAAGTTTTGCAGTCGATCACTGATAAGCTCAGGCCGGGTAGGGAACACCTTCTCCAGTGCTTGTTCCCAGGCGGCAAACGCTTCTTCCAAAGATATTGTAACCGTATCAATAGCGATAACCGGGGCAGTTGTTGTCTCTCCCAGCAACTGATAGGCAATATTACCAAACTCTTTATCATATTCGAAGCCGGCAGGCAGTTCAAGCACAATCGCACCATAGTCCGGCGTAAATAAGTCCTGGATAGTTACTTCTTTAGCAAAGGCAATGCCAATACGATTACCAAACGCCATTTTGCTGACAGCCTCGGCAATACCGCCTGCTCTAACGGGATAGGCCGACAATACTTTGCCTGCCTGGATAAGTTGTGTCACCTTGTCATAAGCGGCTTTTAAAGCAGCAAAATCAGGTAACTCATCTTGGCCCCGCTTTGCACGAATTACAACCACCTGACTGCCAGATTGCTTGAATTCCTGGGAAATTGCCTGGCGCACGTCAACAGGCGTTACGGCAAACGCCACTAGCGTCGGCGGTACATTAAGCTGGTTAAACGAACCTGACATACTGTCCTTGCCGCCAATTGCCGGAATACCCAGCTGCTGCTGCGCATAGAAAGCGCCTAATAATGCACTGAAGGGCTTGCCCCATTTCACGCTGTCTTGTCCCAGTTTTTCAAAATACTCCTGCAGAGTTAACCGTACTGTGCGGAAATTGCCACCTAAAGCCACAACCTTGGCTACAGCCTCCACAATCGCATAGACCGCACCATGAAACGGGCTCCAGTTCGAAAGATGGGGATTAAAACCATAGGTCATGATTGTCCCTGTTGTGGTATTACCTGATATCACAGGCAGTTTAGCAACCATGCCCTCAATGGGAGTAGCCTGATATTTTCCGCCAAACGGCATAAAGACAGTACCTGCGCCAATACTGCTGTCAAATCGCTCCACCAGACCTTTTTGACTGGCGACATTAATATCCTGCAGAGTTTTCAACCACGCTTGTTTACCATTTTGCGAGGTTACGTTTCCGGCGATCGGCGTACCTGCAAAATAACTATCACTAGCCGGTGCAGCCACCCGTACGGTAGTATACTGCTTAGCCCCATTGGTATTTAAGAAATCGCGGCTTACACTGACAATAGCCTTGCCGCGCCATAGCATAGTCAATCGGTTATCATCAGATACCTTGGCAACAAGGGTAGCCTCCAGGTTCTCGGCATCAGCATACTCAATAAATTTCTGTGCATTCTCAGCGGCAACCACTACCGCCATGCGTTCCTGCGATTCTGAGATGGCCAGTTCGGTGCCATCAAGCCCCTCATATTTTTTGGGAACAGCATCTAGGTTAATCTGCAAACCATCAGTGAGCTCGCCAATTGCTACCGAAACACCGCCGGCACCAAAATCATTGCAACGTTTAATCATCGTACTAACCGCACTATGCCGGAATAATCGTTGGATTTTGCGTTCTGTCGGTGGGTTTCCTTTTTGGACTTCAGCCCCGCAAGTCTCCAGCGATTCTTCGGTGTGGGCTTTCGATGAACCTGTGGCACCACCACAGCCGTCGCGCCCGGTACGTCCGCCAACCAACAGTACGATATCACCCGGCTGCGGCTCTTGCCGAATAACATTTTGTTTGGGAACTGCTGCCATAACAGCGCCGATTTCCATGCGTTTAGCAATATAACCTTCATGATATACTTCGGCCACCTGGCCTGTTGCTAAACCAATTTGGTTGCCATAGGAACTATAACCTGCTGCCGCACTGGTTGTAATTTTGCGCTGTGACAGCTTGCCTGGCAACGTGTTTTCCAGTGGCACGCGCGGATCGCCACTGCCGGTAACGCGCATAGCCTGATAAGCATAAGACCGGCCTGACAACGGATCACGAATACAACCGCCCAGACAGGTAGCCGCGCCCCCAAAAGGTTCGATCTCAGTCGGGTGATTATGAGTTTCATTCTTAAACATAACCAGCCAGTCTTCCAGTTGCCCGTCAATATCGGCCTTAACAACAATGCTGCAGGCATTAATTTCTTCGGATTCATCCAAATCAGTTAACTGCCCCTGTTTTCTAAGTTCCTTCATGGCAGTTGTAGCAATATCCATCAGATTGATGTCACGTTCAGCCGCTTTTTCTCCATAAACATAGCTTCTGGCTTTGCGGTATTCTTCCCATGCTCTGGTAATGGGTTGAGTAAAATGGCCTGTTTCAAAATCGACTTGCTCAATCTTGGTATGAAAGGTGGTATGTCGGCAATGATCTGACCAATAGGTATCAATAACTTTTATCTCAGTAATTGTCGGATCACGTTTTTCGGAGTCCCGGAAATAACCCTGGCAAAATGCCAAATCTTCCAGACTCATGGCCAAACCATGTTCTTGAAGAAACTTGGTCAATTCTGCCTGTGCCAGTTTGGTAAAACCGGTAAGACAAGCTACATCCCCCGGCATGTTTACAGGCACTTCCAGAGTTGACGGTTTTTCCAGTAAGGCTTCTCTGGCTTCCACCGGATTAATACAATATTCCTTTATTTTCGCAAGGTCTGCTTCTGAAATTTGCCCGCCCAGCATCAGCACCTTGGCGGTACGAATCTCTGGACGTTCCTTCTGGGTCAAGATTTGGACAGACTGCGCCGCCCAATCAGCCCGTTGATCATACTGTCCTGGCAAATATTCCATGGCAAACACTTTTGTTCCGTCAGGCACAGTAATTTGTTCAATATAAACAACATCTACCGGTGGTTCAGAAAAGATAGTATGCAACGATGCCTCAAATTCTGCGTCGCTTATCCCGCTAATATCATACCGATGCAAAATACGCACCTCGGTTAAATTGGTTATTCCCAGATGATGCTTTAAATCAGAATATACTCCTTCGGCCTCAACGGCAAAACCCGGTTTTTTTTCAACAAATATACGTCGAACGGCGCTCAAAACAATACCTCCTTAAAAATATATAAGCAAAGACCCAGCCAATTACATGTACCGGTCTGAAATACTACGGAATCATTGCTAAGATATTATTTTTTATTATAATGAGTTGAAATTTGAATAGCAAGTTGGAAAAGCAGCTCTGCTTACGCTGAGCTGCTTTTTTTTAATTTGCTATCATTATTTAGAGATGCATAAATAAGGCTAAAAATTTATACATTAACGCACTGGTTGCCGCACTGAACGGTATGGTTAGAACCCAGGCAAACAACATTTGCTGTGCTACACCCCACCGAACAGCATTAAAGCGTTTAGATGAGCCTACGCCCATAATTGAGCCAGATACCACATGGGTAGTACTTACCGGCAAGTGAAGGTTAGTCGCTGCAAAAATAACCAGAGATGAGTTTAAATCGGCAGCAAAACCAGAAATAGGTTCAAGCTTAAATATCTTGCCGCCCATAGTTTTTATAATCTTCCAGCCACCCATCGCAGTTCCTAATCCCATAGCTGCTGCGCAGGATAACTTTACCCACATAGGAACCTCTAATGACGGTATCTGTCCAGAGCTTAAGAGCGCCAGCGTAATTATGCCCATGGCTTTTTGCGCATCATTCGAACCATGCGAGAATGACATCATGCTGGCCGACAAAAGCTGCATCTTCTTGAAGCCGGTGTTTAATTTACACGGCTCCTGGCTGCGGAAAATCCACATCATAGCAATCATGATAATATAACCACCGGCCATGGCAATCAGTGGCGATATTACCAAGGATAATACAATTTTTTCAACACCCACGGCATTAATAGCATCAAAACCCGCGCCTACAGCGACAGCTCCCAAAACACCGCCAACAAGGGCGTGCGAAGAACTGCTGGGTATACCAAACCACCAAGTAATCAGGTTCCACACAATGGCACCAAACAGCGCCGAAATGATAACCGGCTGATTAACCAGCGAAGCTGATTTTACAAGATCCCCGCCGATAGTTTTAGCCACACCAGTACTATAAAGCGCTCCGGCAAAATTAAGAACTGCCGCTAGCATTACGGCATATTGCGGCTCCAATGCGCGGGTCGAGACCGAAGTGGCGATCGCGTTGGCCGTATCATGGAAACCATTGATATAGTCAAACGCTAAGGCAAAAACTACCACGACGTAAACCAACGTCATATCAGGCATATTTCACAATGACTCCCTTTAACAAATTCGCGATATCCTCTGAAATATCCAGCGTCTCTTCCAGGTGAAGCAAAATTTCTTTCCACTTAATAATCTCAATGGGGTCGGTGCTTTCTCTAAATAGCTTAGCCATTTCCTGGCGGTATAGTCTGTCACCCATAGCTTCGAACTCAATGATCTTGGCACAGCGCTCTTCCAGTTTTTCCCGTTGTTTTTTGATTTCAGGCAAACAAGTAAATGCTTTATCAATTTGTTTGGCTGTTTTAGCAACAAGAGCACCCAGTTCCCGGGCTCCCTCCGAGGCAGTACCGGCATTATATAACTCCATACGTTCAATAACACCTTGGATACAGTCAATAACATCATCCAGCTTATGAGCGATAGCATAGATGTCTTCACGGTCAAGCGGGGTAATAAAACTCTTATGTAACAAGCCGACAATTTTTGCAGTGTTGACATCTGCCCTTTTTTCAAGCTCATCTATCTGGGTCATGAATTCGGACAAATCACCAGTTCGGTTTAACGCCATTTGTAGTATCTCGGCCGCATCGCGAATGAGTTGGGTATTCTCCAAGAGATAACCATAAAATTTTTCTTCACGCGGCTTCAAGCCAAATCCCATACTTATCCTCCTCAATTTGTCGGATTCAAACTGATTATAGCATAAAAGCCTACCTTTTGTTAACTTATTGTAAAAAAATGTTAAGATTCAGTTAATTTATTACTCGGTATTAAGACTTAGCCACTAGTACTATTCCACTTAAGATAAGTATGAGCCCTCCCAGCCGAAACATACTGATTGATTCATGAAAAATAAAATAAGAAGCAATAAAAACCAGTACATATCCCAGACTAATCAGCGGGTACGCATAACTAAGTTCCACTGTACGCAAGGCATAAATCCACAGCAGCGTACTCACACCGTACAGCGCTAACCCTGCTATCAGCGGCCAGGCAACCATCGCCCTTTCCCATAACGAACCGGTATCAGGTAGTCGCATTGCACCATATTTTAAGCCAACTTGTCCTATTGCACCAATGAAAACCGAAAGTAATATTATGTATATATCCTTCATGTTGACACCATCCTGACTATAAAACCGCTTACCGAGATCCGGAGCATCTAGATTAGTATATTCCCGTTACTGTCAGGTATTCCTGCCAAATATATTGAATTCTTGCCTGCCCTGAAATATTTATACGCAAGACTTCGGCTGTCGCCGACAAATTCATGCATCCCACTGTCACACTTGACGACAATACCTATTGTACTTTATTGTTAAAGTTATACTTTCCATGTGGGTAAGATAATATATGGTAAGGAGGCTGCCGCGTTGCCGCCTGTAGTTCGCATCACTGAAATTGATTGTTTCCGTGGAATTGCCATTATTTTAATGATAATTTTTCATATAGTATTTGACCTAGCTTACTTTTACAACTGGCCGATCGAGTACTTACACGGCTTTTGGTATTACCAGGGTAAGTCTTCCGCCATATTGTTTATGCTGGTATCAGGTGTAAGCACCACTTTCAGCCGCAGTCCAATACGCCGGGGGCTAAGTGTATTCGGCGCCGGTATGCTGATTACAATTGTAACCTATCTCTATAACCCATCCATGTATATCCAGTTCGGTATCCTACACCTGCTGGGATTTGGCATGCTGATTTCGCCTTGGGTAACTAGGTTACCTGCCTGGTTGCTGATACTGACAGGCACCCTCTTGGTTATTACAAGTAGTTGGACTGACCGCCTGACAACGTCCACCGCCTGGCTGCTGCCACTTGGCATCACTCCGAGCGGTTTTGCTTCCCTTGACTATTACCCACTGCTGCCCTGGCTGGGGATAATGCTCTACGGCATGGCTGCAGGCAAGCTGATGTATGCTGCTAAAGAGCCGTTATGGCCATCAGCTACTGCCAACCTGCCATTTCGCGCCCTTAGCCGTCTGGGTCGCCACTCACTGCTTATTTATCTTATTCACCAACCAATTCTACTGACAATATTCGCCCTGATTTTTCCATAAAACCAGCGAGTTGTTTTTTTCCGCAACTACTGAAACAAAAAAGGGTCGCCAAAGCAACTTAGTGTTAAGTTACCCGGCGGCTCTTTTTGTTATGCGATCGCAGCATTTTTCCGCGTATCTTTTAAAAGCTAATTCAAATATAACATGGCTTGAGATACATGCTTTCCATAAAATACTGGTTAAAATAAGCATTACCGCCTAACTCAACATGGATAATCTTGCGGGACTTTTCCTGTAAACCGGCAAAAGCTTGCTGATCAAGCAGCACCTTGACCGCTCCGGCATGAGCGGCATTGCCTGCTGTTTGAAGCTTATTCATACTTAGATAGGGAATCAAGCCGATGTCGACTGTACTTGACAAGTTTAGATGGGAAGCAAAGGTTCCCGCTAGAATAACGCTGTCAAGTTCGCCTGCAGCCAGTCCGGCCTTATCAAGCAATGTCCTGATCCCGGCACACACCGCGCCTTTTGCCAGCTGCAGCTGGCTGATATCCTGCTGGGTCAAAACAATATCGTTACCAACTGAGCTAAAATGCAGCACAAACTCGCGATACTTTTCTCCATTGCGAATGCGTTTTCTCAGTCCTGGTCCCAGATGTAGACCGGCCTCCGGATCTAGCGGATCAACAATTCTGCCTTCAGGAGTAATAATCCCGACACTTCGCATTTGCTGCACAGCTTCGATTAGGCCTGAACCACAGATCCCAGTCGCCTCCCCACCACCGATGACAGCAAGCTTAACTTGCTGTCCGGTTATGGAAACCCGCTCGACAGCACCTGGCTCTGCCCGCATGCCGCAAGTAATGCCGGCTCCCTCAAACGCGGGTCCAGCAGCAGTAGAGCAAGCCCACATCCGCTCCCCAGCCTGCAAATACAATTCACAGTTAGTACCAATGTCAATTAACAACTGCCGTCCGCTCTTTAACAAACGTTCTGCCCCCAAAACGGCGCCTAGTGTATCGCCCCCCACAAAACCGCCGACATTGGGAAATAGTAGCACCTTCGCGTTGGGCTGTAGCGCAAGACCGGCTTCATCGGCCCCCAATTCCAGGTCAGCTGTACATGCTGCTACAAACGGCGATAGCGCCAAATGGGACGCATCAATACCCAGAAACAGATGATGCATGGCCGTGTTGCCTACCACAACCACTTTATAAATGTCGTACGGATCAATAGCCGCCGACTTACATACTGTGCTTATCAATTTATTAATGCTATCTAATACCGCTTGCCGCAATAAATCCCGGTTGGTTTGACTGCCATTAGCAAATTGAATGCGTGATATCACGTCAGCCCCAAAAGCAGCTTGTCCGTTACCGGCAGCCACAAGACCGATTTGCTCGCCACTTTCCAGGTCATATAGTGCAACAGCAATATTGGTTGTGCCAATATCAATGGCTATGCCATAAAGAGGCTTCGCCACTGCTCCTGGCTGAATCGCTAGTACCTGGTTATTCCACAAAATAACAGTAACAGTAAAATCCTGCTGCCGCAAAGTAGCTGGCAAATCTCGCAGTTGCTGCACATCAATCTTCACCTGGTCGAGCTGGCACAACTCCTGGATTTTATGGGCAAGCCTGTCCCAGTCCCCCCGTTCGTCGGCGAGTGTAGGCCGTTTTACACTGACTTGCAGTTGGCGTATGCCGGCATCCTGAACGCCTGTCTGGTGCGGTACAAAGAGGAGTTCGCCCTTGCGCGCAGTACTTTCGGCCGACTCACAAATTACAGCCATCCCCTCGCAGGGTTTAACCTGACAGGCCAGACGGATTCCCGCTGCAATCTCTGGGGCAGTAAGCTTGTGATATTCTATTTCAGACGGTGCAGGAATAACGCTGGTTATTTGCACTTTGCACTTTCCACAGGTTCCTTGCCCATTACAAACATTTGACAACTTCTGATGATTACGAACCAGAACGGCCATCAAATTTTCACTCTCGGTTACTGCGATTGCTTGTGTATTAATTCTAATCTGCATGCGAGACCCTCCGTCATCCTGTACTCACACCTGCTCTGCCTGCAATACCTACCTTTACACTAGTACAGTTTGTAGTTCTCGTCAATGCTATAATTTTTAGACCTGCTTGCTGGTTTCAGACTGCAGCATGTCATCAATCGCCTCAGCCGCCCGTTTACCTGCACCCATGGCCAGGATAACCGTAGCGGCACCAGTTACGGCATCACCGCCGGCGTAAACGCGTTCCCGGCTGGTAAGGCCGGACTGTTCATCCGCAACAATACACTGCCATTCATTGATTGCCAAGCCTTCGGTGGTGGACGAAATCAGCGGATTAGGCGATGTCCCCAGTGACATAATGACAGTATCTACTTCCATAATGAATTCAGATCCAGGCACCTGAACCGGCTTTCTCCGACCTGAAGCATCAGGCTCACCCAGTTGCATCCTAATACATTTCAAACCGGTTACCCAGCCTTTGTCATTTACTACGACCTCGGTCGGATTTGTCAACATGTCAAAAATAATCCCTTCTTCATGCGCATGGTGCACTTCCTCGACCCGAGCCGGCAGCTCTGCTTCTGACCGGCGATACACAATATGGGTCTCGGCTCCTAAACGAGCCGCTGTTCTGGCGGCATCCATGGCAACATTGCCACCTCCCACTACTGCAACTTTTTGTCCCACCTTGATGGGGGTTGAGTAGTCTTCCCGAAACGCTTTCATCAAATTGTTCCGTGTTAAAAACTCATTGGCCGAAAATACGCCATTGGCGTTTTCCCCTGGGATTCCCATGAACTTAGGTAACCCTGCACCTGAGCCAATGAATACGGCAGCAAAGCCCTCTTGGTTTAATAACTCATCAATAGTGACTGTTTTGCCAACGACAACGTTGGTTTCAATAGTTACACCCAGCTTTTTTAAGTTTTCAATTTCGGTTTTAACAACAGTCTCCTTAGGCAGACGAAACTCAGGGATACCATATACCAATACACCGCCCGGCTCGTGCAGCGCCTCAAAGATCGTAACTTCATAACCTCTTAGGGCCAAATCACCGGCACAAGATAAACCGGCCGGACCGCTGCCGATAATAGCTACCTTTTTGCCGTTTTTAAGGGCTGGAGCAGCGGTATCCACCTGATTTTCCCGAGCCCAGTCAGCAACAAAGCGTTCTAGTTTGCCAATGGCTACAGCCTCACCCTTAATCCCTAAAATGCACTTGCCCTCACATTGGGTTTCCTGTGGGCAGACACGACCACACACAGCCGGTAAAGCACTGGCCTGGGCGATAACTTTGGCGGCTTCGGCAATTTCACCTTTTTTTACATGGCTGATAAAAGCCGGAATATCTATAGCTACCGGACAATGGCCGATACATTTTGCATTTTTACAGTTTAAACAACGGGCTGCTTCGGCTACAGCTTCTTCCAGCGAATAGCCTAAACATACTTCTTCAAAATTGGTCACCCGTTTTTTAGGGCATTGCTCGCGAACAGGAACTCTCGCTGCTTTAGCCATTAGTGTTTACCTCCACAGCAGCCACCGGTATGGTTTCCTTTTTCACTTTCGAGCAAATACCGGCCTTCCTCAGTTTTGTACATAGTCTGTCTGCGGATAGCTTCATCAAAATCCACTAAATGACCATCAAACTCAGGACCGTCAACACAGGCAAACTTGGTTTCCTCGCCAACAGAGACACGGCAGGCACCGCACATACCTGTGCCATCCACCATAATGGGGTTTAAGCTGATCGTTGTTTTAATGTCATAACCTGCTGTTAGCTTAGACACAAACTTCATCATAACCATAGGACCAATAGCGATTACGTGGTCATAATTAGCACCGCCGTCAATCAGTCCTTTTAGTACATCAGTTACAAGTCCCTTCCGACTGTAAGAACCGTCATCGGTAGTAACATACACTTGGGCACCAAGAGTCTTCATTTCTTCTTCGAGAATTACATAATCTTTGGAGCGCGCACCGATGATAACATCAACCTCTACACCTTGCTGCTGTAGCCATTTAACCTGCGGATATACCGGTGCCGCACCTACGCCGCCGGCAACAAAAACAAAGCGCTGCTGTTTTAATTCATCAATATCCTCATAAATAAATTCAGAGGCTTCGCCAAGCGGTCCGGCAAAATCAGTGAAATAATCACCAACATCATAATTGGCCATATCTATTGTCGATTGTCCTAATGCTTGAAATACAATGGTAACTGTTCCCTTGTCGGCATCAAAATCACAAACAGTTAAAGGAATTCGTTCGCCTTTGTCATTCATTTTGACGATAACAAACTGACCGGGTTTGGCTGATCTGGCTACCCGCGGCGCTTCTACATCCATTAAATAAATTTGTGGTGCTAACTTCCGTTTCGCGACTATTTTGTACATCTAATCTTCATCTCCTGTTTCAACATTATGCGACAAAAATAAACATGAGAATTATATCACAAAACATTAGTTATGGAAACTAGAAAACTGTGCAATACGAAAAGCCGCGGACAATGCCGCGGCAAGAAGTTACACCCGGGTTATTTCATATCTGTTACTAGTATCACCTGTTTTTATGTCAGAGGTTTGGGTAAAGGCAAAACCAGGGTTCAGGATACTGACAAAGGCTGTCAGCCACTCATTATAGAGAGTTTTCATCAACTTGTAGTCAGCGCCGGCGCGTTGCCAATTAGGCTCTTGCAAACACACTTCACTTTCCCATACCATTTTATCAGGTGTATTTTCTATAACAGCGTCAACCTGATCGCAAGGCATGCCATTCAGATAGTAGTCGTTAATGGCTTTGTAGAGACCAGAGGCAGTCGAGGTTTCGTACTTACCCTCCGCATCGGCGTGGCGGGCGCACTCCGCGCCATGCTTGCTAAATGCTTTCCTGGCTACATCAACAGCAGCATCACCGCAGCTGTCAACAAGCGCCTGGATAAAGGCAGCTTCCCGGCTCTCGGCAACATTAATCTGCCGCTGCAACCAGCCGTGGATATTTCCCTGATCGATATGATCTGTCAAATCAGTGTCAGGCAGCGGCTCACCATAGCTTTGCCAGGCCTGTGACCGTGCTTCTTCGGCAGTTCCGCCGCACAAGTTGTCAGCTCCTTCAAAGATTAATTGCTCACGTTTGATAACTAGGCGAATTTTATTATATAACCAGTAATGAATTGGCGCTAAAAAGGCACTCATATTCTTTTCCTCCTTTAATTTTACTAACGTTAGCTATTGGTCGGAACCACTTTATTCAAAGCAGCTAAAAGTTCTGTTAGGTTTAGGCCATGAATCTCGGCAGCCTGTGTAACAGGTTCGCCGGCCGAAGACGGACAACCCAGGCAACCCATACCGAAAGATCTAAATACCGGGATGGTCTGCGGGTATACCCGGATAATGTCACTAATTACGCTGTCACCGGTAATAGCATCGCCAAACACTAGGTTACCTTCTGTCAACCCACCAGGTAGCGGAACAATTTTATCTCCCGCAACCGACTGTGACACGTTAGGCTCTGTTACAGCGCTTTTCTCACCATAATACTCTGCCAGCACATCGGTTTTGAACTTTTCTAAACCAATGCGCTCAATGAACTGACCGATCCGTTCAATGTCAGCATGCTTTTGGTAATAGCGCATAACAATATCAATAATACGAAGTGTATCCTCATAGTTGAGTCCCTCAATCAGCTTATCAGCCAAGCGGGGATGTGAACCAGCGCTGCCGCCAACATAGACGTCCCAACCTTGATCTGTACCAATGACACCGACATCCTTGACGAAGGTCTCCGCACAGGAGTTAGGACAACCTGATACACCCAGTTTAATGCGACTAGGCATCTCTTTTTTGATATAGCGCTTGTCCAATTCTAAACCCAGTTTAATGCTATCTTGTTTGCCGCGTTTACAAAAGGCAATGCCTGGACAAATCTTGACACTGCGCACACAATTAGCAAAGCCCAATGCTGGCTGCATGCCAAGCTCTTCCCATATGCTTTCGATATCCTCGGCGGCAAGTCCGGTAATCATAATCCGCTGAGCGGAAGTCAATTTCATGATCCCACCGTATTTTTTGGTAACATCCACATATTTTTGCATAACTTCAGGTTTGATAAAGCCACCGGGAAGGTGAGGGGTTATAGCATACGTGCGTTTTCCCTCCCGAATTTTTTGTAAGTTTGCTCCTTTTGGCAGCATACTGCCACCTCCTCATTTATTTGTGTTAGCTCATTTACCTTGAGTCCATTGTATAACAAAAAATTCCTGCCTTCGTTAATACATGTCACACTTGCCTGTGATTCTCATCACAATATATTCGACCATCTTATACATAGTTTATCGTTATCGGGACGAAACTAAACTTCGAAAAAGTTTGAGGAGGCAACTATCTATGAATATTTTGCAGTTTTGCGAAAACAATCTAAAACATGAGGGCATGGAAGAACTTGTGGAAAAATGCCAGGCCGATTTTAAAGATACAGAGATATCAGTAGAACCCTGCTTGGGTGAATGCGGCGACTGTGCCGAGCTATATATTGCCAAAGTTAATGATAGTTTAGTCACTGCCGATACTACCCATTATTTATATGAAGAGATAAAAAATCTGATGTAATAGCAGGTAATGCAAACGGGGCAGTGTTAACGAATTAGCACTGCCCCGTTTTATTTCTATTAAGTTCGAGATCTATTACTGCACAACCCCCAGCCATTTCCAGTAAGTTAATACCATCACACTCATGAAGGCTGCTGCCAAAATACTCATTACCGCACCTGTCTTAATAATTTCACCTGATGTAACATGACCTGTTCCGATGGCAATTGCATTAGGCATGTTGCTTACCGGCAAGAGATATTGATGCTGCATGTTCATTCCCATAATCAGTGCAAAAGGCAGCGGATCGGCACCAATGGCTACTGCATGAGCAATGATAATCGGGGTTAACGCAGTCGTTTTCGGCCCGCCTCCTGTGAAGAATATCTGAAGGGCTGTTACTATCCATATAAGCATAATCATCTGTGTGGAATGGGCTATTGTGCTAATAGGCCCGAACATAGTACCTGCCAGCCATTTGGCTGCTCCTGATGTTACGAGTGCTGTCCCCATTGACAAGCCGGCCCCATATAGGACAAAAATGTTCCAGGGCACTTTTTGCTGTGCTTCTTTCCAGCCCATGACGCCAGAACCCGGCCACAGTAATAAAATGACAGACACCATCCCCACCAGAACAACATTAACCTTGTGCATGGAATCAGTAGCCCATAAAGCCAAAGTGATTAAAAAAACAACCATGGTATACTTTTCTTGACTAGTGAATTTTCCTAACGCGTTAAGTTCATTACGTACATAGTCTTGCCCCTGCCCCAATGTTTTGACCTCAGGAGCCCACATTTTCTGCAGTATGAAAACTGATATTGCCGCAAGTATAAACGCAGGCGGCGCACCTATTTTAAACCACTCTGCCCAAGAAATTGTTTGTTTCGTGGCTACTTCAATCAATCCGGTAGTAATGGGATTGCCAACATGAGCAGTTAGAATACCAATACTCATCATTGTGCCACTCATGGCAACAATAAATAGCAATGCTTTAACGATATTGCTTTGTCCCTGTTTAGCCCCAAATGCTTGTCCTATTCCAACAATGATGGGTAGCATTAATAGCGTTCTTGCCGTTATCGAAGGTACTAAAAAGCTTGTTACCAACATGACAAGAGCGACTGCCCAGTATACTTTGATGGCTGAACCTTTAGCTGAATTCACTAAAACCAAGGCAATTCTTTTGGATAACCCGGATTTCTCCATACACCCTGCCATAATGAAACCGATAACAATTAGCCAGACAGCGGTGTTAGAGTAACCACTAAAAGCGGCTCCTAACTTGGTTGCCCCTAAGGCTGCGAGTAAAAGCACAATAACAAGACCACTAATAGCATCCTCCATGGCCTGAGAGACCCAAACAATAATTGCGAAAACAGCTACGCCCATCGCTTTTTTCCCTTCCATAGAAAGGCCTTTAACTTCGGGCGTTAGCCAAACCACCCCAAATAAACAGGCAAAAGCAACTAAGAGATACAACCATTTCTGTTTGCTCATACTTCCCCTCCTCATAAAAATAACGATTTTGAACCTCAACTTAATTTTAAATAATTCTGATAAAATGGACTCTGTTATCTTGACCAACAACAAAAAAAAGCCTACCAGCGGATAATAGCAGCAACAAAAAACCGCCTACCTAGGCGGCCTCCAAATTACAACTCAATATATTCCTTTAGCCTGGCAGCATACGCCCGACCGACTGGAACCTCAGTAGCCTTATCTCCTCCTGATTTTTGCAGTATCAAGAGATAGCCTTTGTTAAACCACGTAGCAATCTCTTTAATCTGATTGACATTCACAATAAAGTTCCGGTGGCAGCGCAAAAACCGTTCTGCCGGCAATTTGCCTTCAAACTCCTGCAGAGTAAGCTTAGTGCGATATACTTCGCCATCCAGAGTTTTAATATAAACCAGGCGATCTTTAGCATAAACAATCTCAATTTTATCGCTGCCGATAATCTCCATGCGATCGCCCTTTTCTACGGAAAACTTGCGGTCACCGCTTACATTTGATAGCTTCTGCCCTTCCGCCCGCGGCCTTACGCTGGATCTGGCAAGCATTCGTTCAAACTTGCCCATAACTCGGGCAATATCGTTTTCATCATAGGGTTTCAAAATATAATCCATGGCATTTACGGAAAATGCGGTCAACGCATATTCGTCATAGGCAGTGGCAAATACAATAGCAGGCGCTTCTTCCACGACCGTCAGTTTTTCAGCCACTTCCATTCCAGTCATTCCCGGCATCTGAATATCCAGAAAAACAATATCCGGCTTAGTAGCCTTTACTAAACCAAGCGCAGATTCTCCATCCTGCGCCACGCCGATAATAACAAGGTCAGGGTAGGCATCTAAGAGCAAGTCCTGCAATTCCTCAGCCATCAATTTTTCATCATCAGCAATAACAACCTTTACATCTTTCAGACGCGTCATTAGTGCACCTCCTGCCAAGGTAAACGAAGCGACACACATGTGCCCCCGTTTTCTTTACTCTCTATCAAAATACCATACTCATTGCCAAACAGCCGTTGAATCCGGGCATGTACATTACTGAGCCCAATGCCAATACCGCCGCTAAGCGGGGCATCTGACTGTACTTCCAGTATTTTGTCAAGATATTCTCTGCTCATACCTACACCGTTGTCTTGTACCGAAATAGAGACTGTCTCCCCTTCCCGCCGTACACGAATTTCAATGATACCACCTTCCCTTTTTGGGGAAAGGCCGTGTTTTACAGCGTTTTCGACAAGTACCTGGATAGAAAAAACCGGTACTGCCTGGTTATAGGTTGTTGGATCAATGACAGTGACAATTTGGATACGCTCGCCAAACCGCGCTTGCTCTAAGCGGATATAGCTGTCGACAAATTCAATCTCTTCAGTAACAGTATTGACTTCTTTGCCTGGCCGGATGTGCCGCCTGATGATATCTGACAAATCCTTAATTAGCGCCCGGGCTTTCTCCGGATCTATCCGAATGATAGCTCTAATCGTACCTAAGGTGTTGAAAATAAAGTGCGGATGAATTTGCGCCCGCAGTGAGGTATATTCGGCCTGAGCCAACAGCACAGTCTTGGCCTCAAGCTCACCATGCAACAATTGCAACCCCAAAAAATCAGCAATACCCTGCACCAGCTCTGCTTCATAAGGAAGGATAACACCGGTACCGGTTTTATAGACTTTGATACTACCCTGAAAGCGGTTATTAATTAAGAGTGGTGCCTCAATTACCGCCGCAAGCGGACAGCCCTCAACCGGACAGCCAATACTTTGCTTATCATTGGTAATCACAGTCTGCCTAATTTGCATCGTGCGTTTTGTTGCTGCGGTAATGAAAGGCTGTCCGACAATATGGTGGTCATCACCTTGACCGATAAAGGCCAGTATTTTATCATTATCGGTTACTGCCACAGCGTCTGCTTCAATCTCAGAATAGATGATTTCCGCCACAGTTTTAGCTGATTTTTCATGTAAACCGTTCCATAATACCCCATTGGTTTTTTGAATAACCCGCATTGCCTGTTGAGAAGCCCGTGCCTGAATCTTTTCCTGCTCAGTATACACGTCACGAACAATATAGACAAATAACATGACACCCAGGCAATTGGCGATCGTTGTCGGAATGGCGATGACCCGTTCCAGTTCCCAGGCAGCTTCATAGGAACTGGAAAAGGCCAAAATCATAAGCTTAAGAATAACTTCAGCACCAAATGCCGCTAGAAAAGCCGTTTTGATTCCTATATTCCGGACACCATACCTGGCATAAATCAACCCGCTGAGATAGCCTACCAAGATATTGGCCTCAACCGCCGGCAACACAGTATATCCCCCCATAAAATAACGGGGAATAGCGCCAATAATACCTGCGCCCAAACCCACAATCGGCCCACCCAGTAACCCGCCGGCAACGGCACCAACAATCCGTGTGTTGGCCAATGCCCCCATAACCGGAATACTAAGATAGTTACCCAGCCCGGAAAAAAAGCCAAAAATACAGATTAATATCACTTTATCCCTTAGCCGATATTGCGACTGGCTAAGCGCCCGGCGAAACGGCGGCAGCTGGGTAGTCAAATAAGCCGCTACCCCCAAAACAGCAATGTTTTTTATTACATCATCCATCAGATTAAGATACACGATATCCTCCCAGCTAGCACAATTACTACGTAGTAATGCAAGAATTTTTTAATGTAATTATATCACAGCTCAACTTTAGTAATTAAGCAATAGTTCAACTTATGTTTTTTACGACAGTAAGAGTACCGCGAGGTGGGAAGGAAAAGCCGCCATTATTCGAGAATATTATAACAATACTATTTGTAGCAAAAACTGACTGCATTCGACGAAGGTGGTTTGATGGAATTAAGTTATCAGCCGATGGAAGATGCCTGGTTTTACCTGTTGGTGGCATTTATATTAGAAGCGCTGGCTGTCTATGTCTTGCGGTATCGCAAAAGTCCGGGGGCTTTGCCGTTGGCGGCATCCTTAGTTAATCGGTCGATTTGGCTGATTAGTCTTGTCATAATTGGCACAACATCAGATTATGAGAGCAAACTTTTCTGGGTTAATGTTCAGCAAATGACGGCTTCTTTGCCGGTTGTTTGTTGGCTGGTATTTATGCTGCAGATGACTCATCGCTGGCAGCGGGGCAAACGGCGAAACTGGGCGCTGCTATTTGTGCCGGCTGTGTCTTGGCTACTGCTGTTCACCAATTCGTGGCATGGCTGGTATTGGACTCAAGTCAGCAGTGGAGATGCTGAGGTGTTGACTTATTCCCGGGGTATAGGAAACTTACTGATGGTTTCCTATAATTTGTTGTTGCTGCTGCCAATTTTGTATTATATTGTTCAATGGTTGAGAGAATGCAGTGGCCTTCGCCGGCGTCAGGCCATTATTATTATAATTGCGCCGGTTATCAGCACGATTGGTACGTTTATTTGGATGTCTATGCAGCATACCTCTCTTTTGTCGTCGCTGCCGCTTAGCTCACTTATTTCCGGCCTGACTTGGACTTACGGCTTTGTTTATTTGAGATTGCTTAATCTTTTGCCGCTAGCCCAGGCTGCGGCAGTGGAGATAACGGGAAACTGTCTGGCAGTAGTGGATACAGAAGGCTGGGTTGTTGATTTGAATGCTGCGGGGGCAAAGACTTTAGGGATTACTCCCCCTCAAGCCATAGGAAGACAAGTTGATGAAGTTTTCGGCAACTGGACTGCTTTTTCGCAAGCACTTGCTGCTGAAACTGCAATAACACAGGAACTCTTCCTGGAAAAAAATAATCAGACAACCTACTATGAACTTCATAGTGTACAGTTGGCTGACCAACGAGGCCAGAGATTAGGCCAGGCCTTTGTCTGGAAAGATATTACCGAGCAAAAGCAGGCGCAACTCCAGTTAATGGAGCAGGAGAAAGCGTTGTCTATTCTAACAGAACGAAAGCGTATCGGCAGGGAAATTCATGATGGACGCGGCCAATTGGGCGGGTATTTCCAAATGGAGCTGCAGACAATCCTGGTATTGCTGGAAAAAAACCAGCCCGAGAAGGCCAAACTTCATGTGGAGCGCCTGAGCGCAATGGCCAGGGAATATAATACCGATGTCAGGGAAACCATTGCGGGGCTAAAGATCGGATCAGCTTCTGCTAATAAGGATTTTTTAACCATGCTGCAAGAATATCTGGACAGCTATGAAAAAAATTATGGAATTGCCACTGAGATTATTATGGCGCAGCAAACAGATGTCTTGTCATTGGATGTTTCCGCGAAAGTGCAACTGCTTCGCATCACTCAGGAAGCTCTGAGCAATGTTCGTAAACATGCCAAAGCCAAACGGGTGCAGATTAGTATCCGGTCGGACGATGGTGAGACAAGCGTGTGTGTAGCTGATGACGGACAAGGTTTTGACACTTCGGCTCCCATCGCAGAAAAAAATCATTATGGGCTGGTGATTATGAAAGAACGGGCTGAGGAGGCCGGGGGAGAATTGCAGATTGAATCCAAGCCTGGTGCCGGAACCAAAGTAATTGCCAAATTTACCTCACGAAAGGTTGAACAGTATGAAGATATTATTGGTGGATGATCATGCTCTGTTTCTTGAAGGGATTAAAAACTTTTTAGAGGTTAATGACATAGAGGTGCTTGGTACGGCTCAAAGCAGCGAGGAAGCGCTGACGAAAACCGGGATATTGAAACCGGAAATCATCTTGATGGATGTTCAGATGGAAGAGTGTGATGGCATTGCCACCACCCGGCTGATAAAGCAAAAGTATCCTGAAGTCAAAGTCGTTATGCTTACCGCCTGTGAAGACGAGGACAGTCTTTTTGCGGCAATGCAGGCCGGAGCGGTAGGATATTTGATAAAAAGCATGGAACCACAACAATTTTTGTACCAGCTAACAAGTTTGCAAGACGGAGAATTGCCGCTCGCTCCTGGTTTTGCCAAACGGCTGCTTGGAGAATTTACCCGCCGCCGTCAGACAGGAGCGGAAGCGGATGAGGAATCAGAGCAGCAATTGACTGCTCGGCAGACGGAAGTCCTGCAGTTGCTGACAGAAGGCCTGACTTACCGGGAGATTGCCCACAGGTTAGAGCTAAAAGTAGTTACTGTCAAATACCATATTAAGGAGATCATTACTAAACTGCATCTGTCTAACCGGGCTCAGTTGATTGCGCATGCGTCCCGGCTGGGGCTGACCGGAGAAAAATAGTTTCGAAGCCATTGAAGTGAATATAACTATCCCAAGGTATAGCCGACAAACTATCCAAAAGTATAGTGTTGGCTATACTTTTATTTTTTTTTAGACTATACCAAAGGTAGGTATCAGGAGTATTTGTCTTTGCTATCATGATTTTTGTAAGAAAGGCAACGTTAGTAAATACAACAGGCAGGTGATTGGTCTGAAACAACGGTTGGAAGTAGGCATATGCGGCAATAGTCTGTTTTTAAACGGAATGGCGGCAAGTCTTCAGGAAAGGGGACTATTTCGGATAAGTCACCTGGAAAAATCCCTGGCGGAAGCCATGCTGGATATTAAGATGCTGTCTCCCTATGCCATGCTATTTGAATATAGTGAAGCCGAAAGACCTGCAATAGCTGCGCTGCTGCGGGAACATCCCGGTATTAAACTGATAGGACTTGAGGCTGAACGCAATTCTCTTGTCGTATTTTCCGGCAGAGAGCATACTGTGACCAATGTGGAAGAACTGACCCAGATAATTGCAGAGATAAAAGAATGTAAGAACAGAGGTGAATGGTGATGATGATTCGAACAGTATTGGTTTATGATGACTCTGCTACCTTAACCGATTGGCACGATATGCTTGCAAGATTTCCTGAATTTGCTATAACTGAAATAAGTAATGACCATGAAAGTGCTTTGAAACTTTGCGAACGACAGGAAGCAGAAGTTGTCTTTATCGATCTTGAGATTAATAAAGCAATCGAATTAGTAACAGCCATACGGCATGTTAACCCTACTATAATTACTGTTTTTGTGAGTGCCTGCAGTGATTACGCAGTAAAAGCCTTTGAAATGAATGCCCAGGATTATTTGGTTAAGCCTATTACCCAAGAGCGGTTGAGCATTACTGCCAAAAAGCTCAACTATCTGGTCAGGCTGCGGCAGCCAGTTACAGCAACTGCCGCACTGACAGCTATCGATGCAATCCCCGGCAAAAACAATGGACGCATTTATTTACTAAAAATACAGGATATTCTCTACTTTACTACCATCGGCAGAAATGTATTTGCTGTCATTGCTGACGGCTTATACAAGCTGCAAGGCAGTCTGGCCTACTGGGAAAAACGTTTGCCGCCGGAGAAATTCTTCCGCTGCCACAACGGGTATATTGTCAATCTGAGTAAGATCGAATACATCGCACCTTTTTTCAAAAACGCCTATTCCATCAAAATTACCGGCAGTGCAGAGTCGGTTCCGGTCAGCCGGACTTTTGCAAAAGGCCTGAAACAGCGTGTTCTGCTAAAGGCGTAATAAAGCTTGTAAATGAATAAAAACGCCTGCCTAAATTTTTAGGCAAGCGTTTTTATTCATTTGTTGATGGATCATAATCGCAATTATTGCAGATTAGCAGTTCCGCTGGCATCCAGAACAATTTGAGAAACGCCACGCAGATCCAGGTTGCTCCAGGAAATTGTGTTGCCATCCGGATCAAGTGCTTGCATATCCCAAGCGCCGGCATCAGGATCTAAGCTAATGCCAACTTGTGTACCGCTTGGCATTACTTCGCTTCCCAAAAGATCGCCGCCCCAATTATTTTGGCTGGAAAGCGAAATGTTAAGTTCATGGATTTCGACGCCGGTCTGATTGATCAGGGTGAACGTAGCTGCTGAAGCAATGCTTGAGAACATCAGCATACATAAAGATAGAACGACAACCAGGATAAGACTTTTTTTCATAGTAGATTCCTCCAAAAGTTTATTTCGTATGGTTATATACTATGAACAGTGTGAATTTCCTTCTTCATAAAACGCCGTATACAGCTGAAAAACAGCGATATTTAACGAAAAATGCACCTGTTGTCGCAATATCGGTGCCAAACAAGCACAAAAAAGCACCAGTTACGCATTTTGCGATTTTTTTGGTAAATAAAAGCGAGATTGCATGTACCAGATAGGGAGATATGACGAAGGGTTAGTCATTCGCTACCGAAAATCCACCAGTTATTCACAAAAAAGAACCAACTATGCCAAAAATCTTTCCGGTGGCCTTGGGGCAAGGTATACTAAACTAAGCAAAAATTAGCAAAGGAGGATCGACTTTGGATGGAGATACAATTTATATGTTTATAAAGTTCCCTAAACTCCCGCTTTTAACTGTGCCTACAGGGAACAGCTGAAAGCGGGAGTATTAAAATAACCAGATTGAAAATACAGGAAAGGCAGGTATACTATGCGGCTATCTAAAGCATTTATAATTACTTTGTCGGCTGTGTTACTGTTTAACATACTCTTTATTACCGGCTGGAACGCCAAACAATTAGAAACAAATAATATTCATCTGCGCGGCTCAGGAAATGTGGCGCCGATTGCAGAAAAAACAGCAGAAATGTACATGAAGGAGAATCCGGACATTGTGGTAACTATTGCGTCTACCGGCACTATGCGTGGTATCAAGTCCTTGATTGATGCTACCTGCAATGTGGCTATGGCTTCTGCTGATTATGACGAGCAGCAGGCCAAACGGGCTAAAGACAATGATGTTACTTTGGTGGAACATATCATTGCCCATGATGCGCTTGTACCTGTTGTTAACCCGCGAAACTCTGTGACCAACTTAACAATAGAACAGCTGCGGCAAATCTATAGTGGCGAGATTACCAACTGGCAGCAAGTTGGCGGTGCGGACGAAGCCATCATTGTCCTTTGCCATGATGGCACTTCCGGCAATTATGAAACCTGGAAAGAAAAAGTAATGGGCGAAGGCAAAATTATCACTCCCAAAGCTAAGATTATGGTGTCGGATTTAATGAAAGCCCAGGTGCAACAAAACTCCGGTGTGATTGCCTTTTTGGGAATGAGCTATATAGACAATACCATTAAACCAGTGGCAGTTAACGCTATCGAGGCAAAAGCAGCAAATATAAAAAACGGAACCTATCCGATCATTCGGGATTTAAAACTATATACCACCCAGCACTCGCCGGAGTCAATTAAGAAATTTGTGGAATATATGCTGGCGCCAGACAAAGGCCAGAAGTTTGTTGAGCAGGCCGGGGTGCTGCCTGCACGCTGATAACGCAGGTAAAAGACTATAAAATGCAGGGCGGTGTTCTTCGTTGAAACAGAGAAAAAAGATTAGACAGTTAGCCGCAGTTTGCTGCTTGCTCCTTCTGTTGCTGGTAGCGGCAGGTTGTGGTAAACAGGCTAAACAGGAAACGTTGCTGGTGGCAGGCTCAAGCACCATGCTTCCCTATATGGCTAAGCTGGAGGAAGGCTTTACTAAAATGCATCCCAAAATTTTGATTGAAAGCGAAGGCGGCGGTTCTACGGCTGGACTGATTGCCGTCAAACGGACAGCCATTGACTTAGCTACCATGTCCAGAGAAGTAAAGCGCGATGAAGATGATCAATACACCAGAGACTATCTGGTAGGAAAAGATGCGGTTGCCATTATTGTGCATCAGGCTAATCAAATCACAGGCCTTAAGGAAAAGCAGCTGAATGACATATTTACCGGGAAAATTACCAATTGGCAGCAAATCGGCGGCACCGATGCTCCAATCGCCATAGTTAGCCGGAAAGCCGGGTCAACCACCCGTAAAGCCATGGATGAAATGGTCATGCAAGGGTTGGATTTCCCCAAGTCGGTTGCTATCGCTGAATCGGCGGAGGCTGTAGTTAAAACAGTTGCCGCTAATCCTAATGCCATCGGCTATGTGGCCTTAAAGGACTTGTCAACAGGCGTACAAGCACTTCACATCAACAATATACCTGTCAGCAAGGAAACCATATTGTCTGGCAGATATCCGCTAAGCCGCTCTTTCTATTTAGTAATATATGACAAGCCAAAAACTGCTGTACAAAAATTCGTGGATTATGTGATGAGTAATGAAGGCCAAACCATTCTCGAACGCGAGGGTTTAATTAGGGTATATTAATCGCCGTCAGTATGTTGACAGGCGTTTATTGGGGGATAGAAATATGTCGAGTACCTTTGAAGCGGAACAACTGCTGCGGAAATACCTAAATAAAATACAAAAAAACAAAATCATCATGAACTCCCTAGCTGCGCTAGTTGTCCTTATTTTGTTGGGCGCATTTGGTAAATTTGTTTATGATATGATACCCCGGCAATATACCTTGACAATTACCGGCGGCGATATTTTATCACAACGCCATATGATTGCCAAAGTGCTGGAAGAAGAAGCAGCCAAGGAAGGTATCACCCTGGTAATTAAACCGGTGTCAGGCTCGGTAAAAGCGTTAGAGAAAGTAAACGACGGTACGCTGGATCTGGCCTTTATCCAGGGCGGACTTAACCTGCGATTGGAAAATGTGGAGCATGCGGCTACCGTATCCTCAGAGTCGCTGCATCTATTGGCTAAACCCGAGATCAAAGATATCAAAGATTTGCGGGGCAAGGTGGTCAACGTGGGGTCGAAAACCGGCGGAACCCGGGTAGTGGCTCACCAGGTTATGAAATTTGTCGGCCTTACTGAAAATATTGACTATGCCGAAACCAACGATTCCACCGAAACTGTGCTGGCTATGCATCCGCTCAAGCTGCCTGATGCCATGTTTATTGTATCGATGCCACCTTCCTATGTTGTGGAAACCATGGTCAAAAAACACGGCTATCACTTGCTGGAAATTCCGTTTCCGGAAGCACTGGCCTTGCGGGAAGGCTGGGTAAGCGGGGAGAAAATCCTGGCCTACACCTATAACAGCAATCCTCCCGAACCGGCCAAAGACCTCAAGTCGGTTGGCGTTAACATGCACTTGGTAGCTAACAAAAAAGTGGAGACAAAAGCCGTCTCCAAACTCTTGGAAATACTCTACAGCCCCAAAGTGCAAAGTAAGCTGCGGATGAAGTTTGACGAAAAGAATATTACTATTCCTTCCGGCTTCCCCATTTCGTCGGCAACTGAAGTCTTCTTAAAACGCAATGAATCCGTCTTTTCCGCCAAAACCGTTGAAAATATCCAAAAAGGTTTTGGCGCGGTTATGACCTTGCTTACCTTAGGACTCATGATGCTCAAATGGTTTAAAGGCGGCGGCCTTGATGACAATGCCCACTTTAAAGGTTATGTCCGGCAAATAGCAGAGATTGAGGCTGAGGTAAATCAAATACAGCAAAGCGGTCAATTCAATGTTGAACAACTACAAGACTTGCAGGATAAAGTGACCACATTACGCATTGATGCGATGAACAAATATACTACCGCCAAATTAACCGATCCCACCATTATGGATAAAGTCCTTAACAGCAGCAACGGCACCTTGCAGCACATTGCCGTTCTGCAGCACCGTGGCTCACAAAAATAGTGGCATAGGGGAGCCTTCGCCAGATACCCTGGCGAAAGGCTCCTTTTTGTTACGACAGAAAAAGAACCACTTTTGCACAAAAAACAACCACTTGTACATATTCTGTTGTTATTTTTTGAATGAATACTAAAATATAAGACAACGAAATTGTGAAAATTGTTGTAATTTGGCCGGCGGCATAGAGGTTATGCATATACAGGACAGATCGAGGAATTTCAGTCTGTCCTGTATGGTGTTGCCTTTAGTGTAAAAGTGGAACATGGCAAGTCGTAAGGAGGCACCCGATGAAAAAATCATTCTTTGTAAAACTACTGCTGACCGTATTCCTGAGCATCTTGCTTCTCCTCCCTACTGGCTGCCGAGCCGGTGATGTGGCAGCGGTGCTGTCCGACACGTATCAGACTACAGATACCTGGACCATCTACTGGTATGTCTGCGGCACCGATCTTGAAAGCAAGAACGGTGCCGCGTCAGAAGATCTCCAGGAACTGCTGCAGGTCCAGCTGCCGCCGAACGTCCGGGTACTTATCCAGACTGGCGGCGCAGTGGAGTGGCACACGACAGGCATTCCGTCCGGCGCGGTCGCCCGCTATCTCTATGATGCTGATGGTATTCACCCCTTGCAGCAGCTGCCTGATGCCGATATGGGGTCGCCTGATACTCTGGCGGACTTCCTACGTTACGGCGAGAATAACTTCCCGGCAGACCATCGCGTCTGCATTCTCTGGGATCATGGCGGCGGTAGTGCAGCCGGAGTCTGCTATGATGAGCGTACCCAAAACTATATGAATCTCAATGATCTGCGTGCGGCCTTTGAGGGTGCCTACACGTCTGACCATGACCAGCCACCGTTTGAAATTATCGGTTTCGATGCCTGCCTCATGGCGACTGCTGACGTCGTACATGATCTCCACGGATTTGCGCGCTATATGGTGGCCTCAGAAGAGATTGAGCCTGGAAATGGCTGGGACTATGCCGGGTGGCTCAGCGCACTTGCCCAGAACCCGGGCATGAACGGTGCCGAGCTGGGGCAGGCCATCTGCGATACCTATCTTGCAGGCTGTGAGGATTATGGTACAGCTGCAGCCGCCACGTTATCAGTCATCGACGTAGGGCGGCTGCCGGCTTTACGCGACGCCTATGAGGCCTTTGGGATTGAGGCACTGCGCCAGGCCGAAAAAAACCCGCAGGCCTTCTTTACCGGCTTTGCGCGTATGGCGGCTGCGACAGAAAACTATGGTGGCAATACCCGTGAACAAGGCTATGCCAACATGCTGGATCTTGGCAGTCTGGCCCAAAATAGCCGCAGCCTGTTGCCTGGTACTGCAGAAGCTCTTCTTCGTGCCGTACAGGACAGCGTCGTCTACAAAGTAAGCGGCCCTTATCGGCAAGAAAGCAGCGGCCTTTCCGGCTACTACTCTTACAATAACGATCCGGATGAGTTTATGGCCTACGCACAGCAGGCTGCGCCGCTTCTGCCTGTAAAATGCCTTTATTATAACCTCGTTTTTGGAACGATGCCGCCGCAGGCCGCACCTTATCTGAGTAATGTGGCAACCGGCAGTGGGGGAATTTTCGAACAGCCGGCTGCGCAGCAAAAGCTCTTTGATGTGAGCACCCTCGAAGATACACCGGTCGATATAGACAAACAGGGCACTGCCTTTGTAAAGCTGCGGCCGGAGCAGATGGATGACCTGGCCTCTGTACATTGTCAGCTCGTATATCAGAGCGAAAAGGATAATATCATCCTCTACCTTGGCAGCGATGCAGACATCGATGCAGACTGGGAAAAAGGTGTATTCAAAGATAACTTTCAAGGTAACTGGCCAATGCTTGACGGTCATCCGGTCTATATCGAAATCACTTATGAGGGCGACGACTATAACCTCTACTCCGTACCGGTCAAGCTCAACGGACAGGAGTGCAACCTGCAAGTCATCTACAACTTCAAGGACGAAGCTTACCATATTCTCGGCGCGCGCCGGGGACTTGCGACGAACGGCATCGCGAACCGCGAACTTATCCATCTCAACGCGGGCGACACCATCACGACGCTGCATTATGCGATGACTATCAGCGGTGATGATGAAGATTTTACCCAGTTTGAAGCCGATACCTTTACCCTAGGCAAGCAACCGCGCATTGCTGACGGCGAGCTGGGAGACGGCACCTATGGCTACTACTTTGAGTTTGTTGACCCGCAGAATCAAGGTGCCCTCTCGCGTCTCGTAAAGTACACCATTCAAAACGGTCAGATTACCACTACTGTCGGCGCGGATGGCTAAATTCTTGGGGATGGCTCCAGCACAAACTGGATTGTAGTAAGGGAGGTGAGGCCTGGTAGAGAAAATAGAGGCCATGATTCTATGGAAGATAAATTAAAAAATAGAAAAGAGGAAATTCATATGTCGAAAAAAAGTGTAGGTTTAGCAATTTTTCTAGGAATATTCGGATTGGGCGGCTTTTATGCGGCCGGTTTTAAAAAAGGCTTGATGCTATTTGCAGCGGTAGCTATAGTAGGGGCGCTGATTGCTAATTTCATTTCACCAAATTTATCATTTATTACCACTATAGCCAGTGTTTACATGAGCTATAAATGGGTCAGCGAGCATAATGCGGCTCTGCCGATGGGATATTAACAGGCCGGATAAGAAGTTATGGAACATATATCAGGTGGACAAAAAATGCTGGCGGCTGCGGCACATTGCGGATGCTTTTTCGGCGGCCTGGGTTTTGGCCTACTCCCGCTGGTGATCTGGCTCTGTAAGCGCAAAGACATCTTTGTGGCACACCATGCGAAGCAGGCGGCAATTTTCCAACTGGCGCTGGTACCGGTTATCCTCTTGCTTGTTTTAGTGCTTTCACTGTTGATCGAAACAGAAACCGCTGCGTGGATCGTCGTCATCAGCGCCGGACTTATATGGATAGGCTGCGCAATCCTGGCGACCGTTCGTGCCTTGAGCGGAGAGTACTATGTCTATCCGGTTTTTGCGCCCTTTGGGGTAAAAATGCCATAATAAAAGGATATATAGCAACCCTAAAAACAAAAGACGGCAACCCGGTAGTCCGGGAGCCGTCTTTTGTTTTAAAATCAAGTTTGGGCAGAGGGTCAGGCTTGACTTATTGAAAATTGACTTATTCGAAGGTATCAGTGGTACCAGCCAGAGGTTGTTGTTTATTTATACCGCCTGATAACCGGTTTGCAATGCCAGCTTGTTCATTTCCTCAGTACCTTTCGGCACTCGGGCAAGCACGGCTTTTTCTATAGCCTCATGGCTTACCACACTGGAAAGCTTGGTAATTGCCCCTAAGGCAACGATATTAGCAAATAATTCACGGCCACATTTCTCTTTAGCTAATTGGGTAATAGGAACAGTGTATACATTAGTAAATCTAGCTGGTACTTCCCGGACAAAGGTGCTGTCCACAATCAGCAGTCCGTCATCCTTCAGATCGGCGCCATATTTATTGAGCGCTTCCTGAGTCATAGCCAGCAGCAGATTAGGGTTGGTTACTTTGGGATAATGGATGCGGGTTTGGCTGATAATAACCTCCGACTTACTAGAACCGCCACGCGCTTCCGGGCCATAAGACTGTGACTGGATTGCTTCTTTGCCATCGCCAATGGCAGCCTCGGCGAGGATAATGCCGGCTAGAATCAAGCCTTGTCCGCCTGAACCGCTTAGTCTGATTTCCATCATATTACCGCGCTCCTTCCATGGCTTTTTCGATAACCTTGGCGTATTCTGTAACATATTCGGGAGCGTCTTCCTCATATAGCACGCCAATGGGGATTTTTCCAGCCACTTGCTCAGGTTTGAGTTTAGCGGCGGCTTCTACTGCAATGGTGTTGTCCCGTTGCCAAGCAATCAGCGCAGCAGGTTTGCCAAGTTTATTCTGGCGGCCGAAGGAAATCGGACAGCCTGTCATCGCTTCCACCACTGAGAATCCTTTATGCTCAATGGCTTTGGCCACAAGCTCAGACAATTGTTTGGCATGATAGGTGGTTGATCTGGCAACAAAGGTAGCACCAGCCCCTTTAGCCAATTGAGCTAAATCAAAGGCTCGGTCAACATTGCCATATGGTGCAGTAGTAGCTTTAGCCAAATGCGGCGTTAACGGCGAATATTGTCCGCCGGTCATGCCATAGATGTTGTTGTTATACACAATAAGCGTGATGTCGATATTGCGTCTGGCAGCATGAATGAAATGGTTGCCGCCAATCGCGGTGGCATCGCCATCACCACTGATAACAATAACTTTGTGGTCAGGCTTAGCTATTTTTATACCGGTTGCAAACGGCAGAGCCCGGCCATGCGCAGTGTGCAGCGTATCAAAATGCAAGTAGCCGGGAGCCCTGGACGAGCAGCCAATACCTGAAACGATCGTGGTTTTATCCTGATCAAGTCCCAATTTATCAATAGCCTTGACAATGGCGGCAGTTACAATGCCGTTGCCACAGCCTGGACACCACATGTGCGGCAGCTTGGGACGATAGTATTTTTTCAATAATTCTTCCATTTCCATGATTTTTCCCTCCTTAGTTGGCCTCTTTAATGGCTGCTAACATTTCAGCAGGCGTAATCGGGTCATTATTCCATTTTGCCAATGACACAACTTTGGTCTGACCAGCAACGATGCGTTCTACTTCATCTACATACTGACCGTAGTTAAGTTCGGCCACAATAATGGTTTTGACTTTTTTAGCCAACGCTTTAAGCTGTTTTTCCGGTGACGGCCAAATGGTAATGGGGCGGAATAAACCGGCCTTGATACCCTGCTCACGCGCCATCTCGATGGCAGCATATGCGGTACGTGCTGTACCACCGAAAGCTACAACGGCAATCTCGGCATCGTCAAGCTGCTGTTCTTCAAAGGTAACAATATCGTCAATATGATCATCAATTTTGGTATGGAGTCTGGCAATCAGTTCATGGGACGTGCTATTGGCACCACTGGGGAAACCGGTATAATCATGAGCTAGTCCGGTAACATGGAAACGATAGCCGTCACCATAGGCTGGCATAGGCGGTACGCCGTCAGCTTCGGGTTTGTAAGGTAAAAACTCTCCTGGCGGCAAGGTAGGTTTTTTTCGGTTAACAATTGTCAGACTGTCAGGATCGGGAATCTCAATTTTTTCGCGCATATGTCCAACAATTTCGTCCAGCAGTAGGACTACCGGAGTGCGGTATTTCTCGGCAAGATTAAAGGCCTCAACCGTCAGAGTGAAACATTCAGGCACACTGGACGGACTGAGTGCAATAACACCTCTGTCGCCATGCGAACCCCAACGGGCTTGCATAATATCGGCCTGCGCCGGTGATGTCGGCTGACCGGTACTGGGGCCAACCCGTTGCACGTTGACAATAACACACGGAACCTCAGCCATAGATGCATAGCCAATTAATTCTTGTTTTAATGAAAAGCCAGGACCGCTGGTAGCTGTCAGGGATTTCACCCCGGTTAACGCAGCACCAATAGTTGCCGCCATACCGGCAATTTCGTCTTCCATTTGAATAAAGCTGCCGCCGACCTGTGGCAACCGTTTGGCCAACTGTTCCGCCACCTCGGTGGAAGGTGTTATTGGATAGCCGGCGAAAAACCTGGCTCCGGCCGCAAGCGCGCCTTCGGCACAGGCACTATTCCCCTGCATTAGTAATGCTTTTGCCATAAGTACATTCCTCCGTTCGTTATTGTTCTTTATCGGGAATTACATAGATCGCATAATCCGGGCATCTAAGCTCACATTGCCCGCAAGCTACGCAATCATCAGGATTGGCAACCTCAATCTTACCAAGTTCATCAAGCTTGAGTACCTTTTTTGGGCAAAATTCCACACAGATTCCACAACCTTTGCAATACTTGGGTACGGTCTTTAGCATTTTTGTTCCTCCCCCTATATACTCTTTTCCAGCAAGCACAGTTAAGCGGTAAATAGCTTACCGGGATTTAATAGTTCCTTAGGATCAATAACCTGTTTTAACTGTTTGCCAACAGCAAAGCCGGTTTCTCCTGTTTCCCATTTTAAGAACGGTGCTTTCATATAGCCGATACCATGTTCACCTGACAGCGTACCACCAAGGTCTAAGGCCGCTTTGAACAGTTCCTCAACAGCTTGTTCTACCCGTTCCATTTCCTCATGGTCATGCTTATTGCTTAAAATGTTGGGATGAAGATTACCGTCGCCGGCATGTCCAAATATAACCATTTTGAGGTTGTATTTTTGGGCAATTTCGCGCAGACGGCGAACCATGGCAGGAATCTGACTGCGTGGTACAGTAGCATCTTCCGAAATCTTCGTCGGATTAATTTTGCCGCATGCCGGCGAAATAGCCCGGCGGGCGCGCCACAGTTTATCCATATCTGCCGGCGTGGAAGCGGCCTGAATTTCGGTCGCACCACATTGTTTACACACTTTCATAACCTGTTCGGCCTGTCTGACAATGGCAGCCGCACTGCCATCCACTTCAATTAAAAGAATGGCTTCTGCACTCACCGGCAGACCTACTTTGAGATGATCTTCCACCGCACGAATTGTCAGGTTATCCATAATTTCCAAGGTGGTTGGTATGATGCCGGAAGCAATCATTTCACTTACCGTGCGGGCAGCATCATCCAAGCTGTCAAAAATCGCCAACAGCGTTTGTTTGGCACTTGGTTTATCAACAAGCTTCAAATAAATCTTGGTAACAATACCTAACGTTCCCTCAGAACCAACAAGCAGCATACCCCAATCCGGACCAGCCATCTCACTGTCAAATTTGTTGCCTAGCTCAACTACACTGCCGTCTGGTAAGACTACTTCCATCCCCAGCACATAATCCCGAGTAATACCATACTTAACCCCCCTAGGTCCACCAGCACATTCGGCAATATTGCCGCCCATGGTTGAGGTTTTGGCACTAGCCGGATCAGGTGGATAAAAAAGCCCCGCTTGGGTTACGGCATTAACAAAATTCTCGGTAATTACGCCAGTCTCAACGATTGCTACCCGGTTTGCCGTATCAATATCAATAATTTTGTTAAGGCGGGTTAATACAAGACTAATGCCACCTTTTACCGGAACAGCCCCACCGGACAAACCAGTGGCCGCACCTCTGGCCGTCAGCGGCACATTGTATTTGCCTGCCAGCTTGACAATAGCGACAATGTCCTCCACACTACCTGGTTTAACGACCACATCAGGGAGAAAATCCCGAAAGGTAGCATCAAATGAATAACAAATCCTGTCTTCCAGCTGATCCATAACATATTGAGCACCAACCAAGCCTTTTAACTCAGCAATTATTTGCTGCTGCATTTTCTCACCCTCCTATTCCAGGCCGTAAGCCTTAGCAATAATTTCAGCTGTGTGCAATACCTTCATGTTACTGTTACGTTGACCTAAACCATCGGTAATGTGCATCCGGCAAGCCGAACACCCGGTTGCCAGGATAGTAGCGCCTGTCTTTTCCGCATTGTCGAGTTTCCAGTCATTGATAGTACGGGAAATTTCATAGTGAGCCATGCTAAAAGTGCCGCCTGCGCCGCAGCATTTGGCAGCATCTTTCATTTCGGCATATTCCACACCAGGAATGGCCTGCAATAACTGCCGTGGTTCTTTTGAGACCCCCATGCCCCGAACAAGATGACAAGGGTCATGATAAGTTATTTTAGCTTTTACCTCACGCAAATCCTGCTTAATTCCCTTTTCTACAACAAATTCTGTAATATCTTTGACTTTTTTTGATAGTTTCTCCCATAACTGTTTAATTTCGGAATTGCCAATAATAGCGCCGTATTCGTGTTTCAAAGCTGCACCACAAGACGCACAGCCTGTGATAATAACATCATAATTTCCGGCAGCCAGCAGCTTGACATTCTCTTCTGCCAAATGCCGTCCTACCTGGTAATCACCGGAAGTAAAGGCCGGCGTACCACAGCAGCTTTGCTTGGCTGGAATAACCACCTCGGCATCATGCGCTTTGAGTATTTTTACAATGGCTTCACCTGCTTCGGGATAAATGTAATTTAGCATGCAGCCTGTGTAAAAGGCCACTTTAAGCTTAGGTGAAGCTACTGTATTCACTTCCGGCAAGCGGGTTCGCAGGGGCGAATTTGCTAAAGGCGGGATAATTCGCCGCTGGCTAAGTCCGGCACTGGGCATGGGAATACGCGCCAGCTTTCCCCGCCCGTTAGGGGCTTCTTTAAAAACAACACCCTGAAATACCGAACCCATTTTAAGTCCCAGGTCAAACAACTTGCGATATGTCAGGCCGGTAAAAGCAAGTTTTTTCGTTAGCGGCAAGCCGTTCTGATCAGCCAGCATCTTTCTGGCGCTTAAGAACAGCTCATCGGTTTTTACACCTGACGGACAGCCAATTACACAAGCCTTGCATAATAAGCATTTGCCCATTCGCTGTTGTAGTTCATGCGTTAGCGGTAATTTGCCTTCGCTAACGGCTTCCAAGAGCTTAACTTTGCCTCTGGCAGTGGTATTTTCATTATCGGCAGCTTGAAATACCGGACAAACGGAGCGGCAGGTACCACAGCGAATACATTTAACCAGTTGTTTTTGCCAGGCTTCATATTTACTATCCATTTAGTTCACCCCCCGAGTCATTGGGCGATTCAATATCTGTTTGGGATCTAAGCTACGTTTGGCTCGCTCCTCAAGTTCTGCCAAAACACCGCTTTGGCATTTGCCGGTAAGACGGTCATATTTACCGGAGGAGATGCCGCCAACTTGTTTAACAGCCGTAAGAGCGGCTTCCATAAACGCATCGTCTGGCTGCGACGCCGCAAACGCGATATTTAGCTTGCCTTCTGATATCTGACCAAATAAACCGGCCTTAACACCACGGTCTTTGGTTATTTGATAAAATGCCCGGATGAATTCTCCCTGACTGGTAAACGCCATTTTATATTCATCAGTTACGATATACTTATCAGCAGACTGATATAGAGTAGTCCACTTAGCTGGCATTTGTCCGCTGCCCTCGTAGGACTCTCGGATGGCGCCGCCATGTTTCTTACTCAGTGCTGCCGCATTTTGATATTGTTCGGCTACTTCTTCCTGTAAACCATCAAATTCCAGCATAAGCAGTTCATCTTGCAGATCATTTTGGAAAATATCCTGAACCTGGCGGTCAACCCACTGCAAATACGCAGGAACTACCCGGCTTTCCTTCAAATCCTTAACAAAAGCTAATAATTCTTCCACACCGTCAAACGTGATTGCCATACCTTTACGCGTCTCAGGCAGCGGCAGTAGTTTCAACAGAAATTTGACGGTAATGCCATAATCGGTATAGGGTGCATTAAAAAAGCGAGTGAAGTCATAACCGGTAACATTTTTGACTGTCTTTCCACCGGTCTTTAATAACTCACCGGTTGGCAGCACAAGCTCCGAGCCCATCAAGAAATGCTTGGCGCTCCCATATTTTAAGCTGGACAAATTTGCACAGCCTTCATAAAAAAATTGTCCTATCGTTTTTTCATGGTAAAACGGGGTATCTGCAGGCAGAAAACGCAAGCCCTGCTGTGCTAAGCTAGCGGCCAACGTCCCGAGCTTAACACCTGGTCTGACAGTTGCAACAAGATTAGCCGCATCTATTTCCAAAATCTCATCTAATTTTCCAAGGTTGACAGTTATTCCGGTTGTCAGACCTTGCCGATACACATATACAGGACTTTCCGTATCAGATGCTGTCCGTAACAAGTGCTGCAATTCCTCAACAGACTGAGGATACACTGGTTGGTTCACATAAATACCTCCTTTACTACCTTTCTAATACTAGCCTAGCTGCTTATTACTAAACACGAAACCTATTTACGACGAAACGCGGGAATTTGGTGACAAACCCCTAGAAATTGTCCACAAAAGATTTGCACCCCGGCAAGCTCGTTCTCACAAGGCAGCCGTACCTTTCGGTACGGCTGCCTTGTGTTTAAGATTTTAGTTGGTAGCCACATCAAGTGCTAATTACATCCACCTGCTGCTGCAAAATTATGCATTATAAAGTGTGGCAATTTATCCGATGACTAACCCGCTCTAAGACTCCATTTATATTTTTACAAGGTTGACCCGCAAAATCCCATCCACGCCGCTAAGGAAATCTAAGGTATCTTGAGTGACCTCGGAATCAACAGCTAATATCATCATCGCCTTCTGCACAGCGGCGTTCCGGCCAAGCTGCATTGTGGCAATATTAACCTTAGCAACCCCCAGCAGTGTTCCCAATTGTCCCACTACCCCTGGTTTATCCAAGTTTTCGGCAACCAGCATGTAAGGAGTGGGGTTAACATCAAATTCGAAACCATTGATATCGACAATTCTTAGTTCCCCAAGACCAAAGGTGGTGCCGCTAATGGTAAACACTTTGCCTTTGGATATAACCTTGAGCGTAAGCAACGTCAGGTAATTGCCAACAGTAGTTTCTTTGCTTTCGGTAACAGTAACGCCACGGCTTTTGGCAATAACATTAGCATTTACATAATTTATTTTCTCTTTTAGAACTGGTTCAAACAGACCTTTCAAAATAGCCAGTGAGATAACCGAAGTTTCTAATGCCGCTACCTCGCCTCGATATATAATCTCAACTTTTTCAATAGCTTCCTTCTCTAATTGGTAATACATCTTACCCATGGTTTCGCCTAATTTTAAATAGGATTTGATAATATCAAATTCCTGCATCGGCAGAGTAGGCAGATTAACCGCGTTAGGTACGATTTCGCCGCGCAGCGAGGAAATTACTTCTTGCGCCACCGTTATACCGACATTATCCTGCGCCTCAACCGTATCAGCGCCGGCATGTGGCGTTATGATAACATTGTCACAATCGAGCAGCGGTGTAGTGGCATGGGGTTCTCCTTCCGGCACATCAATACCAACCCGCTTAACGATTTTTTCCTTCATGGCTTCGATTAGAGCGGTCTCATTTATAATGCCTGCCCGGGCACAATTGATAACAGTCAGGCCTTTTTTAGCGGCTTTAAATTGCTCTTTGCCAATCATGCCGTAAGTCTCTTTGGTTTTGGGAGTATGCACTGTGAGAATATCGCATTGAGCCAGCAAATCTTCCAAGACTTCTTTCTTCTCTACGCCAAGCTTTTTGAAGTGGGCATCGCTAATATACGGATCATAGGCGATAATCTCCATCCCAAACGATTTTAAGCGGGTGGCTACCAAAGAGCCGATACGTCCCAAGCCGACAATGCCAACGGTTTTACCCTGAAGTTCCATGCCTTTAAGGCCGGCGCGATCCCAAACCCGTTCTTGCAGTCTGTTGTGCAGTTGCGGGATATTACGGCAAGTTGCAAACAAGAGGCCAATGGTAAGTTCGGCCGCCGATACAACATTGGACTCGGGAGTATTAACAACGATAATCCCGCGCTTGGTGGCACCCTCCATCTCAATATTATCTACCCCATTGCCGGCACGTCCTACTACCTTTAACTTAGTGGCCTTTTGGTACAGTTCCTCATTCACTTTGGTATTACTTCTAACAATCAGGCCATCATATTCGCCAATAACCTTCAGCAATTCTTCCCGCGAAAGGCTTGTCTTTACGTCAACGGTAACGCCTTCTTTTGTAAGTCTTTCAATACCTTTTTGTGCAATTTGTTCAGAAACTAATACTTTCATGATCTTACCTCCATTTTTTGTATCCATTCTTTAGTTTTCTCTCAAAAGTAATAAAGAACTCACCCCATATCCTTGGGGCGAGTTCTTACCCGCGTTGCCACCCAGCTTAGACCAAAATCAACATAAGCGTGGCATAAAAAGAAAAATAAAAAGTTCTCCATCCCTGTAGGGACGAGAACTATTCCCGCGTTGCCACCCATGTTGCCTTTCGGCCAACTTTAGCCGCTATAGTGGGCGGATCCCATCCTGATTCATCACCAGTCACTCCCAGGCGGAACCTTCTTGTTTAGCGAACGACTCGCACCAACCGTCGTCTCTCTGGACACCTTGCATTTGGCTTCCTGTTCATCATGTTAAATATTTTGTTGAAATGATTATATCGTGTATACAACTGTAAGTCAAGTGTATTTTTCAGGAGGTCATTGTTCCATTAGAAGTTTTTTGTCTCATACAATAAGCTCCTCATTCCTGATACCTTTTCAGGCTTTTCTCATCCTGAATAATAATGTGATGCTCGGCAAAATCAATAACTTTATCCTTTTTCATGGCACTTAACACCCGGCTCACCGTCTCGCGGGTTGTCCCCACCAAATTGGCTAAATCCTGGCGCGTCATATCAACCGCAATCTGAACACCACCGGCAACCGGCTGGCCATACTGCCGTGCTAAGCGCATAAGGACTTGAGCCGTCCGCGAAAAAGTATCCGATAGAGCCAGCGTTCTTATCTTCATTTGCGCATGTATTAATTTTTTGCTCATAACCCGGATAATATGCAAGGCAATACGAGTATTTTCTGCCACAACGTTTTCCAGGTCACTGTTTTTTATAATACCGATCACTGAGTCTTCAATGGCAACAGCAGTAGCCGGATAGGCTCCCCGGTTAAAAAGTAATACTTCAGCGAAAACCTCGCCAGATCCCAAAATATTGATAATATGTTCTCGTCCGTCCTGCGCCATCTGGACAATTTTAACCTTACCGTTTTTTATATAGTGAAAGCCTTCGCCTGGCTCACCTTCCATAAAAATAATCATATTCTTCTTGTAGCGTCGTTCAATGGTCACCTTATTAATAGCAGCCAAATCAGCGGGAGGCAATTCTTCAAAAATCGGTATATTTTTCAAATACTCCAATTGCTGCATGTCACGCTCTCCTCTCACCCCAACATAGCCGATCCCATTTATATCCTCTACTGTTATTATAGCTGAAAAAGTCCAGCTCGCAAGCCGGACTTTTGTCACCACTAGGAAAATACTACTCACCTGGGCTGATTGCTCCTACCGGACAAACGGCTGCGCAAGCGCTACAGTCAATGCACAGACCTGGATCAATTTCATATTGGCTATCGCCTTCTGAAATTGCCTCGACCGGGCAAACCGGCGCGCATGCACCGCATTTGACGCATTCAGAGTTAATTTTATATGCCATAGTTTATCCTCCCTTCTTTAGTTACTGGCCGTCTTGCGACGTCCCTAACTTAACTATACTCGCAACATGCATCTGAGTCTGTGATTAATATCATGTATGTAGTATCTGCAAATCGACCAGCTTTTAAGAACATACTCACAAGGAAAATGTTGCTTTTTATGATATAATTAAATATATTTTTAACCAAATTAAAGGAGAAATGCTCATGCCCAACCTGCTTTACCTTATTACCGCTATATTCTTAGCCGTAATTCTGACAAGTCCGGTTAACGCCGCCTCGGTTATCAACGGACAGTATGCCAATTATGCACCAGGGCCTAATGCCGATGTCAAAGTCACCTCACCTGCTGGCGATTACTATGAGCACTTAACTGATTACGCCAACGGGTATTCCCTGCTTGTCCCACGCGGGCTTATTATCGACGCCTCATTATCACCGGTAGTTACGGTTTTGACAAACGATACTCTTCGCATAGAAATTTTCTACGATAATTTCACCAACACCGAGGCTTCAACCGCCGACTATATGGCGTACAGCAATAAGTTTATAAACAACACCCGTGAACATACCTTGCTCGCCAATGAAACCTACCGCGAAAACGGTTTCAAGATTCACTTGCTAAACTGGACACGCCGCAAGCTTGCCCACGTACCCAACGACAAAAACTATTATGCCAGCATTGAGCTAGCTAAAAACGAGAGTGAAGTCTACACTGTTATGATTAAGTCTACCCAGCCTATTGAAAACGCTGGGGAAATCGCCGCCAGCTTTACTTTGGTCGAGCGGCAGGGCACACCAGAGTTTAACCGTCCTGAAGCTAAGTCAACTACCCCCTTTAATGCTGAAACCCGCGCGCTTTATGATCATTTTTTTAGTACAGCAAGCCCGCTGCGCTGGGGTATTTTCGAACCGGTCGCACCCCAGAAATTTGAAAACCTGGATGCTTTGGAAGCCAAACTTAACTATACGTTTCCCATATTAGTTCGCTACCAGTCGTTTAACGAAAGACTGCCGATCATGGCGCTTAATGCGGCTTACGAGCGGGGAAGAACCGTGGAACTGACACTCCAAACCGGTTATGATTTCACCGATAATTCTAGCACCATCTATGACATCCTGGATGGAAAATACGATGAATATTTCGAAATGTATGCTAAACAAATAAAATACTTTGGCCATCCCATTCTCTTTCGACTAAACAACGAAATGAACGGTGACTGGTGTTGGTACTCGGCCCATTATTACAGCAAAGATGCCGAACTGTATAAAGCCATGTGGCGCCATATTCGCGGCATATTTGATGCTAACGGCGTTGACAATCTCATTTGGGTATGGAACCCTCACGATTTGTCTTTCCCTGCTTTTAAGTGGAACCATTATTTAATGTATTATCCTGGTGACGAATATGTCGATGTTGTTGGTCTGACAGGCTATAACACCGGCACCTATTTTCCCGGCGAGAGGTGGCGGGAATTCTCCAGTATTTATCCGCAAGTTTATAGCGAGTATGCGCAGCATTTTTCGAAACCGTTTATGATTACTGAATTCGGTTCTAATTCCTTCGGTGGCAATAAGCCAGCGTGGATGAATCGCATGTTTGATCAAATCGGTCAATTTAACAAAATAAAAGTTGCCATTTGGTGGAACGGGATTGACCGCGACTCCCAAGGTAATCCTGGCCGCATTTACTTGCTGGATGAAACCGCGGAAACCACCGAAGCGTTTCGGCAGGGACTAACCAAGTTTAGCCGCCAATAATAATCGAATTATCATATAAACAAAATTGCCGGTATGTGGCTAAAAACCACACGCCGGCAATTTTGTTTATACAGAGTATCACGGAAAACTGCTCACGATTTCCGGCGATACCTTTTGATTGACATCATGATAAACTTGCGGGCTTCCACCCGGTTAACCGCTTTGCGGCTTTCCATATCACGCGTCGCCCGTTCCCAGGCTGCCAACAGGCTTTCTCCCTGTTTGGTCATCGCCGCCCCTGTTGTTATACTTAACGGCAACTCAGGCTTGCGTATATTATGCAGGTCAACATTGTATTTTATATCTTTTTTGAGATCCTCCAGCGCTTCCGTTGAAACACCGGTAAGCAGCGCAACAAACTTGTCTCCATCAATACGGGCTGCCATACAGTCCGAACCGATCACCAGTTTAAGAATATCGGCAACCGTTGTAATTATTGTATCTCCGGCCATATGGCCGAGGAAATCATTAATTACCTTCATGCCATCAATACTTAGGACAACAAATCCACTATCAGTATTACCATATTGGGCAGCTATATTTTTCTCAAATACGGACTGGGTATATAAATTGGTTAAACTATCGCCGGTCGACAAATCCGTCGCCTTACACTCTTGAGCCATCACCGGTTGCTGCTGCGGAGCTGCGAGGTCTTGCGACGATAAAACAGCTACTTCATCCTGATTTAGTTCAGGTGCTGCCATTGGTTGAGACTCACGAAGAATGACAGGTTCTTTTTGGGCTGCCGCTCTGCTTCCTTTATAGGCGGCAACCGCCATTACTCTGTCAATCACTGCGGCTGGTGTTGTATCAGCCATTTCTGCAGCAACTTTCTCGGTTAATTTTCTAGCAGGAATAATCTTCGTTGCGGCAGGCTTGTCGGCCACAGGTGCCTTGCCGACAGCCGACGCAGAATCAGCTGAATTTAATGCAATCATCTCGGCGATTTTTCTGACGGCGATGGTTTCCGCATTCTCTGCACTCGGTGTGGCTACGGACTCATTTCTCAGTGTGTCTGTTTTTTCGGCAAGAGTCGCTTTAGCCTCAGAGATTTTTAGCTTTTTCCCAGCAACAGCCTGATTTTCGATTACTGCACCTGTCGGTGTCTCAACAGCTTTTGGACGGCGCAACAAGTAGACTAACAAAAGTAATGGTATAATGCCTAGGAAATATACTCCCCCAAGCCATGCCAACCAGCGGCCAACCACCTGTTGTTCACTTATACCGCCAGGCGCCAAATTCGCAAACATGGCTTCCATGGTTGCCTGACGAATGACACCATAATCAACACCTGTCCTTGTTCCATTAACAGTGGCCGGTACAGCTATTACCGTAACCTCTTCATCCAGCAACCAGTCAGTTCCCGTCATCCGTCCGGCGAATTCCCGTCCGGCAGCCGCTTCCGCAAAATAGTTTTGCCTGGAGATATCGCCAACACCACTGCCACTGGTGTCAGAGTAGACTTTTCCATCAAGTTGCGCATACCCCAGCGCTACAAAATCGGCAGTAAGAAAACTGCGCAAATCCACAGGCAGAGCCTCTGGATCGCTCGTGTCAATTGCGTTTAGTTTGGCAATACCCCGTATGTACGCAGTCTGACCCGCTAACCAATACACTTCGGCTTCAGCCCTAAGTTTCTTGTTTTGTACCTGGTTGATTTCCTTTACATATTGTTTTTCTACAAAAGCAACTTCTGCAATAAAAATCAGCGGTAGCAGTATAGCTGCAAGTATCAGAAAATTTACGAGTTTACCCTTTGCACTATTGCTTTGCATGCGCTTCCCCCTGTCAGCCTCTAGTTATCCGAATCCCTGGATACTGTGCTATCGCTATGATTTATTTCCGCAATACTCTGCTGCGTTCCTTTAAGCCGGTTATTTTCTTCCTCCAGCCTTTCCAGTTTGGCTGTTAGTTCAGGCAATACGCCGGTTGGTTAGTTGTCTTTCATCCATATAGCGGCCGTTCTTAACCGTTTTGCAATATGCAAGATACTATTTGACATGGCTCCTCAATATCCTTCCCCTATTAACCTCTATTTGATGTCCGGCATAGAATATATAAGATTATTGGAGGTGGATATAATGGCCTTGTTCCGTGCTTATAAAAAATCAACAAAACCCAAACTTGCCATATCTGAGAATATGTCATGTGCTGACGAGCTGTGTCCCAATCACCCTGATTTATTGCTTCTCCGGGATGCAGCGGCCGATGAGCGTAATGCTATTGCCTTTTATCTGGAAGCGTCCCGAACCTCCTGTCTGCCCCATCTCTTTTTGGACGTAGCCGAGGACGAAATGCATCATTATGTTGAAATCATGCGGGAAGTTTCCCGCCTTGATCCCGTACAGGCTCAAATGTTTAGCGAGGAAGAACTTGATATCCTGTTAATGACCCGACCCAAACCCAAGACTAAAGCAGCTATCCTCAAGGAAAGCAATAGCCCAGTGGTTCCGCCTGACCGCAAAGACATGCCGACAATAATTCTGGCAACCAAAGCCTTACATGACGAACTCCAAGCTACAAATAAATATCAAAGATATATGGAAACCGCCGAAGACCGTGATGTGCAGTTGCTGTTCTGCCACCTAATGAACGAAGAGAAGGAACATATTGCCGAATTCACCGCCGCTCTGTTTGCGCTTACCCACGAACCTATACCACCAGAAGACGACTAAATAAGTGAAAAGGACAGGCAAAAAAGCCTATCCTTTTTATTTATTCCCACGGTGTACATGCTGTTTCCCGCTTGACTCGGCTTTAATTTTAGGCTTGACCTCTACTGCTGTCAGTATTACCTGATTGTCTTGGCAGGCAACCTTAATCTGATAATCAACTATACCTTGCTTATAAAGATTAAGTTTTAGCTCAAGTAACGCTTTGCCAACTGACTCTTTGAGCTCTGGTGTAAAGTAGGCACTATTAATATCTTCTGCCGGTTCCTTTTTTGCTGACTTGACCGGCCGCGAAACCGGTTCATCCAGAATTTCGGTCTCAAAGGTGGGCTCCTCTTGCCAGCCCTTTAGCATTTCACTATCGCTAAGATTTTTTTTGATTTTACCCACAATAATTACCTCCTGGAAAATACAACACTAAATTCTTTGACTACAGCTGCCAAAATATCAATTACTTCTTGGCGGTGATACTCCCTGAGCGTCCGGGAAATTTCAAGTTGAAAGGCATTATAGTTTTTGCCATACCCCGGATAACGCCGCCCTTCGCCCCAGCGATGCGCAGCCAGCGACTGATTGCCCACCCAGTGTTTATCAAATACAACTTTTGCATCTGGAAAAGCCTGATGGACTTTTGCCTTCAGTGTTTTACCAAACCATTGTCTGACCTTGCCGGAGCAGGTTTGCCCATGAATTGTCCCTACCTCAAGACTCAAGGGGCCATGAAGTTCATCCTTCATGCCATGAATGCCAATATGCAGGTAAGGTCTGGCTAATTGGCAATATCCGGGCGCTAATAATCCTCTATTATAAAGAAACTGACTGATAACATCCCGGTATTCCCATACAGCCTCGTCATTTCCTAGGCTCGGCGGGCGGTTAAGATCAGCAATTGTCCGCGAAACCGTTCCAATAATCCCGGCGCATCCGGTCTTGCCCATAATCCCGGCAGCAATCTCGTCCGTAAATCGATCGGCTTTCGGTGAAGTGGCATGTACAGCATCAACGTGACAACAGTTATTGCCAAAAGCATATTTAACATAATTACCATTTTTCAATATGTAACCCCCTGCAAGTTTTCTTAGGAAAAATGGCCGTCTTTTTAACCAAAATGCAAAGCCCTATTTCCTTATTTGCAAGGATATTTTTTGATATGTATTTAGCAGATATTCTAGTATTTCTTTACCTGGAGCACCAAATCCTGCAAAAAAATAGTAGGCTTTCCAGCAATTACTGAAATTCCTACTATCTTATTCTATGAATTAGTCTTCCCTGATTGTACCGTCTGTACCGATTACCACCACACGCCAGGGAATCATCTTACCACTTTGTTTCAGCGCCTCTATAACAGCGTTTTCTAAGCCACCACAGCAAGGCACCTCCATGCGGACTACAGTAAGGCTTTTGATTTCATGCAGTTGCAATATTTCGGTTAACTTAGCAGCATAATTGGCCTTATCCAGCTTAGGACAGCCAATAACCGTAATCTTATTGCGCATAAACTCAGCATGCAGATTAGCATATGCATAGGCTGCGCAATCAGCCGCTACCAGCAGGTGAGCGTTGTCAAAATAAGGTGCATTTGCCGATACCAGCTGCAATTGACATGGCCATTGCCGTAACTGCGAGGCTGTCGCCACCGTCTCACTACGACTAGTTTCTTCTTTCCTTTTGAGCTCCCTGGCCATTGTGCCCGGGCAGCCACATGCCATCTGCGGCAAACTGGTCGGCGCCTTGCCGGCGGCAATATGTTGCTCAACAGCTGCTTCGTCAAAAGCAGGCGCTTCTCGCTCAATAATGCTAATGGCTCCGCGGGGGCAATCAGGTAAACAGGCTCCCAGTCCATCACATAAGTTGTCTGCTACCAATTTAGCTTTTCCATCAACCAGTTGCAAAGCCGCCTCATGACAAGCCCCGATACATAATCCACAGCCATCGCACTTGTCCTCATTAATAGTAACAATTTTTCTCAGCATATCTATTCTCCTTTATCTTTATTTTTTGAAGTCTTTTGTATTCTTAGATAAAGGATATACCAAAGTCAATTAACTGTCGGTGATTAAAATCACATCTGCAACTAATCTCGTAGTTATTCGGGACAAGAGTATGGGACAATGGTAACCGGACACTGAGCTACATTAAGCACACCATAACTAACGCTGCCTAAAACTCCACCTAACATTGGGTTCATGCCGCGTGACCCCATAATGATCATCCGCACACCGTCTGGTAAGCAACTTTCACCCTCCGGCACAGAATCGCGTATCCCCGCTTCCTGACAAATCTGATCTTTAGCATCCCCAATTCTTAGTTTTAACTCATATTCTACTCCGGCTTGTTCCAAGATACTTTTGGCAGATACTATTACCTCTTCAAACAGATGCTGCTGATAGTCGCGAATGGTGGCTTCCCCGAAGAATACCTTGGTATGTGCAGTACGAAAGCTTGGCTGCACATTTAAGACAATAAGCTTTTCCTGTAATAATTTTGCCAGGTTTGCAGCCAGCCGCAATGCCTCTAGAGCATTGTGTGAACCGTCAAAGGGAACTAGAATATCTTTCTTCATGGTAATACCTCCTGTCGTAAAAGTTATGTGATATTAATTCGCCAATACTATAAATTTTCCTTTATTTACTTGTAAAGTTTGTTGTTCATAGTCAAATAATCCAAAAATCTTTTGGCCAGCTCTGGGTCAAATTGTGTTCCCATCCCTAATTCTATTTCTTGCATAGCAGCTTTGTTATCCAGGGCACTTTTATATGGACGGTCATGGGTAATAACGTCATATGTATCTGCCAGAGAAAAAATACGAGCCAAAACAGGGATCTGCTCCCCTTTTAGTCCATAAGGATAGCCATTACCGTCCCAGCGTTCGTGAAGAGCTAGTATGATTTCCGCCAACGTTGGTTCTCCGATAGATTGTGCCATCCGATATCCAATATCACTGTGGCCTTTTACAATCTCCCATTCACTAGATGTTAGAGGACCCGTCTTCCCTAATATATCGACAGGAATAGCCACTTTCCCAATATCATGTAGCTTTGCCAGTTGTATGATCTGTTTTATTTCGGCAGAATCACTATCCATTCCCAAGAAGGCAATAAAGTCAAACACTAATTGATTTACTCTGTCACTATGATCATTGCTTTCGAAGCAGCGATTACGAAGTATTTCTTCCAGCCTGGTAATTATGCTTCTGCGAACTTCTCTTCCTTTATTGAGTTTGTCATTATACATCCTGTTTTCAGCAACATTAAACATTTCTGCAAGACGGATAGCCCCCGAACTTTTGGTCGTTGCTCCCATTGCTGCACTCAAGGGGATCGTACTGTTAACCACATCCGTACAGCCACGCTGAATCTTTTCACACACCTTGGCACATTCACTTTCGTCTGCTTGCGGGAGTATAATAAGAAACTCATCGCCACCCCAGCGGGCGACAATGTCCTTCTGTTGACAGGATTTCCTTAGTATCTTCGCCAGTTCCACCAAAAGCAAATCCCCCTGCTGGTGGCCGAAAACATCATTAATTAGCTTCAAGCCATTCATATCAATCATGATAATGCTTATCGGGAGCGAGTCGGGTTTCTCTAATTCCGGCAATACGGCTTCGACATGAGCACGATTGAATAGGGATGTTAATTTGTCATGATAACTCAAAAAGCGAATTTTTTCTTCCGCCTTCAATCTCTCTGTTATGTCTGTCAGGATCATCATGATCAAAATGTCTTCCGTTGTTTCCTCGGTCTGGGCTAATATTTTGCATTCCACCTGAACATCTTTGTCACCTAACTTAAAAACAGTTGGAATCTGCATTAATTCCTTTTTTTCAGACCCCCTGCAACAGGAAAAAACACGCGTAAAAGCGTCCTGCAGTTCCTTTTCAACAGCGTTATTCCCTTGTCCTAAAAGCTCAGGTATCGATAGTCCCCCTATTTTTTTGCCAAAAATTCTTGTACACTCGGCACTATATTGTCGATCCACTGTTAGATCACGACCAAAGGTAAGGAAACCTTGATTCGCGTTATCTAATAGGTTCTGAACCTCATTTTGATGACGCTTCAGTACTTGACCCTGACTGTCACTGATATAAAAAACCTTTTTGGTAATGCGAAGCAGCTTTTGGTATTGGCTTGCCAACGTTTTATAATGCAGCAGCAGCTCATTGCCGCAATACCGCTTATCTGTAATGTTGGCCATTGCTGCCCGCATAATTTCTTTCTCATCACGAAATAATCTCTCGTCACTATTTCTGCCTGAGGCCACACCAAACGCCCCCCTTCATCTGAATGAAAACCCGATTAGCGTGATATCATCCCGTTGCGCTTCATTACCCATATAGTCGTATAGTACTTGCTCAAAGGCTTGCTGTTGCTCCGGCAATTCTTGTGCCCCATGCTCTTCGATTACCTGCATGAACCGCTTCCTGCCAAGAGGAAAATCCCCTTCCCCACCATTTTGATCAAGATAACCGTCTGTTGTCAGATAGAATATATCACCTGGTTGAGCCGCCCAGTAGTGGTTGGTAAACTCCAGATTATTACTTGATCGATAGTAACCGATACTCTTCTTGTCGGCCTTAATAACATACACTTGGTTCTCTCTGTAAATATAAAGCGGGATTTTAGCTCCAGCAAACGTCACCTGCTTGTCCTGATCGATATAACAAATACCTATGTCTAGCCCATCGTCTGCCATTCGATTGTGGCTGTTTCGATGAAGCATTTCCTTCATCCGGCAATTTAACTCGGCTATGATGCGTGCCGGCTCAGTTTCCCCCTGGTCAACAATATGTTTTAGAACAGAATTCACCGCCATCGTCATAAATGCACCAGGCACTCCATGACCAGTACAATCTCCAACCGCAATTAGGCATCTGCCCTTACCCAGCCGTCGTACCCAATAAAAGTCACCACCAACAATATCCCGAGGTTTCCAAAGAACAAAACAGCCACTAAAAACAGCCTGTAGTTCTTCCTGCGTTGGCAAAATTGCTTCTTGAAGTCTTTGCGCATACTCAATACTATCCATGATTTTTTGATTCTTGACCACTAGTTCCCAAGTCCGTTCCTTTACCTGCTTTTCCATTTGTTCTGTAAGCAAAAGCGCGCGTTGCAAGGGATTCGCGATCCGGTTAGATACAATATAAAAAACAAATATCATCAGCGCCAAGGCTACCAGCCCAGCTATTGCCGTATATAGCTTTATATTGCCGAGAATAGCAATACTCTCGCTGCGCGGAATTTGGAACACCACTTTCCAGGCAGTCGATTTTGTAAATTGATAAGCTAGATCCATTGTTTCGCCATCTCTAGCAGTGTATTCCATAATTTGTGGAGTTGTAGCCGCGTTGTCTCTGCTGTGAACAACTTGAGCGACTACATCGGTTGGTAAAAAATCATTGAGATATTTACCATTATCGCTAAAATCATCAGATAGATGAATCTTGCCGTTACCGTCAACCAGCCACAGATTGCTTTTTTCGCCAAATTTATATTTCTGAAATTCTTTAGCAATCGATTTCATACTGAGCCCCACTCCAGCAACTGCAACTGGCTGGTGTATATCACCGACTAAGGCATTTATAAAAACAAAAGTATCTTGTCTCCTGCTGTTGTAGTCAATATTTATATCAACAGCTTTTCTCGACTTAAGCGCATCATAGAACCACCGATCATCTGGCGATGTCGGAGACAGAACTTGGTTTGACTCAAAACCTTCTGCCCAATACCTGTTGGTAATTGCACTGCCGACAAAAGAATTGGCATAATCATAATTTTGCGCAATATTATTTATTTTTGCTTCGGAATACTCGCTTAAAAGCCTATCTTGCTCTCCCCCGGAAACCCACTGAATTATCATGGGATCTGTAGCTAACAGCAAGGCGGCCTCATTAGCTCGCTCAATGCGTCCGTCAATTTTCGCCGTAATAGACTCAATAGTATACACCAAATCCCGGGTTTTTAGCTTGTCTACTATAGCATTACGCGTTATAAAGTAGCTTACGCTGCCTGTAAGCACCACTGCTAGTATAATGATAAGGCATGCCAGTACAACAACTTTAATTGTGCCGCTGTCATATATGATGCCCTTGCTGTCAGGGCGAAGCTCCTTTCCTTCTCTGTTATCGCTATGCATTTACTCTTTTACCGGATTAATCTCAAAAGGCAGTTCAAGATCCTCTTTAAATTCTTCGGCACACTCTAACGCCATATCATTCTCCACATCATAATGCCAGCGAACAGCCACATTCTTCCCCTCACGATATGCATTTTCCAATTTTTCAAGGAGCGTCATTATACACTTGGAACTGCTTGTATTAATATAAGGCATATGAAAATACATTTCCAATATCACCGCCTGCTCCAATTGCTGCAAATACTCATCCAGCCAGGTAAAGATCGGTTCATAAAACTTAAAAGCGTTTTCCGGGTAAGACTGTCCTGTAATAAGCATCTTGCCATTATGGGGATCAAACTCTATTTTAGGTGTAGACTTTGTCTTTTCAATATATAAGACTTCCATGATAATCCTCCTAAACATATGCCCGCAAAGTAAAAAATGAAACCTGGTCATCTAAACATACTACGGAATAATTCAACGGCCTGCTGGTACGCCGCGCCATGTCAATAAGACCGAGACCGGCTCCGGTACTACCAGGTGGAATTTCCTTCTTTAATTGTTCTTTATATAACTTCTTTAGTCCCACTTTATCGTGTGCTACTATTTCATCCAATCTAGCTATAAGTACCGCAATATCGCTACTCTCAATGAGATTGCCTGCAGAAACGAAATAGCCTTCTTCTGATTTGCCAATAGCAACAATACCCGAATTGGCAATACGCTCTCCTATAGGAAACCCGCTTTTTATCATACTATAGTTCTTAATATTCTGAGTCTGTTCAATAAATATGGAGAAAACATTATATATATCATTCTGTGGCGTAGCTTCTGTTTCCAAATATTTTTTTACGGCCTCGCCCAACTCTTCAATAATGGTCTGGCTAAAACGACCGGAAAAACTTATTAACACCCCATAGTTCTGTAATAAATTTTGAAGGTTTAGCAAATTCATTTCCATAGAATTAATAACCCCCTAGCAGATATTGACTTGTAAACAACGAAATACTTTCGACAATTCCCTCTATTTTCCTGCAGGGTTACTCATATATATATAATAACACCAGCCTTCCAGGTAAAAATTTGGAAGGCTGGTGTTATTATATAAAATAGTTTTATCCAGAACTATTTTTTACTACGTCCCATTTTATTGGTGAATCTTGCGATAATCGATCAAATCGTCGACGGTAACTACCGGCATCTTGTTCTTGTTGGCAAACGCAACTATTTCCGGTAAGCGTGCCATGGTTCCATCCGGATTGGTGAGTTCGCACAATACGCCATAAGGTTTGAGACCGGCGAGCCGCATTAAGTCAACATTGGCTTCGGTATGTCCCGGCCGTTCTAATACGCCACCGACTTTTGCCCGTAAAGGAAAAACGTGGCCGGGCTGGCGCAAATCTCCGGCTGAGGCCTTATCGGCAATTGCCGCTTTGATTGTAGCAACACGGTCAGCAGCCGACACCCCGGTAGTAACACCTTGTGCCGCTTCAATAGAAACAGTAAACGCTGTTTGAAAACTGCTGGTATTGTTATCTACCATCATCGGCAATTCTAACGCTTCAACTTTTTCCTCCGGCAAACACAAACAGACAATACCGCTGCATTCACGGATCAATAGTGCCATCTGCTCTGTTGTAAGCGATTCAGCAGCAAAAAAGATATCCCCTTCATTTTCTCGCTGCTCGTTATCTGTTACCAATACACCCTGACCATTACCTAGTGCACTCAGAGCCCGGTTCACCCGTTCCTCGGCAGTGCCAAACTGACTTAACAAATTCTGATTCATAGTAATGCGCCTCCTATAGTAATAGTAGGACTTACTAAATCAGGGCCTTGAGGCGACAGCGATGAACCAATAAGTGCAAAACTAGCTCACAAAACGTTGTGCTGACCGCCTTATCCTCTTTCGTCCGGACTATACCGTCGGCACTGGCATCTCACCAGTTCTGCTGACCTCTTCGCAATCACGAAGAGCGCTCGCGGGCTCCCCAGTATAACTGGGATACCGCCGGTGGGGACTTGCACCCCGCCCTGAGAATAAGTCTCATATCTGTCATTATACTCTTTGACCATTATTTGTCAACCAAATCACTCGCAGTCTTTTATCCATTCATCGGTAGTAAGCACCTTGGCAAACCGCATGGCTTGTGTGATGATAACTGCCTTGTGCAGGTCTTCAGCCGTAATTTTTCCCGCATAATTGTCAATATTGAGCGTGCCTGTGGCATCTGCCAAAAACTCTACGGCAAAACCAAGATGAACCGCTTGCCTTGCTGTAGTATCGCAGCACATCTGCGCCATATAGCCACAGATCACAAGGGTATCTACACCCATGTCTCGTAAACAAGCTTCCAGCTCGGTACCTGTAAAGCTTCCTGGAAGAGTCTTATCAATAATACGTGCATATTGCTTTTCCAAAAGATCTTCATGAATTTCCCAGCCTCTACTACCTTTTACAAAAGCAGCCGCCTCTTTTTGTGTTGCTCCATGCCTGATAAGAATTACCGGAATTTTGCTTTGATTGGCGGCATCTACCGCCTTAAGAATTTGCCCAAAGCTGCCCACCGGGTAAGTAATCGGCAGCTTTCCGGTAAAGTATTCGTTTTGCACATCAATTACTAGTAACGCTTTTTTCACTGTCATTCCCTCCACTATCTTTCGTTGCAATTCATTATACCGACAGTTCACATTGCGCCGCAAAAGCATTAACCCGGTTTTGGTTTCCTTATCAAAGCATTTTTCAAAAAGCCTACTCCATTGCATCGAGTCCGTCAAATTGCATATTGTAGTACTTGGCATACAAACCATTTTGTTCTAGCAGCGCGTTGTGGTCACCACGTTCTTGTATCTGCCCATCATTAATCACGATGATTTCGTCTGCGTGGCGAATGGTACTCAGGCGATGGGCAATGATGATGGTTGTTCGCTGCTTGGCCAGTTCTTCCAGCGAGGCTTGAATATGGCGTTCGCTCACGTTGTCTAGCGCAGATGTTGCTTCATCCAAGATTAAAATTGGCGGATTTTTCAGGAATAACCGGGCAATCGCAATGCGTTGCTTTTGCCCCCCTGACAGCCTAACACCCCGTTCGCCAACATAGGTGTCATAGCCTGCTTCCAAGCCGGCAATAAAGTCGTGTATATTGGCTTTTTGCGCAGCGGCAATAATCTCAGCTTGTGTCGCGTCCGGCCGCCCGTACGATATATTATCCTTAACGCTGCCGGCAAATAAATACACATCCTGCTGCACAATGCCAATGGCACTACGCAATGACCTGAGAGTAACATCCCTCACGTCCTGCCCGTCAATCAAAATTGACCCGGATGTCACGTCGTAAAACCGTGGTAGCAAGGAACAGATGGTTGTCTTACCGCCGCCGGACGGACCGACAAGCGCAATGGTCTTGCCTGCTTCCACCGCAAAATTGACCTGATTGAGCACAGCATTGCTGCCGTCATAGGCAAAACTCACGTCGCGGTACTCAATGCGGCCTTGCACATCGGCTAGCGCCACGGCATCTTCTTTGTCCACAATCTCAGGCCGGGTCTCAAGCACTTCGGCAAACCGTTTAAACCCGGCATAACCTTTTTGAAACTGTTCAGTAAAGTTAATCAGCACATCAAGTGGATTAATGAAAATCGCAATATACAGTGCGTACACTGCCAGGTCAGTTGCCTCTAACTGACCTTTTGTTATGAAATAGCCGCCGCTTACCAGCACAACAACATATAAGAGCCCTTCCAATAACCCGTTACCGGCATGGAAACTCCCCATGATTTTGTACACGCTTTCTTTGGAATCAAGAAAAGCTTCATTACCGCGACGGAATTTTTCCTGTTCAATCTTCTCATTGGCAAACGACTTAATCACGCGAATCCCAGCCAGGCTATCCTGCGCCAGCGCATTGACTGTGGCAATCCGTTTGCGGTTCTCCATGAAGATTACTTTCATGCGCTTATTCTGATAGTAGCTAAATATCGTCATGCTCACCGCAATACCAAACAAGATCAGCGTCATAGGCACATTAATCAGCAACAGCAAAATGAAGGAACCAAGCAATTTGAGACCGGAAATAAAAATATTTTCCGGGCCGTGGTGAGCGAGTTCTGAGATGTCAAACAAATCTGCCACCAATTTGGACATCATCTCGCCGGTATTATTTTTATCATAGTAGGAAAAAGACAGACGCTGCAGGTGATCAAACAAATCCTGCCGCATATCACTTTCCATCCTTGCCCCCATCACATGTCCCCAGGTTGTAATGTAGTACTGGCAGGCATAACGAATGCCATAAAGCAGCATCATGCCTGCGCCAGCATAGCCGATGATGGCGACAAATTCCGCCGTTTGTTGGGTTAATAGAATTTTTGTTAAGTAATTGAGCACTTGTGGAAACACCAAATCAATAACCGACACCAAAACGGCGCAAACCATATCCGTGTAAAAAAGCGTTTTATACGGCTTACAATAGTGCAAAAAACCAGCAAGAATAGACATGAATAAACCCTCTCCACACAACAATTATATATTCGATTATACTAGTCTAGCTATTTGCCTTTAGTCAATAGGTTCATAGCGAAGCTCCCAAGTAAGCGTACCTTTACGATTGATATCCCGGAAAATGCGCTGTTCGTGCATACTATATCCCATAACTACAATTTCTACCGCTCGCCGATCTGGTGAGAAGCTTTTATTAGTTGCCCCCGGAGTCACTTTTTCCACCTCACCATTTTCCCAGACAATCTTAATTACCGATTTATCTGCATGCTCGCCGGTGGCCTGAAAATTGACAATGGTTATATCCCGAGCGGCCCGGCCAGCAAGCGCTTGGCGCAGCTCAACCTTACCTTCAAAAGCCACCTGGTTTCCGCGAATAATCCGCAGCGTTGGTAGCGGGGTAATTGTAACTTTATTGGCAAGTTCCTCGTTACTTATCATGCTATTTTCAGGATGTAACTTCTTTTCCATAACGGGAAAAAGCATATACACAGCCACTACCACCAGCAACATGGAAAGAGCGCCTAAAGCAAAACTCTGCCACGACTTTACCATACATGACCACCTGTTTTCCAATATATTACCACTATTTGAGTATATCACCAAAATGACAAAGAAGGAATGGCTCTTGTTTAAAGGCGCATTCCTTCTTTGCTGCTTACAGCAAGGTGCAAAGACAGCCGGCTTAATCTATACCCTAAACATCACTTCTTCTTAATCCCCTTAGATCTAGCCTGTTTTTTCGCTGAAAGTATTTTACTGTTTGCTGTCAATTCTTCGGCGCTTTCCACCTGCATAGCTGCTAAACTAGTATGTCCTTTATCCCAGCTCTTTTTATTGGTTTGCTTTGTTAATAGGCTTTTATTCACCAAATAAACTAGCGAAAACAGCGTCACAAACCCCAGCCCGGCAAATAAACCCGCCCCCTGACCGGGAATGAGCGGCATACTGGCAATGATACCTACAATACTCACCAACGCAAGCATTGATGTAATTGGGAACCCTGGCAATTGACACTTGCCTTGTGGCGGGCAACCTTGTTGCTGCCGTAGCTTATAGTGAGTTGCCAGAATAACCAAGTAAGCAAACAGTAAGGAAAACCCTCCAGAACTCACTAAAAAAAGATATACCTGAGACGGCAGCAAAAGCCCCAAACCAAGGCCGCCGAGCATGGCGGCTCCTGAGAAACCAATTCCACGATAGGGAATATCTCCGTTATCGCGCAACCAGGACGGTGCATGACCTTCGTCTGCCAGCGACCGCAGCATTCGTCCAAGCCCAAACATGGCGGCAAGCATTGTTGACAAGATAGCCGTGACCAGCACAATATTAATAACATTGCCGGCCCACGGCAAATTCCAGGCTGTCAGTGCCGTCACCAACGGGCTTTGTTCTGTTGTCACTGCCCCTGTCGGCACAAGCAGCAAGATCGCCATAATAGCCGTGACATATAACCCAACTAAACCGAAAACAGTATAGGTGATGGCTTGTGGTACTGTCTTCTCAGGTCTGGCTGTTTCCGACGCGGCTAACCCAATAACCTCAAAACCGGCATAGCAAAACATAACAATCAGCATACTCCCGGCAATGCCACCAAGGCCTGCCGGCAATACCGGTTCTCTTGATAATACTTCGGTTCCCACTTGCGGCTCCCCTGGCATTAACCCACTGATAAGAACTATACTCAGAACCACAAAACCAATGATGGCTAGTAACTTTACGGCGGCAAGCACTCCCTCTAGCTTACTAAGCCGGTCAGCACCAAATAAATTAAGAATGGTAACGACGATGATAACAGCCGCGCCCAACATCGGCAGCGAAATTCCGGCAAACCAGGTCTGCAGCAAGGAAGACACAGCGATGGCTTCACTTGACATTGCCAGCACCAGCCCCGTCCAATATACCCACCCGACAATAAAACCAACAGCCGGACCATATGCCTTTTCGGCAAAGGTACGAAAAGAGCCTGGAACCGGGTCAGCTACCGTCATTTCGGACAATGCATATAAAATGGTATATACAAGAGCGCCGCCTAATACAAAGGAAATTACAATTGCGGGTCCCGCAGCTCGGATAGCAACAGACGATCCTAAGAAAAAAGACCCCCCGATTACTGTGCCAAGTGCCAGCATAGTTAACTGCCAGGCCGATAATCCCTCACCTTGCTTTTTCAAGCTTGTCCCTCCTTATTGCCTACTTATCTTCATCTACAAGTATCTACCAAGGAGGGTTATGTTATTACTTAAGCAATTCTTTATCCAAATCACAGTGTCTTGCAGGACTTATGGAGCTCTATCACGAAAAAATAGTTATCTTTTTATGGAAAAAAGCCCAGCTATAGTAAAGGAGTAGATGTAATGGCCAAGCATACAGCAAGTGAAATTCTTGATTTGATGACCGAAGTTGCTCCCTATTTAAATTCCATCATGCCCAGCGATATCAGTGTTACTGTTGTAAAAGACATGAAAAACACCGCCTATGCGCCAGGTAAGTACATTAATTTGGGTTTACAAGTCGGCGCTGAGGCAAGAGGTCCTATTGTGGAAGCCTGCCATGGTAGCGCGAAGCGAATTGTCAAAAGCATTGACAGTACAAAAGCAGTTAATGGAACCGCTTATTATGTTTGCGGCATGCCCTTTAAAGAAAATAATAAGGTTATTGGCTGCGTACTAGTCAGCCAACTAACAAAAGATCAAGAAATTGTACACCATATATCAGGTGAACTTGCCGCTTCGTCACAAGAGCTAACGGCCGGCATGGAAGAATTATCTGCCGGCGCTCAAATGCTACAGAGCTCCAGCACAAACATGGAGCAACTAAGCACTAATCTGGAAACTGCGATAAAACAAACCGACGAAATTGTATCGTTGATAAAAGGCGTGGCCGACCAAACCAATTTATTAGGCCTAAATGCTGCTATTGAAGCTGCCCGTGTAGGTGAACAGGGACGTGGCTTCGCGGTAGTTGCCGAAGAAGTACGCAAGCTCGCTGTTTCCAGTGCTGACTCAGTAAAAAACGTCACTTCCTCTCTCCAGCAAATCCAAGCCGCTATTCATCAGTTATCTCAGACAATTAATGATGTAACAACAACCGTCAGCGGACAAAATTCTTCGATTCAGGAAATGGCCTCTGCCAGCCAAAAACTAGCTACTATGGCCGATAATCTCTCCTCTGCTGCCTCCCGTATGCTGGAAAATAGCGAAGAGGCCATATAACATGCATTCTCTTTATCGCAAAGGAGCAATATAGCCGTAAGGAGAGGATACGATTGATACGAATTGGAGTCATTGGACAGTCCGGCGAAATACCACCAGCAACCCGTATTCTTGCCGAAGAAATCGGCAAGGAAATCGCGTTACGCGGCGCCATTCTTCTTACTGGCGGAACAAGTGGGGTTATGGGAGCGGTATCCTGTGGAGCCAAACAAGCCAAGGGATTGGTTGTGGGCATTTTGCCTGGCGATACCGTGGACGTTGCCAATGAGTATATCGATATTCCAATTACAACAGGCTTAAGTTTTGACTACCGCAGCCTTATTTTAGTACATTCGTCTGATGTAATCATCATGATAGCCGGCGGCAATGGCACGTTGGGCGAGTTATCTGCGGCCTATTTAAACCATAAACCTGTTGTAATTGTCGAAACTTCGGGAGGCTGGGCCGCAAGAGTGCGGGCAGTAGCCTACGAAGGCTGCTATCTTGATGAGCGTAAGTGGGTTAAGCTTGACTATGCCACGACTGCTAAAGAAGCACTTGATATTGCGCTAAGCCGGATTCAGCAGCACCAACCTGTAACTCGCACAGAAAACAAGAGTGACAGTGAGTAGAGTAAACGTTGTGAGCGAGTTTGTGGCTGAAGGAGGAGGCCTTTCCAATGAAAATAATTGATGTGGATACCTGGGAAAGAAAAAACCATTATGAGTTTTTTAAAGGAATGGATTATCCGCACTATAATATCTGTACCAATATTGATATTACCCACTTCCTACAGAGGATAAAAGAAAAACAGCTGTCCTTTTATTATGCTATGATCTATGCTGCTACTTATGTATTAAAAGATGTTGAGGCGTTTCGTTATCGAAGCCGAGGCCAACAAGTTGTACTGCATGATAAAATCTATCCGTCCTTCACCGATATGTCTCCAGGGTCAGACCTGTTCAAGCTTGTGATTGCAGATATAGAAGATTCCCCCGAAAACTTTGCACATAATGCCAAAAAGAAATCGACAGCTCAGACTCAGTTTATAACCGAAGAAGCAGCCGATAGAGACGATGTCATCTATATAACCTGTGTTCCTTGGGTAGCTTTTACACATATTTCTCACACCATTTCTCTAAACAAAGACGATTCTGTTCCGAGAATCTCCTGGGGTAAATACTTCCCTGCCGGCGATAAAATCCTGCTGCCATTTTCGGTTCAGGCTCATCACTCCTTTGTCGACGGCATTCACATTGGGCGCTATATAAACAGCGTGCAGGATTATTTAGATACTTTTAAATAATAAACTACTTTATCGGCTCTTCCCACCAGCCGAAAGCAACTCTACCCCCAGTCGGTATCGTTGGCGATTCCGGATTGGACAAAAAGATCAAGAAAGACCCGCCGGGCGCAAATATGAATTTTCCCTGTTCATCGTCAACTAGTGTAGTCTCAGGTTGACCGCGCCGCACAAAGGCTTTAACTCCGCCCTCTGGCTCACCAGTGACCTGTGAAGCATACTCAAGCTTTATTTGGGGACAAGGCAGCGGACAACACGCCAGATTAGCGGGAGTTACCAAGGAAGAAGTCTGGATTCTTCCTGGCGGATTAGCATTAAACCAGAATTGAGCCCGGAAGGTGGATTGGCTTATATCACTTACCGTCCAAACCGCCACATGCAGACGCACTCCCGAATTTTTGGGGTTATACAGTCTGGCCCAGGCGCTGGTGCCATTTCCGAACGTCAAGTTATCGGCATAACCCACAAAATATTTGCCTTCTAATGATTTTGCCAGGTTAATGGGGATATCCACCCGGTATTTCAAATGCGTTTTGCATGAAGACGGATACGGGCATTCTGGCCCATTATGTTTAGGCATAGAATATTCCTCCCCTTAACAACTTATTATCTTATTTTATGCCTGACATAATCGAAGGCTAACAAATCTGCAAAAATAAAATCCACCGTTTCCATATTCATCGGAATAACGGCGGATTTTTTGCTTTTCTTTATTCTACTCTTCATAGATCATTTTCTTTGTCATGCCACCATCTACGACAAAGGATTGACCAGTGATGAAGGAAGACTCCCGCGACACCAAGAACGCGGCCATATTAGCCACATCTTCCGGAATACCAACCCGCCCTGCCGGATGTTGCAAATGATCCACAGGACGTAATTCGCCGTAATTGCCGACATTGATCCAGCCCGGGCAAATGGCATTTACTCGGATTTGGGGACCTAACGAATTGGCGAGCGCGTGAGTAAGACCCAGCAGCCCGGCTTTCGCGGTAGAGTAAGCTTCATTATGCGGTTCACTCATGCTGGCTCTGGTGGAAGATATATTGACAATCGCCGCGTTTGGCGACTTTCGCAAAAGTGACGCTCCATACTTAGCAAATAAGAACGCCGAGCGAAGGTTAACGTCAATTACCCGGTCAAACTCACTGATTTCAATAATATCTATCGGTTTAAAAAATGATATTCCGGCATTATTGATAATCCAGTCCAGGCGATGGTAGGTAGTTTTCACTGTTCCAATTAAGTTTTTAACCTCATCAACTACGCCAACATCTACTTTGTAAAATGCGACATCCATGCCTTCAGCAAGCATCCTGTCAGCAACGTCGGCGCCTGCCTGTTCATTTATATCGGCAAGCACTACGGCAGTTCCCTGACTGGCAAGCTTATAGGCAATAGCTTTGCCGATACCCTGAGCAGCGCCGGTTACAATAGCCACTGGTTTCATTAGTCTTATCACCCTCAAAAATTAGTTATTAAAGAGCGAACTTAGTAAGCCTATTTCCTATCGGCTCTTTAGTCAGGAGTGCGTGGATTAACGTATAATATTCAGGCAGGCCATTCTTAGGCCACTTTAATTCAATTTGCAGCAGTTCAGCCGTGATAGCAGTAAGATCAAAGCCGAAGGAATCTAAGGAATGTCGCATTTTCTCAGGAAGGCAGCACGGCAGATTATCAAGCCTTTTACAATGCTCACACAGTTGGCAGCCACCTGAGGACAAGCTGATACTCCCTGGAAATTCTTGTTCCAGGCTAAGCATACTTTCTGCCAGTCTTGTCCTTACTTCCCGCAGCGAATTAGTGGTAATTTCCTTAACTTTTTCCGGTGTATCAGCTGACCTGATAGTTTTTTCATCATAGATTACCTTAACAGCTACAAGCTGGATATAGTTAAAGCCCTTAAGCAGCTCATTGGCATCAAACGAGAGCGGTGGGCAAGACCACAGGGTATTATAGTTAGGACATTCCCGACAATAAGCCATGAACTTTTCCTGATCCTGATATTTCCTAATAAAGTCAGACATTGGTAGTGAGTTGGTTGTGATGGTGGTATGATAATGATACATGTCCTGCTCTCCCTTCGGCTTTTATCATTTACTTCTCAGCGGTTTCTCCAGGGCAAACAGCTCTTCCAGCTTTTCGCTCATAAAATAGTGGGTGTCATTGATTGCCTGGTTATAGATATAGGGACCGATTTTTTTGAGGATGAAGTCTAAGAATAAGGTAGCTGACAAGTCGGTGAGTTCCTCATCCTTTTCGGTTTGGAAGTAGTTTTGGAGTTCCTCGATTGCGGCTTTTTGCTGTTCTTTTGTTAGTTTGATTTCTTTCATGTGGTATCCTCCTGGGGGTTGAGTTATTTTTTGGGGTGGCGGATTTGGTTTTTGGTTGGGCGGCGCAGGTGGGTGGGGTATTGACAACGCTCCAACACTGACGTTTAACTTCCGCTTTTGCCAACACCCCACCCGCCTGCAGCTGCTTGCTGCGTTGCAGGTTGTTTGAGCGTTTGAAAGGTGCTTTTTCTGCTAGGGTACACTAGAATAGCTCGTCTTTGAAGGCTCGCTGCATTAAGCTACTGAAGTTGTTTTCCATTTCGGCAAGGCTTTGCTGCATTAAGGCTTTTTGTTGTTCGGTTTTTTCTACGATGGCAGCGAATTGGTTTTGAAGGTCGATGGGCGGGAAAATTAAACTCAACTCAGATAACTTACTTTTTGACAATATGCCTTTTAGGCTCATATTAATTGTACTTTGAATATATCTTTGTGATAATAAAAGCAATATATATATATACATTACGTTGTTTCCATTTGGAACTATTGCGTTAATTTGTTGATTAAAGGCTACTTTTCTATTCGCAACAGCTACCTTACCTATACATTTAACACTCCCCGCTATACAAGTCATCAAGACACATGGTTCATCTACATATTTGCAAAGTTTATATCCTTTTTGAGATAAATACTCTTCTGCTTGCGTTACAATCATATTTTCTGTATTTATATTATCTGATTTAATCCACTCGATATAATCTCCATAGTTACCTTTCTCTTGTCTCGGTGGTGTGTTTCCTGTAATAATCCTACACTTTTCTCCTAATTTATCAACTTCCCAACCCTTCTTATTCAACACCGGGTCACCAAACATCTCCAAAAACACACTCTGCACAAACTCATCCAATTTGGCAAGCTGCTCTTGGCGTTTGTCGATGAGTTCCTGGGCTTTGTCCAAAACAGCGGCAATTTTTTTCTGGGTTTCGAGGGGGGGAAGGGGGATAACTAGCTCTTTTAGACTAGAGACTGTAAAACTTGATTGATTAACAGAATTCCTTGTTATACGAGGTATCTGCCTTTTAAAATATTCGCTATTGAAATAATAAAAAACATATTTATAAAACGCAATTTGTGGGTCTGGCCTTAAGCATAACAAATTCATACCATGTATCAGATTACAATCCAAATCAAATACTGCAGTTTTGCCTAGATGAGCCGTACTATTAATATGGGACATTAATATATCGCCTATTTGCAATAGGTAGTCACTATAGATGTTTTCATCATATATATCTGCAAAGCCAACCCTATTCATATCAATTGTTCTATTTGCAATAGTCTCAATTCTAGATATCGGCAATCCACCTTTATCCGTGTCTTGCTTAATGCTGACTCCATTCCTAATGAACAGGAATACTTCTTCTAATCTCCTATTTTGCATTTTTAAATTCCCCGGTAAGAGATTTTAGTTCAGATAATACTACTTCTATTTCACTTTCTAGTAAAGAAATTTTATCTAGTATGATATGAGGCTTTTCATACTCCACTTCATCATGCTCGATTTCCTTATACTTATTAATTGACAAATCATACTCATTGCCCATAATCTCATCTTTGGGCACAAAGAATGACTTATCTGTCCGTTTCCTCCCCGCTTCGTCCGGCAGATTCTTAAACCGTTCAATAATATCGGGTATATCATTATCCTCAATCGGGTTGCGCTTATCATCGAGCGAAAACCCGTCAGCCTGCATATCATAGAACCATACGTTATCTGTCTGACCGCCTTTGGTGAAGATGACTACGGCTGTTGACACTCCGGCGTAGGGTTTGAACACGCCGGAGGGCATGGAGATGATGGCTTCGAGTTGGTTTTCTTCGATGAGGGTTTTGCGGATGGCTTTGTGGGCGGTGGAGGAACCGAAGAGTACACCATCGGGGACGATGACGGCGCAGCGGCCGCCAAGGTCTAGTGTTCGCAACATGAGGGCGAGGAATAGCAGCTCGGTTTTTTTTGTTTTTACCACTTTCCGCAAGGAAGCGTTAATATCGCCTTCGTCCAGACTGCCCTTGAACGGCGGATTGGCGAGAATCATGGTATAGCGGTCTTTAACTTCATAGTGGGACGACAAGGCATCAGCATAGGATATATTGGGGTTGTCAAAGCCGTGAAGCATGAGGTTCATGGCTGAAATGCGGAGCATGGAGGTGTCGAAGTCGGTGCCGTGAAACATGTGATTATTATAGTGCTGCCGCTGCTCGTTAGACAGTAAATCGCCAAGTTTATCATGGACATTGCCGTCTTCATCGGTGAACACGGCTGCCAGGCTGGTATATTTGCGCAGGATATGCTCGGCTGCGGTTACCAAGAAACCGGCCGTACCGCAGGCCGGATCGCAGATGATATCGTCAATATCGGGGTCTAGCAGTTCCACCATCATTTTGATGATATGGCGGGGCGTTCGAAACTGGCCGTTGACACCGGCAGTAGAGAGTTTGGACAACAGATATTCATACAAGTCCCCTTTGGTATCCTGGTCATCCATATTCATACCGTCAATTAGCTGTACTGCTTCATAGAGCAGGCTGGGTTTTTGGATCATAAATACCGCATCTTTCATGTACTCATGAAAAGCGGTATTTTCTTGTTGCCCATATGTTTTTATAAAAGGAAATACTTTTCCCAGCATGATATCCAGCATTTTAGGCGGTTCTAGATGCTTAAATACAGACCAGCGGCAATCTTCACTGGGGAAGATTGACTGGTGGGGGCGACCTAGTTGATTGGCTTTGTTTATTTTCAGGCCTTCCCGGTCATCCAGGCGTTTGATAAACAGCAGATATGATATTTGCTCAATAACAGTCAGGGGATTGGAAATACCCCCTGACCAAAAGTTGTCCCATAGTTTGTCAACTTTGTTGCGTAGCTCGGTGTTAAGCATGTTTTTCCTCCACTTCTACTTTGTAGGGTGTAATGAGTGCAAAGACTTCTGGTGTGATTTTTCCGCCGAAGATGCCGTCAATACCGCTTTGGCTGCGTTGGGTATAGGGCGGCTCATAGAGTGCGGCAAAGGATATGCCTTTATTCTTAATAATATCATTCTTTATCATTTCCAGGGTACTAATTTGCATCGCCGACATTTGTCCGCTATGGTTCTGGGTAAATTGACTGAAACGCTTATCCAGTTCTTCCACATCTACCCCCACAAAACGCCGCAAGAGTCCGACCAGGTCGCTTTGCTTGACCTGGGTTGTATGTGCCAATTCGTTCAGGGTAAATTCTACCCGCCCGGAATTAAAAATCTGATAGATAGTATCAATGTCCTGGGTTGTCAGCAGTTGTCCCCGGCGGATTTTTTGAATAACGAGCTGTATATCAAGCTGCGCTTCGAGTGCTTTTTTTACTCGTTCTATATACGGTTCCATTGGGGATGTATAACTGGCAGTAGCTTCCTTGATTTTTAGCACTTGCTGCTCGGTATCGGCAATGTCGAGTTTTAAAAAGGCTTTGCTCGGTTTTTCACCACGATATTTCATATAGTCTCTTAATGTCTGCCGGGCCTTTTCCACAGTTTCATAATTGGCCTGGTGCCAGGCAGCAGGGTGCATAAGACTGATGACATAGTCCCTGATATCATTAAACTGGTTAAGATTCAGGCGCAGGCGGGAAAGCTCGTAGACAATATTCTCGATATGTTCATCCAGTCTGGGATCGTCTTTTATTTTATATACCTGCAGGCGGTACATCTGATTGTCAAACCACAATGCGTCCTTTTGCCCGTCCATATCTACCCACTGCATGAGCGGCGCAATCTCGGTTTTTAGCTTAGTAATGAGTTCGTCATTAAGGATCTTCCAGGTCTGGTCAAGCGTAAGCCACTCCAGCGTCTTCCAGTTTTTGCGCACTTCCACCGATGTTGCCGGTAGTGTTTTTATATCATCCCTGATGTCAGTTACGAGTTCAGCCTGTTTATCTTTTAGTCCCTGTTTCTCCACAAGCTGCAGCAGCTCCAGCCGTAGTTCCAGCCGCATTTGCTGGGCGGCTTTGGACTGGCTGGGTACATTACCGTCCGGCTTGATATCAAAAAACTCGAAGTTCTTCCAGTGATCAAGCACTATAAAGTACTCTTTTGAGAAGCCTTTCCCGAACAAATCAGGACAAAGCCGTGTCCCCCGGCCAAGCATTTGCATAAACTTGACTTTGGAATACACGGGCTTGGCAAATACCAGATTGACGACTTCCGGCACGTCGATTCCTGTATCCAGCATATCTACCGATATCGCGATCCGCGGCCGATCTTTTTCCTTGAAATCGTTGAGTAGGTCTTCTTTCTTTTCTATTTTTGAATGAATAATGGCGGCCAAACTACCGTGGTACTGGGGGTACAATTCCTCAAACAACTCCATAAGTAGCTTGGCATGATTTATATTACGGGCAAAGATAATGGTCTTACCAATATCGTCGCCCACCCGGATGCCTTGTGTCATTAAGGTTTGCAGGATAAAGCGGTTGGTGTCCTTGTTGGTGACAAATTCCTCTAGGGCTTCTTTATCAAAATTAATCTGGCTTTCATCCAGCCCGGTTTCTTCAATTTGCTGTTTTTGTTCTTCGGTTAGGTTCTCCCATTTGATGCCCTGCCGGAGTATTTGGGTGGTAGCGTCTAAGGCTTTATAGCGCAGCAAATACGGCGGCTGATGCTCACACGCTTCTTCATAGGTATAGTAGAAGGTAGGATCGCCGTTAGGGCAGGCAAAAATCGTGAAGGTATTGCGGTTAATATAATCCACCGGCGTGGCGGTCAGTCCGATAATATGGGTATCAAAGTATTCAATAATGTCACGGTAGGTCTGGTAAATGCTGCGATGAGACTCATCACAGATAATCAAGTCAAAAAAGCCCACACTAAACTGATGATAATAGCGAATCATGGTTTGGTAGGTGGCAAAATACAGACAGCTTTCCCGATTGTCGGTATTGTTCCCGGTTATCCGTGTACTAGGTACTTCGGGCATAAAGACTTTAAAGCTGTTTTTCTGCTCTTTGGCTTGTCTTACCAGCTCATCCCTGTCGGCTAAGAATAAAATGCGCTTTGCCCACTGGGCATTCATCATGCCTTTGGTAAGCGCGATTACTGTCCGGGTTTTGCCGCAGCCTGTCGCCATAACCAGAAGTGCTTTGCGTCCGCCATTATCAAAATTCTCATAAACCCGTTTGATGCCTTCAATCTGGTAAGGGCGTCCGGCAATACTGCCATCTATTGTTACCGTGCTTAACGACTGCTTGCGTTTATGTTGAAAATACAAATATTCCAGATCGCTTAAGGGATAAAAACCCCATATCTGGCGTGACGCACTGTAGTTATCATCCCAGATAAATATTTCATGCCCGTTGGTATAGAAAATAACCGGGCGGACTTTATGCATCTGTTCCAGGGCATCGGCATACAGCTTGGCCTGGTGGCGCCCGGCAACAGCATCAACGGCTGTTTTTTTAGCTTCGATAACCGCAATGGGTTGTCGTTTTTTATCCCACAGGACATAGTCGGCGCGGCCTTTGCCTGATTTATTGGGAAAAGGCGCAACTTCATATTCCCGTTTTACCTGCTGCTTATCGCCTATGTCCCACCCAGCTTGCCGCAGCATAACGTCAATAAGCTCGCGGCGGGTTTCTTCTTCGGTCAAACCAAGGCTATTGGTAACTACCGCCACAGCTTCTTCGGCCTGCTGCCTTCCAGGCGGATTGGTTGCCAGTTTTTCCTTAAGTTCGTCCAGTTCTTTTTGGTAGGCTTCTTTTAGGCTCTCAATTTCTCTGACATAAGCCTCCTGGTCGACCTGTATTTTACTGCCTGTATGTTTTCCAACCAGTTTCCAGTTGAAGGTTAGTGGAAACAGCGTTTTATCACCAGTCACTTTCGCATAAAACCAGGCAGATAATTTATATATACTTAGCAGGCACTTTTTTGCGTCCTCTGTGTCTTCATGCCCTTCATGGGCGGCCTTATTGCCAAGCCTTCGCACAATATCAAATAAATCCGGAACAGCACTGCTTGACGTATGCTTGCGTAAAACCTGTATCTTATCATGTTGGCTAAGATGTTCCTCTATCTTAATGTTTAGCGCAACCATAACCAAATCGATAAGTTTCTCTGAGAATATCCGCATCTTAAACAGAGCTGCATTGGGGTCACTGGTTATGTATTGCTCTGCCAGACGTGCATTATCTGCCAGTACAGGCCATCTTTTCTCTAAAAAGGCGAAGTTGGACATAAGTACCTCCAAATGATAACAACAACGTTGTATAAAATCCATATTCTCGCCTGTTTGTCAAACCCCTTGTGGATAATTACTTTTTTACTAAATTATGTAACATTAGGCTTCAAGCATAAAACAAAAGTGACTAAACCCGTGAAACCCACGAATCAGTCACTCGTAATTATACACTTAAATGTCATCACTCACCCGCACGCGGATGAATAAAGCATTTTTTCACTTTATCAAACATATCTGCCGATTCTTTATATTCCTGGCAATCCTCTTGGGTTTTAGCGGCTTTCTCCTCCGGCTGCTGTTCAAGTGAAGCCTTCGTGCTGCGCTCAATTATACTATCAAGTGTGTCATGTTTTTGCGCGATCGTGAAGCCAACTGTGATATTGATTGAAATGACTTCATCATTAACAGCAACATCAGTTTCGCCAATAAGCACCTTGAGTTTATCAGCTAGCAGCAGCAGGCGGCTCACATTGGAAGTATTAGCAATAATAATAAAGCTTGCACCATGCCACCGAGCAAGCAGATCAGGTGCTTCAATAGCAGTTGCCAATGTTTTCGCAGCCATTTTGAGGACTTTGTCGCCCTGGGTAACACCATATTTGTCGTTAATTGCCCGGAAGCCGACAATATTAATATACACAATGCCAAAGGAGCTGCCGCTGTCCGGCATGACAGACAGCCGGGTTAGTACTCTGTGCTCAAGATATTGTTTACTAAATAAACCAGTGAGCGAGTCAACATAAGCAGCCTGGGTTAATGCATTGACTTTTGCCTGCCCTAGTTTTTGGCGGGAGTTATCGGTAATCATTTCAATAAAGCCTGTAATTTGTCCGGCTTTGTCATACACGGGAAAAGTCCTAATCGTAACAGGAACCATATGTCCGTCTTTATGATAAATAAACTTAAAGGTTTCCTGAACTTTGCCTTCTTTTCCGGCTTTTTCAGTCAGGCATTGTTCTTCACAGAGCGACTCACTGTTTTGATTGGTATGCAGCAGGATATCACAATATCTTTTCGTTACAATTTCTTCTAACCGGTAACCGGTAATTCGTTCGGCACCGCTGTTACAATAAAGAATATTCTGATTCAAATCAGTGAAGTAGACACCTTCATTCAAGTATTCCAGGATATTATTTAAAGACAGGCTAAAATAATCGTCCATGGTTGTGCCTCCTCCCTATAGCGTTACAGAAAATCTTCGATAAATTTCAGAAAATTCCTTCTTCCACTAGGTAAGGGCTATATTAAGTTAATTAGCCTTTAACAAGGCTCTTCCGCCTGCTGGCTGCGGCTTGCCACCTTTTTACCATGAAGGTAATAATAGATAAAGACTGACAACAGCACACCAACAGCCAACGTCATATACATTCCTCGAAACTCAATCACTGGTATTAGCATGCCCAGCAAGAAGGGGCCAACTCCTGTACCTGCATCCAGAAAAAAGAAATACGTAGAAATAGCAAGTCCTACCTTATGCTCTGGCGACTGTTTCACTGCAATAGCCTGCGAGCAGGACATCAGCGTTCCAAAACCAAGACCGCCCAGCACACCGGCAAATAATAGCATAGCCCCCTGCTCTACCTGGCTAAGCACCAGCAGGCTTGCCGAAAACACCAGCAAAGCAGGATACATAACAAAATTATCGCCCTTTCTATCCATCAGCCGCCCGGTAAACAGCCTGGAAATAATGACAGCTGCCGCATATACCAGAAAAAAGAAACCGGCAGTAGTTACCAAATTAATTTCGGCTGCATACGAATTGATGAATGCCATAATACCAGAGAATGCAATCCCCATAAGCAGCATGACGCCTGATATGGGCAAAGCACTTTGCTCAAAATAATCCTGAAACCTAAAGCCCTTCATGGATTGCCTTTGTTCAGACGTAAGCTTGGCTTCCGGAATATGCGAAAATAAAAGTAGAATCATACTAATCACTGTGAACACCGTACAAGCACTAAATATCCTACTATAATCGCCTTGCTGGCTGATAATTACTCCCAGGAAAGGCCCTACAGCCGTAGCCAGCGCCGGGCTTAACGAAAAATAGCCGGTTCCTTCTCCCCGCCGTTCCTCCGGAATAAGGGACATCGCTGCCGTTGCCAGTGTGGTTGCAGAAAACCCAAAAGCACTTCCGTGAATAAACCGGACTATGAGCAATAAACCGATAGTATCCACGGCAAAATATAACAGAGTAGCCAGCAAAAACAGTACCAAACTACTGTAAAGCAGCTTTTTTCGTCCAATGACCTCCATGTACTTGCCTGCCAGCAAACGCCCTATAAGCGCCCCAATTACAAAAATACCTGCTGCTAAACCAGCCTGGCTAGGCGAAGCATTAAACTGCTGTATCGCATACATTGCCATAGTTGTCATTAATAAAATAAAAATCAGCGCAATAAAAAATGTTGCCGCCGCCATAATGATAAAATCTTTCGTCCATAGTTTGGTTTTAGTCACCGTTCAACCCCCATATTTTATAACCATTTACCTTTTATCATATCACATGCTATGTATTAGTAACTTATTAAATAAATTCAATTACCCGTAATAAGATAAAACTCCTGCCAAATCCATGCGGGATTTGATAGGAGTTTCATTCTTTTATAAACCTAGCCCTCAACCTTTTGTTCTAACGACCCGAACAATAGTCGTAAACCGATACTTATGATAACAAAGAGTATAGCAACTACCACAGCCATTGATAATGATTGAAATAAAACATTACCAAAATAACAAAATGCGATCGCACCAGGTACACTGCCTATCACTGTTGCCAAAATATATGGCCAAAATCGCACCTTCGATAATCCGGCAAGAAAGCTAACCGCATCCCATGGTATAACAGGAGCTAACCGCAAAAATAGTAATGTCCTAAAACCATGCCTCGCAGCCTTATTATCTAACTTTTGCAGTAGCATCCACTTAGGCCATACTTGCTTCATCCTACTTCGCCCCAGCAGATTTGCTACCCAAAAGCACAAAGCCGCCCCGAAGACTGTTCCGATAATTAGGTATATCGCTCCCCATAGTGGTCCGAACGCTAAACCGCCTGCAACCGCCAAGATAATCGCCGGAAAGAAAAAAAACGGGCGCAAAACATTACATACAATATATAGTAGCGGCCCCCAGTATCCTAAAGACAAAATCATATCACGAATCGTCTCTGGACTAAACCGTTCGATGCCAAACTCATGAACATATATAATTCCTAAGAGAATAAAGCCAGCAAAATATCCGGCTGCAGATTGCTTAAATGCCGTTTGATTGTAGTATTTCATAAGAATTAATTATAGCCGCTATATCGTTAAAATGTAAAGGAAAATATATAAGGCTTACCAAGTTATACTTTTCTTGCGGCTATGGCAATCCAGTCACCGCCATCGACATACGCTTGTCCGGTTAGGTCATTCCAGACGTATTCGACCCTGAAGCCGTTGTCGTTTAGCACCTGAGATATTGTTCGCAGCGAATAGTCATGAAACCAATTTCGATATGTTTTTATCTTACCGTCTTCATCAATAACAATATATTGATTTAACCAAGTATCATTTTCGGGATAATCAAATCCCTGCTCTAATACTACATGTCTAGCGGATCGCCAAAATCCTTTTTCAGCAAAATACCACCGGTTGCTTAACCCCTCACGCATCCTTAATACGCGGGTAGAAACATCAAACACAAATAAACCGTCTTTTTTCAATGCCTTATGAATAATCCCCAATAAATGATTTCGCACTTCATCAGAAAAAGTACTTAATTCACCATATATCTGTAATACACCATCAAACATTTCTTCAGCGTGTATATCAAAAAAGTCTCTGCAAATATACTCAATATCCAGTCGTAACTGAGCAGCCTTTTTTTGCGCGTATTCTATCGACCTTCGCGATATGTCAATTCCCGTCACATGTAACCCTTTCTGACACAATCTACTGCTATATAATCCGGGGCCACATCCTAAATCCAACACTCTGTTGCCAGGCTTCAAAGTCGAAGAGTTTATAAGGTGCTCCACGGTTTTTTCAATGGTTGGACATGTTCTGCTGGCACCATCAAAATCGGGATTCAAATGTGCTTTTAGCATACTCTCTGATATATGCGGATCATCCCAAAATAAAGGCTCGCCTGGCTCAAACAGATCCGGCTTTTTTGCGGAGTCGGCTAGACATTCAAATAGCCTTTCCAGTATCGTTATGTCTTTGTTCACTAAAGTCACCTTCCCACGAGTTTTGCTTTATATCTTGACTTCTCGCCAAAAAAAGTCATGTCCGCATATCCAGCATAGATTTTGCCGAAATGCTCAACCCCTTTCGGAATAAAGTAACGATCCCCTTTGGCGTATGTACGCTTAACCCCGTCAATGGATAACTCAATTTTCCCTTCCAACACAATTCCCCACTGTTCTTCATGAGAATGGGTAGGCAATTCAACATCCTGGCTAAATTCCATAAAAATAATTTGAGAATCTTCCCCTTGGAAGAGATAAGCTGATATTCCGTCTAAGGGAATATCGGCTTGAGGCAACTTACGTATAGGCTCAGGAAAAATAGTCATAAAGAACCTCCTCATCATTTATCACATTTTTGGGTAAGCCCAACTTTTTCACACGCCCAGACTGCCATTTCTCTGACCTTGCTGTGCTCATTTTGGCAGGCTTTTTCTAGATACTTGCTGTAGCTGACATCAAAGCAGTTTGCCATAGCTCTAATAGCATTGGTTTTCCAAAGCCAGGCTCGATCTTCACCAATATACCAAAACCTAGGACGTATATTGTGTAGCCATGTCTGCTCGTCCATTTCAGATAGTCTTTTCAGTTCAATATAGTCGGTCAATTCCTTAAGCTTGGGGTATTCTTCTTGTTCCTCCCATTTGTTTTTGTTCATAGGACAGGCATCCTGACAATGATCGCAGCCATACAGCCATTTACCCATTTGTGTTCTCAATGTCCCGCCCAACACATCTTGTGCGCCATAGGTTAAAGAACTAACACATTTTGACATATTCAAAACATGCGGGCCTACTAATGCTCCTGTCGGACAGGCATCTATGCAGGCCGTACAGTGTTCCGGGCAAGGCGGTGGCAACACATCAGTTGCACAGCATTCCATACTCTGATCGGCTAACCAAGTTTCTATTCCCACCCACGAGCCGTGCTGATTATAGAAAAGATTGTTCTTTCTGATTATACCAAGCCCCGCCTTTTGTGCCGCTAATTTACCAGCAGTGACACCAATACTCTCGCGCGCAGTTCTCACTCCCAGATCCTTAAGATAAGTTTCAAACAGCTCTACCTGTGCGTGTTCCTTAGCATACTGTTGAAACCTATAATCATACAAATTAAACTTTCCAATCAAACCGTCCAGTTCAGCAGGCACCTTGTATTTTCCATACCTGTAAACACAAACAATGATAGACCTGGCCCATTTATTGGCTGCGTGAGGCTTAGCAAAGCCCGACAGTTTTGCTAATACTGGCCTTGCCTCCGGAAATAATTGAATACGTTCCTCCAAACATTCGGCGTATTCTTCCATTGCCTCAACACTGATTATTCCGCAGGAGTCGAAGCCTAGTTTCAGAGCCTTATCTCTTATTGTTTGCGCCAGATTACGTTTTTCCATAAAATTTCCTCCCCCACTTCCTTCTATTGGGTTAGACTTGCAGCCGGAGGAAAAGGTTACACTGGTTCAATAGAATAATTTTAGGAAAGTATCGCCCACTCCTTACGCTTTATACCTTTCTTAATTCTGTCAATCAGGTCTTTCTCAGTTTTATCTGGGTATAGTCCCGAATATATATTCTGCAGCATTCGAAGTTTCCTAACTTCCTCTACTGATTGGTAGTTATATTCCGGCTTGAGCTGTACCTCCGGATTGTTGACTATCCAACCCTGTTCAAGACCAAACTTCACCCACTGGCGGCAGGTACACGGATTAGCCCGATTGATAAGTTCGCATCGATCCTCCATATAGCCGAACCATCTTTTTTTGGCACGGTGCATGGTTGTTTTTACTTTGGCTATGGAGCATTCCATAATTTCCGCAACCTTTTTATACGGCATCCCCAAAGTAACAGCCAAACAGAAAATTTTTCTCTGCTCGGCAGGCAGGCACTCTGTCAAGCAGTGCAGACACTTATATCTGGCCTCTTTGGCAAGCATTTTATACTCAGGATTATTCGCTGGATTGCGGTCGATAATTTGCTCCAAATCATAACCTAAATCTTCTGCGAGCGCATGTATCGGCATCTTTTTTCTTTGCTTAAGATAATCGTTGGAAATATTTAAAGTTATGCGATATATCCAAGTAAAAAAGGAACTGTCACCGCGGTAGGTATCATAAGCCCGGAACGCTCTTAAGAAGGATTCCTGAGTAACTTCCTCGGCATCAGTAACAGTACCGGTTAGCCCCAGTGCCAGTCTGTAAACCTTCAAGTAGTTATCTTTATATAGTTGTTCGAAGTCCAGCCTTGATTCTTCTGCCACTATGTTACCGCCTTTCATATTTCATTAAGCTGCCCCAGCGGGTGAATTGTTGGCCTCCCAGCCTCTTATATTTTTAGTAAAATTATAGTACAAATGGGAAATTTCATCCATAATAAATATTATATGTAAGCAGAGTCCAATAGAAGGAAATAGGTAATTTTTTCTAGAATTACTATTTATACTTATTTTTAAAAGGAGATGGCTTCATGGTCTTAAAAAAATGCGTATTTCTGCTAATGGTACTTTTTCTTGCAGGTTCAATGACAGGGATGGCACAATCCACTATTCCTACAGGATTAATCGACTCTTCGCCTAATGAAGCAGTACTAGTGAATTATGATGAGTGGTATATAGCCAACGCAAAGCCAGAAGATCCGAAGATTGTCAGCAAAACCATTTTCACTTCTCCCCGGTCGGTAGTAATGCTTCGTGATGGTGGAAAAGGTACTATAGCCAATAGTCACTTTCACTCTACCGCTGACGAAATTGTCATTGTAACAGGAGGTAGTGGTGAAATCCTGGTTAATGGAACTTGGACCCCTGTAAAAATCGGTGATGTCCATGTGAACCCGCGCGGCGTCATCCATGCAACCCGCGTTATCGGTAATGAAGATTTGCGTTTTATTTCTATATTCACTCCGTCTCTGCCAACCGGCGGCGATGCAAATTATGTTAAAACTGGCGAACCGGCAAATATACCACTTGGCCTGATTGATTCAACACCAAATACCGCTGTACTTGCGAATTATGATGAGTGGTATGCGGCCAACGCAAAGCCAAATGATCCGAAAATTGTCAGTAAAACCATTTTCACTTCTCCCCGTTCGGTAGTAATGCTTCGTGATGGTGGAAAAGGTACTTTGGCCAATAGTCACTTTCACTCTACCACTGATGAAATTGTCGTTGTAATGGGAGGTAGTGGAGAAATCCTGCTTAATGGAACTTGGACCCCTGTAAAAACCGGTGATGTCCATGTGAACCCGCGTGGCGTCATCCATGCAACCCGCGTTATCGGTAATGAAGATTTGCGTTTTGTTTCTATATTCACTCCGTCCCTGCCAACTGGCGGCGATGCAAATTTCGTTCAGTAAATACGTTCCCTGTTCTCTCCATAAATTACAAGGCTCAACCTGCAGATAGGTTGAGCCTTAAAAATTTGTCATTACTAGAATACAACAGCCGTTAGTATTTATTCGATTTGACTTAAGCTATATTTTAAATTTTGACACAGCGCTCTGCAGATCATAAGCTAATTTTGACAAAGCTTCACTAGAGCTAGCTATTTCTTCCATGGAGGCCATTTGCTCCTCAGTCGCAGCTGAAACGTTTTGGGATTCACTTGCTGAAATTGTACTTAGTTCATCAATTCTTTGAACTGCCCCCACAATTTGCTGACTGCTAGAAGCAATTTGCTGAATTTCGGATGAAATTTCTTTTACCTGCCCGGTCACACGAGTTACCACTTCAGCAATTTCACCGAATGCGTCTCCTGCAGCATTAACCACTTCAGCTCCTATCCTTACCTCCCTTGTTCCATCATTCATAGCTATAACTGCTTTTTGAGTATCTCCCTGAATTTCACCAATTAGATCAGTAATTTTCTTTGTTGCTTCCTGAGACTGCTCAGCTAGTTTTCTTACTTCCTCGGCTACAACCGCGAAGCCTCGTCCCTGTTCGCCCGCCCGTGCAGCTTCAATCGCAGCGTTGAGGGCTAACAGGTTTGTCTGTCCGGCGATACCTGAAATAGTATCAACAATATGGCCAATTTCTTTGGAACGCTCACCTAGTTTGGCGACTACCTCGGCAGAAGTATTAACGGTATTCTCAATATTACTCATCTGGCTTATTGCCTTATCAACTGCTTTACCACCTTCTTGAGCCTTATCCTCTGCCAAAGCTGATTGGGTTGCCACTTGATTAGTATTTAAAGCAATCTGTTGAATACTTGATGACATTTGCTCTACCACAGCCGCTGCTTCATTAGCCGCAATTAATTGTTCATTTGTTCCCTTGGCCACACCTGTTATAGATATCGCTACCTGGTTAGCCGCAAGTGCTGACTGTTCCGCGCTTGCAGAAAGTTCCTCGCTGGAACCGGCAACATCTTCGGAGCTGTTTTGCACCTGCGAAATCAAATTCCGTAAATTCAATACCATTTTATTGAATCCAGTTGCCAATTCTGCAATTTCGTCCTTACCGGTAACAGTTGTTTGTACCGTGAGATCCCCATTAGCAACTATATTGACTTGATCGGTTAACATTTCTATTGGTCTCGTTATCCGTTTCATCATGAAAAAAGTAATCAATATTACTACAAGCACAGATATCAGCGTTATTGATGAAAGCACCATTTTTAGAGTAGCTAATGGCTTAAAAATAACTTTTTCAGGAACAACGGTCACAAAAGTCCAGCCAGTCAATGGAACCCTTTGGTAGACAATCAACATATCTTCACCATTATTGGAGTAAGTTGTAAATCCTTTATCATTAGCCATGATTTCTTTGAAGGTAGACGTAAGTGGTTTAAATTTTTCGATTTCAAAAATACTTTTGGATACTAATTCAGGGTCAGGATAGGTTAATAATAGCCCTTTGGTATCAATTAAATACGAATATCCTTCTTCGTACAACTTTACCCCTTTCATATCATTCACTAGCGTTTGAAGTAATATGTCTTCCGCAATTACTCCACGAAATTGCCCTGATACACTTTTAATTGGCATAGCCACTGATACTGCCATTTGTTTCGTTACGGAATCTAAATAAGGATCAGTAAAAGTAAGTTTCGATTGCTCCAGGGCTTGTTTATACCAACTACGAGTACGTGGATCAAAACCCGCCGGAGGTGTCCAACCACTTCCATCAACCATTTTCCCGTCAACAGCTCCAAAATACATATCTGATAACTCTTTATCAACTGCTTTATATCCAGCTAACATGGGTACTGTTATTTCATTATCACCTATATTACTTTGTATATTAGCATAAGTAATCTCTAACATTTTGGCCTTACTAGTAAGCCATCCGTTTAATTTGTTTACTTGAGCGTTAGTACTAGAAAATAACTCTTTTTGGATTCCTATATTAAGTTGTTGTTTCGCAAAAATATACCCGGTTATCGAAGATACTAAAAGAACAATTAAAGTCAAAGAGGAAAATACCAATGTCAATTTAGCTTTTAATTTCATTATCATCACCCCTAAAAAATATACTTGACCCATTCATCAATCTGTAATAAAAAAAAGACGCTCCTTACTCAATTTGAGTAAAGATCGTCCTCTTTGACTGATTAAATAAATTCTATACTAACTTAAACTAGCTCGTCAAGTAAAAATATACCAGATCGACTTAATACGAAAGGCATCTCTCACACCTGAATACCACCAAAGGCTTTGCAACAACAAAAAAAGTGGAGAATGCCTTCCATAGTGAGCAAGCAATTGTCCTAGAATCGCTTGCTCACTATTCATTATGCATCGTCCACTTTTTTAACTTTAGCTAACTAAACTCTTGATTCAATCGAAAAACATTGTCAGAAACCTTAACAACTGGTATCAATGTCAATATCCGGGAATAAGAGTACCCACAGGCTAATAATCAATACGATAAACCAAATTTCCCGAAAGCCGCCAAAAAACATTCAAATTCCCCCTTCGTATTTGGTATGTACTTATGCGCCTATACTATAATATTCTAACGATGCAAATTGTGTGAGGATATGCTCTGCTATTGGAACTCTAATTAGCCGATCACTAGTTCCTGATGAACTCGATTTGTCCGTCGACCATGACAATCACTGGGTACGCAGAAACGCTCAATGGATCTTCACTCCATACCACCAAATCGGCATCCATTCCGGGTGCCAGACTACCAATACGGTCATCAATACCTAAAATCTGGGCGGCATCACAGGTGATCATTTTCAATGCCTGCTGAGCCGGTAGACCATATCGGGTGGCCAAGCCAGCATATACTGGCAGAAAGCAGCTGGGGGTTACAGGATGATCGCTCATCATGGCAAATGACACACCCTGCCGGTATAACAGTACTGGCGATTCCATGGTCTTGTCTTTTAGCTCCACTTTTGACCGGGTGGATAATGATGGCCCTAAGACTACCGGAATTTTTTCGGCTGACAGTAGTTCTGCAACAAGATAAGCTTCCGTACCATGCTCGATAATGATATCAACATCAAATTCCTGGGCAATCCGTACTGCAGTAACAATGTCATCCGCCCGATGCGCATGCGCGCGGAGCGGCATCTCCCTACGCAGCACCTTGGCGATTGCTTCCATTCCTATATCATATTTCCAATCCTTTTCTCTCTGACTCGCTAGGTAATGACGAGCCTTCCAGAAAGCTTCCCTAATTAAAGCGGCGATTGCCATGCGCGAGACTGGCATTTTTTTCTGATCTGCTCCGTAAACATGCTTTGGATTTTCCCCAAAAGCAATTTTTAACCCTGCATACCGCTTCAGTAGCATCTCCTCAACAGTGGGTTTGGGTGCCGTTTTAAGAAGAACACATTGCCCACCAATCGGATTGGCACTACCAGGCGCCACCATAACGGTTGTTATGCCTCCCTGGTAAGCCTCCAGAAGACCAAGATCTGCGGGATTAATGGCATCAAGAGCATGTATGCCTGGGGTAACCGGTTCGCTGCGTTCATTGACGTCAGAACCGGCCCAGCCCATACCTTCGCTTTCGATGCATAAATGGGTATGAGCATCAATGAGTCCCGGGGTTATAATCTTACCGGTTACATCAATAATCCGACATCCATTCGGGATGTCGATATTTTTGCCAATTTCCCATATTTCACCGTTACGAACCATCACTGTGCCGTACTCCAGGCTTTTACTGCACATTGTCAGGATTTTACCGCCTGTTAATGCAATCAATTAATCCCTCCTAGTCAAAAAGCCTCAACTCTCTTTTATTATACAAAGGTTGATGCCAAGCAAATGATATCTGATCAGGCCTCAATAAACAGCCACTGTATGCCACGAGTAGGCTCCGGTGCCGTAAATGTAATGGTTACAGATCCGTTTGTTGAAGCTGTCGTTGTATTTATTTGGTTTGTACCTCCATTGAAGGAACCGCCGCCGCCGCCGCCGCCGCCCTCGGACGCTTCTATACCGCCACCGCCTCCACCGCTGTAGCCGCCACCGCCGCCGCCAGCTCCACTGACACTAAATGGAGGATCATCACCCTCACCATAACCGCTGCCACCACCGCCGCCGCCAAATCCTCCGTTACCGCCCTCCAGAGGCGAACCAGTTCCGCCACCGCCTCCGAGGACGATTGCAGTGCCACCTGCACCGCCAAAAACAATACCACTAGTTCCAGCGATACCACTTGTAAGAATACC
>JAEZVB010000024.1 GCA_023443285.1 Bacillota bacterium
AAGCAAAAAATACAGTTCAAAGAAGTGAAATCGAAAAATAGCCTAATTGAAAGCAATAGGCCGAGAAGATAGATGGACTTCAAACCTAGATAATAAACATAATGATTCATCGGAGGACAGTACACCGTAGTGTAGGGGGTTCGTACCGCCTGTCAGATAAGATGACGAGTGAGCTCGGGTTTTACTTTTGTGATGCCCGAGCTCTATCTTTTTATAAATTTGGAGGTTTTATGAAAGCAAACGAAGCAAAAGTTACACTTGTACCTATGCAAGAATCCGACCGTGAGCAATTCATCCTCGACAATCAAGAAGCGTTCCTTTTCGGTGCAACAGAGGAGTTCGGTATGCAAGATGACCATTTTGAGGAAGACGGAGAAATCATTGCTCGTAAGACGATCGAAGAATCAATGGATGCAAAGGGTGCCGAAACATACCGAATTGTAAAGGACGGCGAAATTGTCGGCGGAATTATTTTGAAAATTGACAATGAAACGCACCACAATCATTTGGATATTTTATTTGTTTCCCCAAAAGCACACAGCAAAGGAATAGGCTTTGCGGCGTGGCAGGAGATAGAGGCACTTCACCCAGAAACAGAAGTATGGGAAACCTGCACACCGTATTTTGAAAAACGAAACATTCATTTTTACATCAACAAATGCGGATTTCATGGAGTGGAGTTCTTCAACCGTCATCACTCCGACCCGCATTCACCAGATGGAGATTCAAGTGACGGAGAAGATTTGATGTTCCGCTTTGAGAAGGTTATGAAATAAAAGTCCGAAAACCATTTTCGTACTTATGATAATAAAATTTCAGTTTGTCGAAGTGAAAGTTCGTTAAACATAAAAATAGCCTACTCGAGACGGAATTTCTAAAATCGCTTCTCACTATTAAAAAGCCAGTAATACAGCGCGTTTGCGAACGGTGAAATGAAGAACGAAAAATAGCCTAAGTACTTCACATTGAGTCAGTAGCACTCCTGAAAAGAGAAAAAACCACAAGATAGTGTATGGAACTAGCGAACGCGCCACAATATGATGTATTGACATGAAAATAAAGATATGTTTCCTTAAATAAACCGGCATGAGAGAGGAAACATATCTTTTGTTTTTGTATATTTTCTATAGACTAGATATGCTGAGTTAGTGCACTCCTGCAAAGAAATTCAATCTGTCCTTCCTGATGTTGAATTTATAAAAAAAATATGGATATCGCAGTTTGAGATTTGGTAAATGTCATAGTAATTTTGGACAGTTGAGAGCTTTGCACCAAAGCTTCACAGCTTAATATAATATATTGATAAATTAAGGAGGAATTTGGGGATCGTGATATTTTTTCATCAGTCCTTTACTTAGAAAACGGATAAGTGGGAGGTAAAAACTTGGCGATCATCGTCAGTAATAACAACGATAATGGCATTGGATCACTTCGCCAAGCAATTCTTGACGCTGTCAGTGGTAATTTCATTGAGTTCGAATCTGATTATGAGATCACCTTAACCAGTGGAGAAATAGTAATTGAAAAGAACGTAACTATTAACAGCCTGGGCAAAGAGATAACCATTAGTGGAAATGATGCCGGCCGTGTTTTTACTATTTCGGAAGGCGTTAGCGTAGCGATTAATCGGTTTCTTATCACAAAAGGTTACTCGCTTGATGGTGGTGCAATCTTAAATCTTGGCACAGTCACTATAACCAATAGAACGCTCTCGTATAACACAGGTACTCGAGAAGGTGGTGGTGCAATCTTAAATCTTGGCACAGTCACTATAACCAATAGTACGCTCTCGTATAACACAAGTACTGGAGTAGGTGGTGCTATCGCCAATAATAGCGGCACAATCGCTATAACTAACAGCACGCTTTCTGCTAACACCTGTACCGCTGTTGATGGAGGAGCAGGTGGTGCTATCGCCAATTATGGAGGCACAATCGCTATAACTAACAGCACGCTTTCTGCTAACACCTGTACCGCTGTTGATGGAGGAGTGGGTGGTGCTATCGAAAATTCTCATGGCACAGTCACTATAACCAACAGCACACTCTCTGCTAACACCTGTGTTGGAGACGGTGGTGCCGGTGGTGCTGGTGGTGCTATCTACAATTCAGGCATTCTCAATATTAGTTTCAGTACAATTGCTTTTAATCAAGGTAATGGCATCTTTAACTTTGAAATTGTAAATTGTAAGAACTCGATCCTTTTCAATAACGGCAGTGCCAATTACTTGGGTAGATTTGACAGTACGTTGTCCGCGTCAGGTGTAAATTTTTCTACGGATGATACGTGCCCAAATTTCACCAAAAAGAGTGCAGACGCCCTCAAACTGGGGCCGCTTGCCCTGAATGCACCGGGAACAACGGCGACGCATGCATTATTGCGAGGCAGTGTAGCCATTGACACGGTTATGGATTACAGAGATCTATCCGGAAATGTGGTTGCCACAGATCAGCGCGGCGTTTCTCGGCCACAAGGGCCGGCTGGTGATGCGGGTGCCTATCAATATACTGGAGTGACCATCTACGTCAGTAATGACTTCGATAGTGGTACTGGATCACTTCGCCAAGCGATTCTCGACGCCTACAATAGTGATTTCATTGAGTTCGAATCTGATTATGAGATCACCTTAACCAGCGGAGAAATAGTTATTGAAAAGAACGTAACCATTAACAGCCTGGGCAAAGAGATAACCATTAATGGGAATCTTGTCAGCCGTGTGTTTAGAATTTTGCTCGATGCTAGCCTAACAATTAATCATTTCACTATCACCAATGGTTATTCATTGGATTCTGGTGGTGCTATTTTCAATTATATGGGCTTAGTCATTATAACCAACAGCACCCTCTCGAATAACATCTGTGTTGGAGACGGTGGTGCAATTTTCAATGATATTGAAGGCATAGTCACTATAACCAACAGCACGTTCTCTGCTAACTCCTGTGGTGGAAACGGTGGCGCTATCGAAAATTATGGTGGCACAGTCACTATAACCAACAGCACGCTCTCTGCTAACACCAGTGCTGGAAACGGTGGAGCTATCGAAAATTGGTACGCCACACTAAATATTAGTTTCAGTACAATTGCTTTTAATCAAGGTGAGAAAGGCGCGGGCATCTTTAACACGGGCAAAGGAGACTTTAGCACGAGCAGTGTAGATTGTAAGAACTCGATCCTTGCCAATAATGGCAGAGCCAATTACGTAGGGGAGGATGGAGGTACATTGTCCGCGTCAGGTGTCAATTATTCTACGGATGGTACGTGCTCAGGTTTCATCGAAAAGAGTGCAGACGCCCTCAAACTAGGGCCGCTTGCCCTGAATGCACCGGGAACAACGGCGACGCATGCATTATTGCGAGGCAGTGCAGCCATTGACACGGTTATGGATTACAGAGATCTGTCCGGAAATGTGGTTGCCACAGATCAGCGCGGCGTTTCTCGGCCACAAGGGATTGCTGGCGATGCGGGAGCCTATGAATTCGTTCCTGATCGTATCCGCGGTATTTCCTTTTTCTGACTAAAGCGGAATACGTTGAGATTTAAGATATGTTCTCCAAGAATAGGTACGTGTTTAGAGCGGATTGAAAGAATAAAGACACAAGAATAATTATAAGTAAGGCAAAATCGATAATATATATTGGTTTAATATGCTTTCTCATGACCACAGGCATGGCTATAGGAAAAAGGCATTGAATTGTAATGATTTTACAGTTCAATGCCTCTTCCTCTTAGTGGTTATTTTCTATTAATAGGAATCCAAATTTCGCTTTTGAAATTCGGTGAGGTTACATCTTTATGCTCATTCCATAAAATTTCTGGTCCTTCTACCAGTTCATAGTTGGAGGAGGGCAGCCATTCAGAATAAATCCGTCCCCATACGTCTTGGAGCGCGCTTGGGAATGGTCCGACAGCCTCAAATACGCCCCAGGATAAAGCAGGAACCGCCAGTTTCGTGAATTTGTCCGGACAATCATGTGTTGTTGCAACTCCAATATAATGATCCAGCTCACCGGTTTCCTCCATACGGCCCTCGGAAAAGTTAGCCGATGCGCTGATTAGGCCTAGAGGTTCCATATTGGAAAGACTTTTTAGCTGGCGAATCATTTCTGTATTTAAGGATTGCCACATAGCAGCAATCTCTGGATTAACTCCACTGAAAACAATTGGCACTCTTTTTTTGATGCCAACTATAGAGAACGCACCTTTTTCTAGAATGCGATAGTTCATTTCATTTCCCCCTTTTATTGATAGTTGAAAGGTCATGCGAGGATAGGCCTTGAGTGATTGACCGTCCTTTCTTGCCTCGGTTGGTGTTATGCCATGCATGCTTTGAAAAGCTCTGGTAAACGAGTCTGGAGAGCTGTACCCATATTTAACGGCAAGATCTATGACCTTAATATCACTGTTTGTTAGCTCAAGTGCAGCAAGAGTAAGGCGGCGACGTCGGATATATTCAGTAAGCGAAATTCCAGCCAGGAACGAAAACATTCTTTTAAAATGATATTCTGAGCAGAAAGAAAGTCTTGATACTTCTTTAATGTTAATTTCATCGGTTAGGTTTTCTTCAATATAGCGTAATGCTTCATTCATTCTTTCCAATAGCTCCACGAAAATGACCTCCTTCTACCGATAGAATAGCAGAAACTAAGGCCGACTATCCGACATTTCATGCACAGTTTTGTAGGATGTTTCGAGATATATATCTACTCTAAATTGTTCTGGCCGTGACAGTGGTTTTAGAAGTTTATTCTGCGAATGATTTTAAAGTGCCGGGAAACGCTAAGAAAGTGTCGTAAAGCGTCAGATTGCTTGCGGTAATACTCCATGATATCGGTGCTGATTATCGGGACTCATACTAGTCATAGTGCTATCCAAATACAAGCCATGGGGAAAAGGAGTTAAGAGGCAACATTTACCATCTACAGGTTCGGATAACTGGCTGTTTGCAGACGTCTATTGTTGTGGACGAAACTATCTTCAATGTTATACACGGCCGAGTTCGTGGCACTGCTGGAAAGGGAGTAAGCCTTGTTAAACAAGGAAAGGATTGATCGTAGAATTTCAGTTGTAAAGCGACTTTTAAGGATGTAATAGGTGACATTAGATTCTTTTAATAAGGAAGATTGGAGAAATAATCATGGGGAATACAGATAAATTTGAAATGATAGCAAATACATATGATACTTCCGAAAGAATCCAAATCGCCAAGGTATCGTCAAATGCAATTCGTAAATATTTAGTTGATGTTAAAAGTAAGGATGCAATTGATTTTGGGTGTGGTACAGGTCTTGTCGGAATGAACTTGCTAGAAGAGTTTAATTCTATGCTTTTTCTGGATACATCACAAAACATGATCGATCAAATAAAGCAAAAGATCTCCAAATCTAATATGAAGAATACATCTACATTGTGTTTTGACCTTGAGAAAGACAGTCTTTCGAATTTACAAGCTGACTATATTTTAATGACACTGGTATTACTCCATATTAATGATATTGAGTTAGTTTTATCAAGATTATACAAGATTCTAAAGAAAAACGGACATTTACTGATCGTAGATTTTAATAAAAATGAAAATATAGTTTCAGATATAGTTCACAATGGCTTTGACCAAAGAGAGTTAAGTGATGTGATGAAAAAAATAGGATACAGGGACATTCAATCTAAAACTTTTTTTACTGGAAGCAAAATATTCATGGGCTATGACGCATCGTTGTTTATTCTTGACTCTCAAAAATAGAATTATTATGATTATGGTTCTACGATATCCAGAAGAAATTTATTAATGTCTTTGCTTAGATGAAAAGGGACTTTATTTTATCCAATTCTAAGGAATCAACATATATTTTGCAGTTACAGCCGTTTAAATAGCTGTAAATTAACTGCAATTCATCTAATTCGTCACTGTTAATCTGCGTGAGAGAACAAATGGAGGTTGGTCCAATGGGAAATTACACAAGGGATGAATTAGGGGAAGCACTCCAAGCCATATCCTCGATAATCAAAAAAATTGAGAAAGTGCAGGAAAAGCCGACGCTCGGGAAATCGCAGCAAACACTGATTGAGAGAAGACTGAAAGTGATGAAGATTGCTTCGAAATTGATATTCCGTGAAATGGAGAATGCTTGAACTATGTGGAAATGCCCTAAATGTGGCCTTGAGTTCAAAAATGCAGAGCAACACCATTACTGCGGCGAACCGCCGAAGACGATAGATGCGTACATCGCCTCTCAAGCAGAGGGTATTCAGCCCCGTTTGCTCGAGGTGTATGCGACGATAAAAGCCGTGCTTCCAGACGCAACGGAGAAAATTTCATGGCGGATGCCGACGTTCTGGAAAGGCCAAAACCTTATTCATTTCGCGGCGTTCAAGAAACACATCGGCTTGTACCCCGGTAGCGAGGCGATGACTGTTTTTGCCGATAAGTTAGCGGATTATAAGACAAGCAAAGGAAGCATTCAACTGCCAAACGACAAGCCACTGCCGCTTGAACTGATAACAGAAATTGCGCTGTGGTGCCGGAAGGAGAATGCGAAATGAGCAAATGCTGTAAAATGCTTGCAGGAAGCGGCGAGGGCGTAGAAAAGCTGATGCGCCTAATTGAAACGCAAAGTCTGAAGACACTCGTCAAATGGACGACAGATTATGCTGGACAGAACTTTCTGCCAATCTATGAGAAACACTTCCCGTACGACGACCGACCGCGTGTTTCGATAGCGGCGGCACGTGATTGGTTAGACGATAAAATGAAGCTGACTGCTGCGAAACCGCTCTTCAAGCCGTGCTTTACAGCGGCGCAGGAAGCAAACAGCAATCCTGCCGCACAGGCGGCGGCACGGGCGATTTATTCAGCAGTTGCGACAGCAAGTACGCCTACGATGTCAATTAGCATTGCATATTACGGTGCGGCGGCTATCGCTTATGACCGCATAGGAACTGGAGAGCCACTCGAGAGCTAAACATAAACCCAAATGCTATTACTCTTCCTGTGTACGTCATTTGTTACCTCTAATGCCGGAAACATATTAATATTTACGATTAAATAAATTCTAGATAATGCGGCAAAATCCTGCAAGAAATGACATTTAATTACTTTCTAATTTTAATGCGTAGTATTAAGTAATATTACCTTTGAAAATTGATAAGTACATACTCGGTGGCAGGTATTAAAGTGATGTATATTAGTTCAGCAACAATTTGGCTTAGGCTGAAGGGACACAGAGATGGCGGGTTATCTCAGGCAATGCAAACAAACAGACTTAGAAGAGATACCCATCGATACAACATAAGAAATTTTCTGTTAATTTTATGTAAAATCTAGCGCGATTATGTTCATAATAATAAGATGAACCAACAACATAACAGAAGAGAGGTTAATTTATGATCGAAATTCCCCAGGACTCTTTTCGTCTATATTTTCGGGATGTACACGGAGCCTTCAAATGGTATAAGGTGTTCCAAGGAGATATCATTTGCGACGAAAATCTGATCCTTGAATTTCTTGGACACGCGATTACGCATAGCCTCATCTGGACAATGGACTATTTTAATGTCTTTTACAAAAACACTACTTCCTACAATTTCAATACCCCATCTGAAGAACAAATTTCGTACGCCATAGATAACACAACCCAAACCATTAACCGGGAAGTGGGCGAGCCGGGAATTCCATTTCAAGTATTCTTTCGGCCTGTAGGTGAAAATAAGTGGCTTTGGATGCCTGAATATAACTGTATTATTTGTGACCTAAACTATATCACAGAGGTACAAGCACTTCGGGACAAATGCGAAAGGTTGGCGGATGATGTTCGGGCACTTAAAGCGGCGCTCAGTTCTTATGGGTTAGTTTAATTGGAGGGATAAAATGATCGAATATACACAGACGGAACTGCGGATCATGGCTGTATGTTCAGCCTTGGGCGCAGTGTTTTCTTTTCTTATTGGTGGTGTCGACAAACTGGTTACCGCTCTTTTAATATTAATTTTACTCGATTATGCGACCGGACTAATTGCAGCTTGGAATACCGCAACCCTCCAAAGCAGAAAAGGTTTCGAGGGCATCAAACGTAAGCTGGCCATGCTGCTCATTGTCATTATTGCTAACTGGGTGGATGTTGCCTTATTTGGCACAGGGACTTGCAGATCAATGGTGATCTTTGCTTACCTCGGTAATGAGGGATTGAGTATTATTGAGAATTTAGATCGTATGGGCTACGGAAACCTCATTCCCGCTTTTATGCGGGATAAGCTGATGCAATTACGGGAAGAGAAGCGTTCGTTAAAAGAGGATTTGCAGAAAGGAAGGGAAGAGATATGAAAATAGTCATTGACCCTGGGCATGCGGGGCGGAATATTGATCCAGGTGCAGTAAACCCAAAATCAGGTCTGCAGGAGGCTGATGCTGCACTTAGTGTTTCACGTCTTGTTACGAGCTACCTAACTACGGTCGGCTATGAGGTTAAACTTACGCGAAATGAATGGGAACAGGGCGAATCAGATAATTTGAGTTATCGAACTGCGTTGTCTAATGACTGGGGTGCGGATGTATTTGTGTCGCTACACTGTAACAGTGCGGAAAATGCTAGAGCAAAAGGGTATGAGGTTTGGACTTCGCCGGGCGATACTAAAGGCGACCAATTGGCGACTTGCCTATATAAGCAAATATCAACAGAGTTTCCTGACAGAGTAGGAAGAACCGATTATTCCGACGGTGATCCTGATAAAGAAGCCCGCTTTTATGTTTTGATTCATACGTATGCTCCTGCTTGCCTTATTGAGATGGCGTTTATCTCGAATGATGAGGAAGCTACATTGTTAGCCGATTCATATTGGCAAGACAGGTATGCAAGAGCAATTGCTCGAGGTATTACAGACTATGTTGCTGAAATGGGAGCAAGAAGATAATGGTTCAATGGCTTATGAGTCAAAGGAAATGGTTGGCATTTTTATTAGTTTCCTTAATTATATATAGCGTTTTACTTGCATTGTTTTGGATACGTACTAAACAAGCGGAAGAAGGTTATCAGCAGGCAGTAGTTTTGCAGTTGGAACAATTGCAGAGCATTGATTCGCTAGCGAAAGAGCTTCATATATCACAGCAAAATGCCAGTGAATTGCAGGCGGCTTACGAAAAAGAAAAGCGTAGGCCGCCTGCTGCTAGTTTTACAGTGCAAGCACCAACTCTTGAGGTAGCAGCAGAACAGGTTGCAGTGCGGATTAATATGGAGGATACAAGTTTACCGCCTTCTGCCTTGGAGAAAACAGATCGTACTATGGTTGTTAAGGATGATATGACCTATAAGGTGGATGTTTTAAAGATTAACTTGGATAAGTCCTGGGAGATTTCGGCAGGGGTAGGCAATCATGAGGGCAATATGTATATTCCGTTTGGAGTTCAGCGTAACTATGCAGCGCATAAAGCGGTTGCAGTCGAGGTCCATTTGGTGCCGGAGGGTTTGGCTAAGAGAAAAGTTAAGACTTCCGGCTGGGAGGTCAGGCATGTGTGGCGATTTTAATAGCTCTATTACCTTGACTTTATGGGGCTGCAGAGTGATAGATAGTACTGGGATTTGATAGAAAGGAGCAGCTTTTATGAGGGTTAGAATCATTGAGCCAGTAAAGGCAGTCGAGTTAAAACGCAAACGAGTCTGTGCATACGCCAGGGTTTCCACAGACAGTGAAGCCCAAGGCGAATCGCTGGAAAATCAAGCCACTTATTACCAAAACCTAATAGAAGACAATCCCAAGCATGAATATGTTGGTATTTTTGCCGACCAGGGAATAACTGGCACCAAGGATGAACGGCCAGAGTTTCAGAGGATGTTGGCTTTGGCTAAAGAAAAGAAAATTGATTTAATCTTAACTAAATCCATTTCACGCTTTGCGCGAAATACTATGATTGTATTGGAAGCAGTACGGGAACTAAAAAGTTTAGGTGTTGAAGTCAGATTCGAGAAAGAGAATATTTCCAGTTTTGATGGGGGCGGTGAGCTAATGCTTACCGTCCTTTCCTCATTTGCACAAGAAGAAAGCTATAATGCTAGCGAAAACTTGAAATGGCGATATAGGCGAAAGTTTGAAAACGGTGAATTGGCCATTAATACAACTAGGTTCTTAGGCTACGATAAAGATGAATATGGGGATTTGGTGATTAATCCCATGCAAGCTGAGATTGTCGAGCGAATATTTAACGACTATGTAAGTGGTAAAGGTACCTATGTTATGGCTAAGGAACTTAATGCCGAAGGAATACTGACAGTTGCCGGTGGCCGGTGGCATCCCAGCACAGTTCAAAACATACTTAAAAATGAAAAGTACAAAGGTGACATCAAGCTACAAAAAACGTATACCAAAGATCATCTTACCAAGAAAAAATGTATTAATCACGGCGAGGTTGATAGCTATTATATTGAAGAAAACCACTTGCCAATTGTGAGCAAGGCGATATGGGAGGAAGCACAAAAACTGGTGGTACTAAGGGCTGAAGCCAAAGGTAATACGGCAAATGAGAAGGCTAAGTATCAGAACCGCTATCCGCTAACAGGGATGCTGTTTTGTAGTAAGTGCGGTGCAACGCTAAGAAGGCGAGTCTGGAATAGCAAATATGACTGCAAGAAAATTATGTGGCAATGCAAGACATATATCGAAGAAGGAAAAAACGCTTGCTCGGGTACCGTCATTGCCGATGATATTGTAAGCAAGGTAATAATAAAGCAAAAAATAGTGGTTGAGGAGGTCTTTAAAAATGGCAAGAAGCATTACCGTTATACCGGCAAGAGCGAACAGAACAAGTCTAGCGGAAAGTGTGATGACAGTAAAGAAAAGAGTGGCAGCATATTGCCGGGTATCGACCGATCTGGCAGAACAGTTATCAAGCTACGAAGCCCAGGTTAATTATTACACTACCTATATAAATGGTCACTCGGATTATGAGTGTGTAGGAATTTATGCAGATCAAGGCATTAGCGGGACGAATACCAAAAAACGTGAGCAGTTTAATAAGATGATTGAGGACTGCAAAGCCGGAAAAATTGATATGATTATTACTAAGTCCATATCGCGTTTTGCACGTAATACGCTAGATACATTAACCTTTGTTAGGATGTTAAAAGATTTAGGCGTTGAAGTGTATTTTGAAAAAGAAAATATTCGAACGCTGGATAGCAAAGGAGAAGTGCTTTTAAGCATTTTAAGCTCGCTTGCGCAAGACGAAAGCCGGTCAATATCTGAAAATTCCACCTGGGGTATTCGAAGAAGGTTTGAACAAGGAAAACTTCAAATAAACCATACCAAGTTTTTAGGATATGATAAGGATGAAAGCGGTAATCTCATTATTAATGAAAAACAGGCTAAAATAGTGAGAAGAATTTATCAAGAATTCCTCAACGGTAAAGGTCCTAATCGGATTGCTAAGGACCTTGAAATCGATGGTGTTCCCAACTGGAATGGTAAGGTAAAGTGGTATGAAGGTAGCATTAGAAAAATGCTTTGTAATGAGAAATATAAGGGGGATGCTTTGCTGCAAAAAACTTATACCATTGATTTTTTAAGTAAAAAGCGAGCTGACAACTGTGGACAAGTACCACAATACTATGTGGAAGATAGCCATCCTGCCATAATTGATAAGGAAACCTGGGAAGTGGTACAGCTTGAGATGGAGCGAAGAAGAGCCTATGCGCTGGAGCATGGCATTCAGAAGCTTGAGCATGCGACAACCACTAATCCTTTTGCCGGTCGGGTTATCTGCGGTACCTGCGGAAAGATTTATGGCAGGAAGGTATGGAATTCCACAGACGAAAGGCTTAGAAGACTTATCTGGCGATGCAATGGGAAGTACCCGGCGAAAGGTAATAAAGGCTGTGAAAGTAGGCATATTGATGATGGGGGTTTGTATCAGGCTTTTGTAAATGTATTTAATGTAATGGTTGAGAATAAGGATTATTTTATAAGCAAATGGCGGGAATGTTTGGGTAGCGCTAATGTTTTGGTAAGATATAAGGCAAAACGGTTTGTTGTAATAATGAGTAATGCTAAGCCAATAACGGAGTTTAATATAGATTTGTATTTTGCGGTAGTCGAGAAGATAACGGTTTATGATGGTGGTCGACTGATTGTAAGTTTACTTGATGGTACAGATATTGAGTGTGAAACTGAATGAAGATAGACAGAAGTGACGGTTGAGATGAAGTTAATCATCTTGACCGTCCTTTTTTTGGATTTAAATAATTATTGCATTAATGTTTTTACGTCAGAACTTATAAAAACACTCGTAATTACTGAGTATTACTGTAAGCAAAATACATATCGAATACTGAAACAAATATATCATGAGAGGTTACTCGATGGAAGAGACCGTCGCTCTAGGAGGAGCCTTTGGCATACTTAGGATTTAAAGATAAACTCGAATCGATAAATCTTTCCATTTCATTTAAAAAAAGCGGAATGCTGGGATTTGTATTGCTGCTATTCCAAGCAATTGATACATTAACGGATGCGTCTTCGCCTTCAACCTTAACGAGTTTCAACAGGGGACTGGCATAGCCTAACGGGATATGGAAAGGAAGTAGGGAGATACCATAACCGGCTTCTACCATCATTAATACGGTCAGAATATCGGAAACTGGATCAACATGGGGTTGGAATCCACGGTTTGAACAAACTCGAATTAAGTTGTTATATGCCCTTGGGGCATCTTTAGGGTGAAACATAAAGGCTTCTTTGGATAATTCTGTATAAGTGATATCGCTCATACAAGCCCAGGGATGGTCAACTGGAACGACAAGACAAAGGCTGTCATCATATATTTTATGACAGCAAATGCCAGGGAGCTTTGCTGTTTCCCACAATTGGATAAACCCAATATCAATATTGGCACGTCCTAGTGCTTCATCAATAGCTCCGTTGCTAAGCTGTTGACAAGATAACTCAATAGAGGGGTATTTTTGTCGAAATTTTGCTATTAACTTGGGGAGAAAATGCTTTTCAGCAAAACCTAAGTAACCAATTTTTAGTGTTCCTGATATCCCGGAAGCTGCCTGGCGGGTTAGCTGAATTGCTTCTTCAGTCTTGGTAAGGATGACTTTGGCCTCACGGAATAAGGTTTCTCCTGCCACAGTAAGTGATGGAGAATGTCTATTGCGGTTAAACAAAATTACCCCTAAATCACTTTCTAATTCGGAAATCTGTTGACTGAGCGCCTGTGGACTTATATAGACGTGTCTCGCCGCTGCAGAAAAATTAAGATGTTCCGCGGCAGCGATAAAATATCGAAGTTGCCGTATGTCCATAGGTACCTCCTCAAACAGATCTTTATGATAATATTATACGTTCAGATTTTTCAGAAAGCAATCAACCTGTTACAAGTATTACTTGTATCGCATAAACCAAAGACTGTTTTTCATTAAAGGTATAAGGAGCTACAATAAAATTAAATTATGGGAAAATTATTGCAATTTAGCTGTTCATGTAGGGCAAGCGGAAGGAGGGATATTAGCTTCGACATCACGGTGGAAAACGTAATAGTTACGAAATCGGCAACTGGTGAGAACTAATTGACGAGGAGGTCATTAAATGGGAAATGAACGCAAGTTTTACGGTTGGAACATGGTGGGTGCCTTATGGATGACCTATTTATTGAACATGGGATTTGTACTTTACGGTGGCGTTGTCATTCATACTTATATGATGAAAGAAATTGCCATGGATCGATCTACCTATGGATTGGCATTTACATTGGTAAATTTTTTTACTGGTGTTCCAGCTGTGCTTGTAGGCACTTCAGTAGTTAAATATGGCGTCAAGTGGACAATGTTATTTGGCAGTGTTCTATTGGTTATTGGAACGATTTGGATGGCGTTTGTAGTGTCAGTGCCATGGCAGTATGTGGTCGGGTTTGGCGCTATTTTAGGGATGGGAATGGGCTTCAGCACTATCGTTCCTCTTACTACCGTTTTATCTCGCTGGTTCGTCAGAATGCGGGGACGGGCTATGGGAATTGCGATGACCGCATCCGGTTTTGCAGGGTTTATTGCTTCGCCGTTAATGAATAAGATTATGGCTTCCAACGGAGGTGATTGGCGTCAAGGGTGGATTATAATTTTGGGACTCGTTATTGTTAGTGCTGCGATTACCTTTATTTTTATCAAAGAACGGCCTGAAGATCTTGGACAGGTTCCTGACGGAGAGGTTATTGATTCGAACGTTTCAGCTTCGGTTGGTGACACATTAGCTACAAAATATTCATGGGCTCCGTCTGAAGCTTATCGAACCTTGGCTTTTTGGTTGATTTTTGTTGCCGCAATTGCTGAAGGATATCCGTTCTATTTCTTTACCGCCCACTGGGTTCCACACTTAAGAGGGCTTGGTATTAGTCCCGCAGATGCTGCTTGGGCCATGGGTATGTTCACCATGGGGGGCATTGCTGGACGAATCGTTGGCGGTTGGCTCATGGATAAGATCGCAGCGCGCTTTGCATTCGCTACAGGCCTTTGCGGTTATATTATCGGATCGATATTAGCCATGCAAGTAACCCCCAACAGCCTAATTCTTGGTTACATTGCAGCTATATGCTATGGGGCTGCCTTCGGCTGGACCTTTGTTTGCCAGAACACAGTTGTTGCCAATTTTTTTGGTCCTAAAAATTATCCTAAAATCAATGGCACTCTTTTTTCTGGATCGGTTTTGGTTGGTTGCTGTTCGGGTCTGGTCGGCGGGAAAATTTTTGATATGTTTAAAAGCTATGACCCGGCGTTTTATCTTATTATGACGATCGTACTAATTGGAATCATAGCAGTTATTTTTGCAAAAATGCCAGAGGCACCCTTAGTTCGTTCTGGTGGAAATGATAGTAAAATTTCTGCTTAGAATTGGCGATTCTTATTTCGATTTCTATAACAGTTTTAATAAATTTTAGGACCAATAAACTTTTGTCATGCGATAAGTTTTGATCAAAGAATGTATATAATTAATCAATAATTGGAGGTTTTTTTATGGAAAACAGTAATGAGTTATATTTAAAACATTTTAACCGGATTGTAAATGCAATTGAACTAGGTACACCAGACCGGGTGCCGGTAATAATGTGTGCAGATTCTTTTTTTGCACGTCATATGGGGGTTACACTTGCTGATTATATCAATGATCTAGAAGCTGCCAGCCGCACTAATATTGCATCAATAGCCCAGCTTGGGGAAGTAGACGGCGTAGAGTACTTAACTCCGATTATCAGGGGTTTGGGTGTGGCATCTATGTCAAAATTAAAGTTGCCTGGCAGGGAATTAAATGTTAACGAACAGTGGCAAATCGAAGAAATTACACCCATGCAGATCGAAGACTATGATGTAATTATCAATAAAGGTTTTACTGCGTGGTCACAACAGATATTCCAAAGTCAACTCAAACAATCGTGGGATGATTTCCTTAGTTACCGATCAAGTGCTTGGCCAAAGATAAAAGATAATTACAAGAATGCCGGAATTGTTCCTGTGAGTCCGGCAACTACCGCACCTCCCTTTGACAGGCTTTCAAACGCACGTGGGATGGCAAACCTAATCAAGGATATGTTTCGATTTCCCGATAAGGTAGAAGCAGTAATCAAAATAATGACCGAAGAAATGAAAGATCTAATTAAGACTACTATTGATCAGACAAAGCCTTTCGCCTATTTTGTTGGCGCAACCCGATCAGCGCCGGAATATATGTCAAAAAAAATGTGGGAACGGTTTTGCTTCCCGAATATTAAAGAAATCGTTGAAACAATTGTAGATGCCGGTTCCTATCCGCTGTTACACTGGGACAACAATTGGGATCGTTCTTTAGAATATCTAACGGCACTCCCTAAAGGAAAATGTATTTTGGCTACTGACAGCAACACTGATTTGTTCAAAGCTAAAGAAGTTTTAGGCGACCATATGTGTCTTATGGGGGATTTGCCAGCTGCTATGCTTACCTTAGGAACTCCCGAAGAAGTATATGATTATAGTCTCAAGTTAGTTAATAATCTTGGTCCAAAAGGCTTTATTCTTGCAGTTGGTTGCTGTGTTCCCCTTAATGCGAAGGTCGAGAATATCAAGGCGATGATTTCAGCAGCTACTGGTAAATAGTACCCAAAAAGACCAAATAAAACAAGTTAGTACAACGACCTCAGATTTTGGGGTCGTTCACCAATTTAATTAGTTTAACTGAAAATCTAAGATTCGTTAGTGAGGAGAAAAGGATGCTAATTATTGGAGAACTTATTAATACCAGCCGCAAAGCGATTCGTGAAGCGGTTGAAACAAGAAATGCGGCATATATTCAAGAGGTGGCCAAGCAGCAGGAAGCAGCTGGTGCAAATTATCTTGATGTAAACTGTGGTACTATGGTTGGGCAGGAAATTGAATGCATGGAGTGGCTGGTAAACACGATTCAAGAGGTTACCGATTTGCCGCTGTGTATCGACAGCCCGGATGAAAATGCACTTAAGGCCGGCCTGGCTTTGGCAAAAACCACAAACGGTAAGCGGATGATCAATTCTACAACAGCCGAAGAGAAACGCTACCAGGCAGTTCTTCCTCTTGTAAAAGAGTTTGATGCTAAAATTGTTGCTCTGTGTATTGAAGATGCCGGTATGCCGGAAACTGCCGAAGATCGCTTGCGTATTGCCAGCAAGCTGATTGATGACATGGAGAAAGAAGGCATTGCCCAGGATGATATTTATATCGATCCCTTGATTAAACCGTTAAGTACCAATGATAAGTATGGTAAATCAGTACTGGACGCCATTTATGCGATTAAGAAGAAATATCCTGCAGTTCATCTCACCTGTGGGTTGAGCAATATCTCTTATGGTTTCCCTAACAGAGCAGTTCTTAACCGCTTGTTTGTGGTTCAAACCATGACCGTGGGAATGGATGGTTATGTATTAAACCCAACAGATAAAGCCATGATGGGTGTAGTATATGCCGGGCAGGCCTTGTTGGGCAATGACAGATATTGTAAAAATTATCTTAAGGCACATAGAAAAGGACTTTATGAATAACTGGCCTTACCTTGGTAAGGCAGCTTAAAAAATTTAAATGTGGGGGAATTAGTAATGGCAAAGATTGATTTGGTAAAAGCAGTAACTGAGTTAGAGGAAGATTTAGTAATTGAAGCAGTTAACGGGCAGCTTGCCGATGGTGTAGCAGCAGTAGATATTCTTGCCCAGTTGCAGGAAGGTATGGAAGGTGTAGGCAAGCTCTATGAAGCTGGTGACTACTACCTGTCCGAGCTCATTATGTCAGCAGAAGTATTCTCTAATGCAGCGGCTCTTCTGGGCTCAGCTCTTGCTACTGGTGGGGATAAGAAAGCCATCGGCACTGTTATTCTGGGAACCGTAAAAGATGATATTCATGATATCGGCAAAAACATTGTTTCTACTATCCTCAACTGCAACGGTTTCAAAGTAGTGGATATCGGCGTTGATGCTCCTATCGAAACTTTTATTGAAGCAGTAAAAACTCACAATCCGGACGTAGTTGGCATGTTCTGTCTTTTAACAACTGCGTTTGATGTAATGAAAGAAACAGTAGCAGCAGTAAAAGCTACCGGTACCAAAGCAACTGTTCTGGTAGGCGGCGGCCCTGTTGATGAGAATGTTGCAAAATGGTGTAGTGCTGATGGTTATTGCAAAAATGCCTATGATGCAGTAGAAATGTCCAAGAAAGCTTCTGGCGTAAATTAAGCAGAAATTTCTTATATCTCATCAGAAATAATCCGGGTTGACTGGCGGTCCGGATTATTTTTGATGTAAAAGCAGCGCGCATAGTGAAGGTTAATTTAGGCATTAGTAAGAAATATGGATAAGGCAATTATATAAGGTACTGATTCATTGTAAGATTAGCAGATATTGAGTTTGAAATGAGAAGATAGAAGTGCCGATTGAGGTGTGCAATCATCTTGAACGGCTTATTTTATTTACATTTCATTTCATATTCCTCGTATAACCCCCAAAAAATACTTGACTTGAAGCTAACGCTAAGTGCTAAGCTAAGTAGTAAGGGGCTGTATCAAAGTTGAATTAATCAATTTTGTTCTGACAACACTTATAGAAAGGCAAAAGGAGGTTAAAAATCATGACGATTACAGAAGTAAGTGAAAGATATGATATCCCTCAGAACACACTCCGCTATTATGAACGAATAGGGCTGCTTCCACGTGTGAACCGCAATAAAAGCGGAATCAGAGATTATACGGAAGAGGACTGCGCGTGGGTTGAATTTATCAAATGTTTGCGAAATGCAGGTATTCCGATTGAAATATTACTTGAATATGTTAATTTATTCTTTCAGGGTGATGACGAAACCATGGAGGCAAGAAAAGCGCTGCTTATCGAACACCGCACGGAGGTCGTAAAAAGAATAGAAGACATGAAAAAATCTCTAGAACGCATAGATCATAAAATTGCAGTGTTTGAAAAGAGAATAGTTGCAAAAGAAAAAACGCTAAAAAGACCAGATAATTAGTTTTATGGGAAAATAGCATAGATGTTAGGATATACTGCAAAAAGGGGCTGTGTGAAAACTAGTCCAAAAAAAATCCGCTAAAATGTTGAGTTTTAGCGGATTTTTCATGCCTGTCAGGAAGAAAAATGGTAAAATAGAGATAAGAAATATCAAACAAAGCAGGTGT
>JAEZVB010000035.1 GCA_023443285.1 Bacillota bacterium
ACTTATAACGACAAGAACGCCGGGACGGGCAAGACAGTCACGGCTAGCGGGTTAAACCTAGGAGGCACCGATGCCGGTAACTACAACCTGACTTCTTCCACTGCAACAGCCAACATTGGCGAGATTACATCCAAGACGCTAACTACGGCCTTGACCGGTACCGTCACCAAGACCTATGACGGCAACAACAGCGCGACTCTGGCAGACAGCAACTACAGCCTGTCAGGTCTGGTTAGCGGGGATACCGTCAACGTATCTGGGATGGCCACTTATAACGACAAGAACGCCGGGACGGGCAAGACAGTCACGGCTAGCGGGTTAAACCTAGGAGGCACCGATGCCGGTAACTACAACTTGACTTCTTCCACTGCAACAGCCAACATTGGTGAGATTACACCCAAGACGCTGACTACGGCCTTGACCGGCAGCGTGGAGAAAGTCTATGACGGCACCGCTACGGCGACGCTGACCAACGCCAACTACAGCGCCCTCAGTGGCATTATCGGCAGCGATACAGTGTCTTTGACTATCGCAAACAGCGGCAGCTACGACAATAAGAACGTCGGCGAGAACAAAGAAGTAACTGTAAGCGGCCTGAGCCTGAGCGGAGCCAGCGCGGGCAACTACCAACTGGCGTCGACCAGCCTTAGCAGTAACATCGGCGCTATCGACAAAGCCGCCCTGACCATCACCGCCGCGGCAAACACAAAAACCTATGACGGCACAACAACAGCCGCAGCCACGCCGACCTATAGCGGCCTCCAAACCGGCGATAGCATAACCGGTCTTGCTGAAGTCTATACCGATAAAAATGCCGGCAGCGGCAAAACGCTGCAAGTAAGCAGCGGCTATACCCTAAATGACAATAATAACGGCAACAACTATACGGTGACTTTGGTAGAGAATACGTCAGGCGTTATCAACAAATCCGCCCTGACTGTCACCGCCAAGAATGCTGAGAAAATTCAGGATAAGCTCGCTTATGCAGGTGGCAATGGCGTTACTTTTGATGGTTTCGTGAACAGTGAAAGTAGTGATGTGTTAAACGGCAGCCTGGCCTATGGCGGCACCGCCCAGGGAGCCACTGAGGTCGGCACCTATATCCTCACCCCCACAGGACTGACATCAACAAACTATACCATTACCTTTAAGGACGGTACGCTGAAAATCAAGCCGGCCCCCAAACCAGCCCCCAAACCTACACCTCAGAGTGTTACACAGCCCCAATATGTCGCCGCAGTAGAAAGCGCCCGTCAAGCGCCAGCCACTGCGCCGTCGCGCGGTACTGATAGTCCCCGGGTAACTGCCGCAAATAGCGCTTCTGCAGCTAATACGCCGCAGGCGGCAGGTAGCCAGCCAAGCAACATACAGTACCGGTCTGACGGTACCGGCCCGGCCCGCACCATCACCAACAGCGGCCAGTCAATAACCATTGCCCCTGACAGTCTGGTACACTTGCAGCTTGATGCGGTGCAAAAAGACATTCCGGTCTACCAAAGCGCAGGCGGCAGTTTGACGCCGGCCACCATCTACCGGCTGGACAACAGCCAAGGTTCGCTTACTTTGCGTGAGGGTGGCGCGAATGTCGCACCTTTATCACCTAACATGTCAGCGCCAGGGGAGCTTGTACCCACGCTAGCAGATACTTCCTCTTTCCAGCTTACTGACAGTCAGGGAAGTACAGTGAACTTTACCATTGCGTATGTCGGCGGCAGTTTGTATGTACAGGCTCCTAATGAAGCAGCAACTGATATGATGAGGCAAAATCAGATGTTGGTAACAGCCGCTTCGCTTGTCGCTGCTCAGGATAAGCTGGGTATCGATACACAAGTTTTAAAGGCAGTGTATTTAGCAAAATAATCGCAAATCAGCCCCATAATTCGTAAGCAAAGGAGAATACCATGCTTAAACGTGTCTCATATACTACTAAAAAACTGTGCCCCCTCGTCACTGCTGTTTGCCTCTTATTGACAACGCCTGTCAATGCTGCCCTTACAGAGCAAAACGACAACAGCACAACATTAGGCGGAATCAAGGAGCATACGCTGCCGCCGCAGGAACAAGTCAAACCGCAAATCGAGGTAAAACAGGAAGAACAAGTAGTGCCGGTGCAACCGGAACAGACCAAATTTCACGTGGAAAGAATCAGCATTACCGGTCAACAGCTGTACGGCGAAGATATCCTGCAGCCGCTTATCAAAGACGCCTATGGCAAGGAGTTATCGCTTGGTGAACTGGAAGTCTACGCCCGGAGAGTTACGCAGTATTTCCGTGAACAAGGTTATCTTGTTGCCAGAGCTGTCATCCCCGCTCAGACAATTGAAAATGGTACGGTAACGATCAAGGTGCTTATCGGACAATATGACCAAATTCAGGTGCAAAATGACTCTGCCCTGCGCCAGACAGCGGTCAACCGTATACTAAGCCCTCTGAAAAGCGGCGATTATATCCACAAGGACACCCTGGAACGGGTACTGCTGCTTCTTTCTGATACAGACGGAATTACCAGTAAAGCTACCCTGACGGCAGGCAGCACACCTGGTACATCAAACCTGATTGTTGCTATTACCGACACAGCCAAAGCCACCGGCCAAGCCTATATCGACAATCATGGCAGCCGTTATACCGGCAAACACCGGTTTGGCTTCAACTATAACCTCCACAACTTCAGCGGGCGAGGTGACTCACTTTCTGTTGGCGCTATCTTAGGCAAAGACATGGATGACTACAGCTTGTCCTATCAACTGCCCACCGGCGGCCAGGGGGCTAAGCTAGGCATCGGCTACTCCCAGTCGCATTATACGCTGGGCGCAGATTTTGCCGCCCTTGACGCCAGCGGCATTGCTAAGACCACCAGTATCTATGAAAGCTTTACCTTTAAGCGTTCGCGTAACTTTAATCTTACAGGCTGTATCGGTTTTGATCATAAAGAACTGGAAGATCGCATTGAATATTTTGGAACTAACAGCCGCAAGTCTGCCAATATATGGAGAATAGGCGTAAGCGGTGACAGCCGAGATAATCTGGGGGGCGGCGGCTACAATAGCTTTGGCCTTACCTTCTCGCTGGGGCGACTGGGTATGGGGTCTGCTGATGCCGTTACCAATGACAGCAGCGCGCATACAGCCGGACACTATAGTAAAACCAACCTTAATTTCTACCGGGTACAAAGCGTGAACAACCGCCTTAATCTCCATCTCTCTTTTGTCGGGCAGCTGGCCAGCAAAAACCTGGACTCTTCCGAAAAAATCTCCCTCGGCGGACCAAGCGGTGTCAGAGCCTATCCGGTCAATGAGGCCTCCGGCGATGAGGGCTATGTGGCGACAGGCGAACTGCGCTGGAACCTGCCCTCGCCCAGTGTACAGCTAACGGCCTTCGTGGATGGCGGGCATGTTACGCTCAATAAAAACCCATGGACAAGCGAAGCCAATAGCCGCACGTTGTCCGGCGCCGGTCTTGGTTTTATTTTCAGCCGTCCCGGCAACTATGCCCTGCGGCTTGACTACGCCTGGAAACTAAGTTCCAGTGAGGCTGTTTCCGATACCGACCGCGCCGGCCGCTTCTGGCTGCAAGGAGTCAAGTATTTCTAGCCATTCCCCAGCCTCGCACAACTGCGAAGAATTCAGTGCAATGGATTCTCATTTACTGTAAAGAAGTGCAGTGGTGCTACATCCGGCGGAACGAATACAAAGCCTTACCCTGGTATCTGATACCGGGGCAAGGCTTTGTTTATTGGGGGGACTTTCGTAACCTTTAATTCAAGGAATACTTAGTGAGCGCGATTCAGCAACTGTTTCCGGAAGTTTCAAAGAAACAGCAACTTTGAATACTTGTTGTTCACAATGAATAGAGCAATAACCGTGGTATTTGGCAGTGAGTGCTTTCACACTGGCAAGCCCCAGTCCATGATCAGCGCCATCTTTTGAGGATATAAAATGATCGCCTTGGCGTATGACGGAACCACAAAAAGAATTAGCGATTTTAATTACTAGGTGATTCTTCGCTATGGTGGTTTTAATGTCAATATAACGCAACTGATCTTGGGGTAGTTTACTGCAGGCTTCAATAGCGTTTTCCAAGCAATTGCCAAGAATAACGCACAGGTCTTGATCATCAATGCCTACATTGTTAGGCAAATACAAGTTTGTATTTACAGTAATACCTTGCTCTTGTGCTACCTTTAGGTAATGGCTAATGAGAGCATCAGCAAATTGATTAGAACAAACTTTAGGGAACGCAATATCGTCATAGTGATTGCAAAGCTGGCTCAGATAAACTTCCGCAGCAGCCGAATTTTTTTTCACTAAAAACTCTAAGCATGTCACAAGATGATGACGTAAGTCATGGCGTATTGTTTTCATAGCATTAATACTATCGTTTAGGCTGCGATAATGTTCGCGCTGCAAGGCCAGTTGTTTTTCCATCTGTTGGCTGCGATTTGTCTGATAGATGGCTGTGGAAATCAGGTAATAGGTAAAAAGAATCAATACGGTATTTACTACTAGTGGAATGAAGTTGGATAGCAAATATGTTCTTTGCACCCCATAAAACGCCAGCAATACAAAAGATAAAAGGGGAAAATAGGTAAAACTGAAATTTCGCTGATCGATAATCGCAATAATATTGCTAACATGGGGCGATACATATTTCTTTATTAAAGGCAGTGATGCAGCCTCAAGCATTAGACCTGTCAAAACCAAACTGCCTACATAATAGTTAAATACTAATTGCTCTAGAAATGAAAAGATAAGAAAATTAAACTGGGAAAGTGAAAAAATCATAAAAAAGACAAAAAGCTTAGAATTAATTGTTTCTTTAAAAATCAGTGCGCAAGGGATCATATACAATGAGCCCAGTAGGTAGCCAAGCAAAAAGGGATCAGGGATAATGGATTGCAAAATGTCACGCAAAAAGTAAATAGTGATCCAGGTAACAGATAAGGCAGTCAATTGAAACCAGACAGGACGCCGTGGAGTTAAGAATATATATAGCAGCAAAATATTTGTTATAAAAAATATACCTCTGCTTATAAGTACGATACTTTCTTGCAAAATAACCCTCCTACTGCTACAACACTAAATCAAGCCATCTAAAAAGGAATACCTATAATGTTGCCGAATTGTTATTTATTATATCCCACGCCTTAGGTGCATCAGGTTACGAGGAGGCAACCAATGCTAATTATAGCGATTTGTGACGATAATGCTGCTGACAGAATAAAACTATACGAAACAATGGAAAGCTATTTATGCAATCAGGGTATCAACGCTACTATCTTTGCCTACGATAACCCTGATAAATTAAACTCAGTTATTGAGAGTAAAACAATATCTTTTGATATCATATTTTTGGATATCATTATGGACGATATGAATGGAATGACATGTGCACGGATAATCCGTAAACAGGACAAGTTAGTCAACATTATATTTCTGACAAGTTCAACAGATTACGTTTATGAAGGATACGAAGTCAACGCAACGGGTTATCTGGTAAAACCGATAAAGATAGATCAGTTAGCCAAGGTTATGGAAAGGGCAATAGCCCAGATTGAAAATGTAGATAAAGCAAGTATTTGTATCACTTACCGCGGTGTTGCTCAAAAAATACCGACAAAAGATATCCTTTACTTAGAAAGTGAAAATAATAAAGTTAATATTGTCCTAGCGAAAACAGCGGAGAAAATAACGGTTTATACTAAGCTGGATGAACTCGAACAAACTCAGCCGTTAAACACTTTTATCCGGTCACACAAAAGCTATCTGGTCAATTTCTTATACATCGAGAAATATGCAAACGACAAGTTTATATTAACTGCGGGAACGACCATACCAATTAGCCGAACAAATAGAGAGAAAGCCAGGGAAGCCTTCTACACTCTTCTAAATAGTCAATAATAAATATAATCACAATTAGTTGTCATGCGTCATGCATGGCTTTTTCTTTCTCTTTTATTCGACAATTTAACCCCAAAACCTGCCTTTTTCCATATGTGGAATTAACAGTTGGCTTAATTGAAAAGCGAGATGCCACTTTGAGAAGCGAGGGGACGGTTCTTTGGCTTCTATTGAATAAAGTAAATTTTGCTGTTACACCCGATATGAAGAACCATATCATTGGGAAGGGTGAATTTTGGCCTCAATCTTTATAGAGACAGATTGAGCCATTTCTCTTGAAGGATTTAATAAAAAATGCTAGAAGAATGTATGTGCATAATATTTAAGAGAAAAAGAATTGAGGTAATGCTTTGAATAGAGAAGACGAGATGGAAGAGTTGGTGGATACTCCCCCGCCACCTCAGCGTAAGCCCTGGTACAAAAGATTCGGGTTAGGCGGGGCAGTTACTGTTTTGCTAGCTATACTGAAATGGAAAACTATCCTGAGTTTTCTTCAGGGGATATTTTTCTTGTTTAAGTTTAGTAAGTTTGGACTTACAACAGTATCTATGTTTGCGATGATTGGCGTGTATGCATGGTTTTATGGTATTTGGTGGGCGATCGGTTTTGTCTTGCTTATTGCAGTCCATGAGTATGGGCATATGTATGCTGCCAAGCGGCAAAACATCCCTGTAACGGCTCCGGTCTTTATCCCTTTTCTAGGAGCGTTAATTGGTATTAAGGAACCCCCAAAGGATGCTGCAACTGAAAGTATCATTGCCTATGGTGGGCCGCTATTTGGCTTATTAGCAGCAGGTGTTGTTCATATAGCTGCTTATGTATTTTGGTCACCGCTGCTTTTCTCGCTGGCTTTTACCGGGTATCTTCTGACGTTATTTAATCTCATCCCGGCTTCACCGCTTGATGGCGGTCGGATTGCTAGTGCTGTATCTCCCTATATTTGGTTTCTGGGAATTCCCCTGATTGGACTTCTTATTTGGTTTAGTTTTAGTCCGATTTTAGTATTGGTTTTGCTGGCGGCTATTCATCGTGCATGGGAGTTTTGGAAGCAGCGTAATGACTCCTATTATGACACTGAACCAGGGTTTCGACTAAAGATCGGGATTGCCTATCTTGCCTTGTTGTTGGTGAGTGGGGTGTTAACTTACGAAACACATCTTATTGCAGAAGCGCTTCGACCGTATGTGTCATAATATTTAAAAGAATAAGGAAACCTAACACTGGTAAAAATTACGCCACAACCCTTCGTGAAACATGGGGTTGTGGCGTTTTGTTTTTATTGTTTAGGGAGATGGGGGATTTATTTGTTAACGGAATACATATACTACTAACTGAAGCTTCACATTTTGATATCGTTCAGGTAGATCAGTTTCAGGGGGGGTATTATGAGTCCAAATGAACTATTTCATCAACTTCAACTTCAAATTTGGGACATAACATGGAACCGTTATATAACTGAAGAACTTTTCTCGAATCGATGGTGGGGTTCTCTTATCTTTTTGACTGTTTTATATGTAATATGGCTAAAACTACTGGATAAATCAAGGGCTTTTGAAATAATTCTATTTGGTTCCTTTGTCGCTGTACAGGCGGTGATGGTAGATATTTTCGGTTTTTCTATGGGAATATGGCAGCATAATATTCGATTGCTCCCAATTGTTCCGGGCGTTTTTCCTATAGATTTTACAGTTGTTCCCATCTTGCTGATGCTCGCCCACCAGTACGGCTCAACCTGGTCCCAATATCTTACATGGTCGGCCTTAGCTTCCCTTTTATTCGGCTTTGTCATATCGCCAGCATTTCAGTTTTTTGACATTAAGGCTTACTACAACTGGCATTTCGGATATTTTGTTATTCTTATGATGATTGTTGCCATGATATCAAGAATAGTGATCGAATTCGTGGAGAAAACCGTTAAAATTCACTCGTCTAGCTTTCCGGCGACCACCCAATCGATGATGATGCCTCAGCCAGCCGCAAAACAATTACCTGATTTTGAAGAGAATAGCAAAAACTCTGATGATAATTAGTCTACTTTGGACACCGAGGAAACGGGGGATTGACGGCAATGAGGGCGAAGCATGTTTTTCTGCAATGCTGTGCTCGATACGGTGAATGGTATCACTGGTAACAGCAAAAAATCCTGCCCAATTTGGCAGGATTTTTATACTTTTACGCTAAATAAATATATAGAGATTCAAATATGGAAAATTGTGTAACGATGGTACGTCATTGAGATGCTCTATTATAAGTTAAGTTGATGTGGGTTGGGAATGAGGAACTTACGTTAAGAAAAGTTATAATCCGCGGACAGGCCGTACTTGGTAACGATCTCTGGCATAAAACAAGGGAGGAAATAAAATGACTGGAAATAGGAAAATATGGAAAGTGTTGATTGGATGTCTAGTTATTATGATGGCTTGTTCTGCACAAGTGTTAACCGCCTATTGTATGCCAGCGAGTGTAAACGATGAAACCAGGGAACTGCTAGGGCTATATCAAAATGGTAGGGATCGATTTTTGATTCGTGAGCGAGATGGGGTATTGGAGTTACTCTATGATACGAATCCGAGAGATGGCGAAGTGATCAAGACATATGTAACTTTTCCGATGGAAAAGGTATCAGACAATTATTATAGGCTAGTCGGTAATGGGCCGCAGGAGAGTCAAAGCTCCACTGTTAAATTTGATCGCGACGCGGCGGGGCGAGGTATTGTTTGTTATGTGGGAGCTAAGCGTTTTTCACGGCATTTTTACGGCCCTGAAAGCGGGCTTGCTTTTCGTATTGTTCCACAACTACCGACAGAAGAACTCAAAAAGAGGGCGAAGGCAGCAATTCCGCCTATAGAAACAGGTGTCTTTCAGCAGCCAGATTTAGTTGAAATCGTGACATTGGAACCTACTATACAACTGGATATCCGATATGCGACAGATAATAACTTTATGGGGATTTCCCTTTATGGTGAACCCCGGGCTTTTCTGCAAAGGTCAGCCGCCGAGGCGTTGGTGCGGGTTCATCATAAACTTAACAATTATGGTTACGGCATTGTTGTATATGATGCGTATCGTCCTTGGTCTGTTACTAAAATGTTTTGGGATGCTACACCTAGTAACCAAAAGATATTCGTTGCTGATCCGGCGAAAGGATCTCGACATAATCGCGGCGGTGCGGTTGATGTTGGTTTGTACGATGTGAAAACCGGAAAAGTAATTTCCTTAACAAGTGACTATGACGAGTTTTCGCCCAGGGCATATTCAGACTTTCCGGGAGGAACTACCGTCGAACGGTGGCAGCGTGATTTGCTCAGGATTCTGATGGAGGGAGAAGGGTTTACTGTTTATCCAGAAGAATGGTGGCATTTTGATTATCATGACTGGAAGCAACTTCCCATTCTTAATCTCCCGTTCGATAAAATTTATTAATCTGAATACATACATCAAAGAACCGTCACCTGACGTGCTAAAATATATCATTTAATAAAAACAGCGCTTTATTGGAGGAGGGTATGATGAAAAAGGTTATCGGGATTTTGGCTTTGCTTTCGCTTGTGATAGGTTCAAGCACACCTGCATTTGCTTGTTATGGTGTTCGCTCGATGGGAATGGGCGGAGCGTTTATAGCGGTTGCGGATGACGTAAATACAGTTTACTGGAATCCGGCGGGGTTGTCTAATATCAAGGAGGCTGAGATAGGTGTACAGCACGTAACAAATAACCGGGATAGCATTAACTATATTGATGTTATTGAATTCGTAACTCCACTTAAAAAAGGTATTTCTGGGATTGGTTTTCATTATACGAATGACCGAGATTTTCCTTTCTTCGGCGATTCTTTGAATGATGGATTTAGAGATTACAAAAGTAATTGGTTGACACTCTCTTATGGCACCAAAGTCAATGCTAACTTTGCAGTCGGAATAAATATACGGCAAGTCACAGCAAGTGCTTCTGATGCCACAATTGACGGAGTCAGACAGTTTAAAAGCTATAGCGGCAGTCATACAGGCATAGACCTAGGCTTTTTGGGTACCGCAGGCAAGTGGTCATATGGGATGCTAGTGCAAGACGCCAATAAACCGAAAACTCTTTTTGGTTATAGTCAAATGGTACGTAATTATCGCCCAGGTGTTGCGTACCGCCCAGATAACAAAACTATAATTGCATTTGATGCTTATGATGTTAAACCGAGCGACGGCGATAAAACAGAGTACTCCATAGGTGTTGAGCACAAGATAAGCAATGCAGTACGCGCCCGAATTGGCAATTACCATGGTGCAATGACCTATGGTGCCGGTGTTAAGATCGATAAGAACATAGAATTTAATGTGGCTTATCTGTCAGGTAACCTCGGAGGCACCACGCTAATTGGCTTGCAAGCGAAATACTAAACGTTATATGTGAATGGGACGAAGACCAACCTATAATTGAGATAACACAGCAATTATGATATATTAAAATTAAAAAACATGGAGGGACAGTGAACCTGTCCCTTGTCCCTCATGGTTATAGCATTTCTTTAATAAATTCGACATAACTGGTTTCTTTCAGTGATTTTTTATTTAATGTACTTTGTTGATATTTTGCTTCTAATGGTTCTTCCCAATAGGAGCCTAAAAAATATTTACCCCATTTTGGCAATAATTCTGTATTGCCAAAGCCGTTTGCCATATTCCATAACAAGGTCAAGCCTGCAGGCAGATTTTCAGTATCCCATTCATCCTGCGAGTATTGGCGTTGATAGAGGCATTGAGGCAATATGATATAGCCGTCTGCCTGCACAGCAGCAGAAAAGGCCACCAGCCGCTCGTCAAAGATTTCTTTGCCGGTTAAAAAGCTCCACCATACTCTTGTCAATAGCTGGCGGCTGTATAATTTTCCCCATAAAACACCCCAGGCGCTGAAATTCATTTCAAAGAGCATGCGCTTTTTTATTTCGCCTGTAACTTTAATTGGCGGCGATGAAGCCAGATGCGGCGCTCTTGCTTTGTCCTCATTATATTCATAGCTGCAGCTTATCAGCTCAATCTGCTCCTGCTTAGTGAAGCTGTACAAGATTTCTAGAAACTCTGGTTTTACGGTGTCGCCGGCAGCGATAAAGGTTATGTAACAGCCGTGCGCTTTTAGAAAAGCCTCTTGATAGCGGGCAGCAGAAACGGTGTTTACATATACGAACCTGTCATGCGTACAGCAGCTTAAACAGTATTGGGTAACGGCTTCTGATGTGGTATCATCCAAAAGAATAATTTCAAAGCTGCCAAAGGTCTGGTTTAATAAGCTTTGGATGCTTTTATTTAAAGCCTGTACATTTTGGCCGGTCTTTACTGCTATAGAAATGGCTGGGTAAGGCCGGGTTTGGTCATAAGGATAACCATACTGGGTAGCGTATATTTTTTCTAAATACAATTCTGGAGTTTTCAATAAAACTTCTACATCACACCATTCTTCCGGAAGAAAATAGTTTTTATCCAGCTCGCCCTTGGCTACGGCCGCTTTAAACTCTTCTTGAAAATGCTTTAAATAAATCTCCTGATACTGTTTTTCGATGCGGCGAAGTGTAAATAAATTATTTTCATATTTTTTCATCCAATAGATGCCCAGAAACTTATGTAAGGCTGGACGATGCTGTAGAAAAACATAAATAAAGGCATATTCCTCATTCATAGAAAAGAGCCTGCTGCGGTTATGAACGGAAGAAGCGGGATTGTCAATCCTATACATATAGCCTATTTTAGGTAGATATATAATTTTCTTGGCTTGACAAACCATCTGAAACCAAAAGCCATTATCCTGATAGGCAGCTCCGGGAGTTTCATGATGACGTATGTGGTATTTATTTAAAAAACTTCGTAAAACAATTCCCGTCCAAGACATCATTGCCGAACGAAAAATTCGTATATCCAAGGTTTGAGGATTTAAAATTTTTTCATACAAATCGTCATAGGTAACATGGCAGTATTCTACTTTTCGCCGCCCTTCATGGTCATAGAATCTGCCGAAGTCAGCTCGAACAAGCTGTGCGCCGCTTTTTTCCGCTTCTTCATAAAGTGAGGCATAAAAATCGGGCTGAATATAGTCATCTGCTTCTAAAACAGCAATATATTTGCCTGTAGCTTCATTGATGCCGATGTTCATGGTATGTCCATAGCCGGTATTAGGTTTATGTATTACTTTTATACGTGCATCCTTTTGGCTATAATTAGCTATTATTTCTGGTGAATTATCTGTGGAGCCGTCATTGACACAGATAATTTCTATATCTGCTAGCGTTTGCTGACATACACTGTCTAAAGCCTCGCTTAAATAGCTTGCACAGTTATAAATAGGAACAATTACCGATATTTTTGGCATCCATATTCTCCTTCGTATCCTTTTAATTCTAAGCGTGCTAACGTAAGTGCTTGTTCAATAATCTGATCCATATCATAATAACGGTATTGTGCCAGACGTCCGCCAAAGAGTACATTTTTTTCGTTTTTTGCCAACTGAGCATATTTTTTATATAAGGCTTGATTTTTTAAATCATTAATTGGATAATAGGCTTCCTTTTCTATGGTCCACTCAAAAGGATACTCTTTGGTAATCCATGTAACAGGCTGATTGACAAATTCAAAATGCTTATGCTCAATGATACGTGTATAGGGAGTTTCCCTATCGGTAAAGTTCATTACCGCCGTGCCTTGATAATTTTCTATTTCTAACAGCTCTGACTTAAACGACAAGCTCCGATAGGCAAGCTGTCCATAGCAGTAATTAAAATAAGCATCTATTGGGCCGGTATATATAAGCTTGTGTGCAATATGCTCATATTTTGCACGCTGCTTATTGAAATCTTCGCCTAAGATTATTTCACTTCCTTCCAGCAAGCCTTCAATTAAGGGGTTATAGCCGCCAAGCGGTATTCCCTGATAGGAGCTGTTAAAGTAATTGTTGTCATATCTATAGCGAAGCGGAATTCTATTTAGGATAAAAGGTGGAAGTTCTTTGCAGGGGCGTCCCCATTGTTTTTCTGTGTAGCCTTTAATCAGTTTAAGATACAGCTCTTCGCCAACAGAAGCAAGGGCTTGTTCTTCTACATTTTGCGGCTCTTTCGCCAAGACTTTCTTTTGAAGGTCAATTTTTTTTCTTGCTTGCTCTGGCGTGGCTGTTCCCCACATTTGATAAAAGGTATGCATATTAAAGGGCAGGTTATAAATTTGCCCTTTATAGTTTGCTAAGGGCATATGAATATATTGCTTGAATTTTGTAATATGATTAACATAGTCCCAAATTAGCTTACTGTTTGTATGAAATATATGTGCGCCATAGCAATGAAGCCATATGTCATTTTTATTTTGGCAATACAAATTTCCGCCAATATGAGGCCGGCGCTCTAACACTAAAACTTTCTTTTTCAACTTTACTGCTTCATGAGCAAACACGGAACCGAACAAGCCGCTGCCAATAATTAAATAATCATATTTTGCCATGTTTAAGCCTCTCGTAGTTATGTCAGGTAATATACTGTCACTCTTATCCGTACTTCTAGCAGCTCTTAACTACACTTTGTAGAAGTTCAGTGTATTAAAGCGGGTTATTCAGTGGATGAATAGTTTGTTTTTTGTCATTATATCAGACAATTGGGTGAATTTTCAAATTATCATTTGATCAAACTAGTGTGTTTTCGATAAGAAAGATGATACTATTAAAAACTTTTATTTATTCTAATGATGCATAATTACGAGGAGGAGACTAAATGAAAAAAATATTTTTATTTAGACGATCACCCACTGATTTCTGAAGTGCACTCCAGATGTTGGACATTAAAACTAACATTTGTAGGTGCACTTTCCTATGGAAAAGTATTCAAAAGAATTGAAGCTGGAAGCAGCTCGACCCTTGAAGCGGGAGTATTAAACAGGTTAGGCAATTGAGATAATTCAGCAATTATGATATATTGCAATTAAAATATGATGTGTTAAAAGGAGAAAAATGGGAAAAATCATAAAATGTACAAGTTGTGGAAACGTATTTGATGCAGAGCAAACGGTACTGAAGCCAATAGGCGACGGTGGATATGTAGAATGTTGTCCTAAATGTGGCAGTACTAGTGGTTATTCGATGGATGATTATTCTTTTAATGAAGAGGAATCAAGGGGCTGGCGTTTTTGATTAGCCGATGATTCTGTTAGACGAGGGGACTGGTGGATGCGTCTCAATAGGCTGATTCCATCGTCCCCTCGTCTTATGTGTTTCAGGCTGGTTTTATATTCACTCAGGAGAAATCGTCTCTTTGCATCCGATAACTGACCATTGAAAAGCAACTCACATTTGTTGGTGGAAGTTAAATATGGATTTTTTCCTGGTCATTCATGGAAAAGCCATCTCTTTTTACATCACTCATATCTACCACATCTTTTATTTCAATAGTATTGAGTTTTTTTACTGCGCCATACGCTTCTTGCAAGGAAAGCGTATCTCCTCTCCCGGAAATAACCCATAGTGTTTTGTATCCCCTGGGTAATGTCTGGAGCTTATCTTCCCCTTTGCCATCAGTGAAAAACACTAACAAATTAGTTTTCTTAGTATTGGCATATTCAAAAACCGGGTTAAACCTAGTGCCACCTCTAATGGTGAGTCTTGCTTTTATATCTTTTACAGATTTTACTGGATACGCACGTCTGATTTCACTGTCACATTCAACAATCGAAATTTCTTGATTGTAGTTTTTCACGATGCTAAACACTTCTTTAATAGCTTGAGTAAATTCTTCATCACTAATGCTACCGCTTATGTCAAGGGCAACAACGACTTTTGCTTTGTGGCTCCTAAGCTGACCACGCAAATCGAAGCGGTCAGGTTGTCGGCGATTTCTTCGGGTGATCGTCTTCTTTTGGTCGCTGGCAACAGCGCCCATTAACCTCTTAAGGTACAAATTCCAAGGTAATTCAGCTTTACTGTTTTTAAGTGCTGCTAGCAGGTTTTCTAAATAATGGGGGACACTTCCCTTTTGCGAAGCAGCAATAAACTTCTCAGTGAATTCTTGGAGTGTTTTTTCATCGATATCGCTGGAATTTTCCCAAAGGTCATGGGTTTTTTCCGGGTTATAAGCTGTTTCTACTTTTTCCCCGGTAGTGTTATCATCCTCTATTTCAGCTTTTCCTTCTTCCAGTAAGTCTACGGCAGTTTGAATGTTTTCCAGATAATATTCAAAGGGTTCGAACGGCGGGAGCTTTAAAGAATAATTGGCATTTACCCATTCTAAGGTAGTAGCATAGGGCGGCAGGTAATCTAAGTAGGTATTTACTACGATATCCATTGCCATGTTTATCGCTACCTGCTTATAGCCAGTCTTATATTCTTTTGCTCGCATTAGGTGCATAGATACTATATGGAGTATTTCATGTTTAATTGTGGTTTCCATTTGTTTGAGCGTGAGAGTTAGAAAAATGATGGGGTTAAAATAAATAACATATTTCGCGCCTGTAAAAGTCACTGCAGTGGGACTAGTCATGTCAAAACGTATTTCTCTTGCCATTTGAAAGAGAAAATATCCATAGAAGTTATCTTTGTCTTCCATAAGACTTACAGTAACTTTATCGACAAGGCGAAAAAACTCTTCCGCAAAATCTTTTGGTATAGTTAGCTTGGCATTGTCAGCGTTATGATTATTGCTTAAAAAAACCGTAATCATTTTATAGGCTTTTTCATAAAGCCCTTTTGTCAGGGTTTCAAAACAAGTTTCCATAACTATCACCTTATTGAATGATGAGATGTAAAATAGGCTTCGACAAAGGCCTCATTTTCTATAGCATATTTGTATACTTCAGAATAACTATTTTTAATATCTTTCATGATCCCTATCATTAAATCTATAGGGTATAGTTTTAAAAACGCAATCAGTCTGTCAATATAATAACTTGTGTCATAATCACCATTGCTTATATTTGCTTCTAAGCTTTTTAGAATGTTCTTGGCGGCTAGATACAGTCTGGTATGACTTTCGTTTTTAATCTTTTCTATAATCGATTCATCAAGCGAACTTCCTAAAAAAACTTCTTCATAAGATAGCAACGGGCTATAATCTGATTCAACAAAGCTAACAAACTCTTCGGCAATAAGTTTTCCGACATTTCCTCTGATAACATTTAGAAATACCGATCTAGGCACTGCGTCTTTTTTTTGCTTATAAATTGTATAAAGGCCAGAAATTCGTTCGTAGCTTCGGGGAGTTGCGCGTATATCATCGTCGTTTATTTTGTGCAGATATTCGGGAAAGGTTGAGATAAAGTCGATAACCTTTTGCTCGATTCCTGTATGTATTGCCCAATCTAACCACTGCATGTAATCAGGTTCCATATGTAACCACACAAATCTATTTTCTTGGGCTACATCCATATCGACAACTTGATAATCAAAATCCGAACCATATTTGCTGGAAGGATTCATGGCTGCAATTATTTTTACACTTTCATGTAAGGTATAGCCGTTAATTTCTCTATTTAGTATTAAATTCATAAGCTCCTGTTGGACGGTATGCTCACAGCGATTTATCTCGTCAATAAATAGAAGAACGGTTTTTCCGTTTGCTATTTCTTCATCAATTTCCCGCAGTTTATTATGAACGGCATATACGGTAGTTTTCTTTTCAACAGTATCGCCTGTATGGTTAATTCTTGTGTAAGACTCTAGTGTTGGCAGGCCGCCGATTTCACCTTCTTTAAGAAGATTCCCGTCAATAACAATTAAACTCCAGTTGTTTTCTGTGGCCATTTCCTTGGCTAACGCTGTTTTGCCAATGCCGCTGTCCCCGACTAGTAACGGTACTTCACCCGTAGCCAGTACTAAATCAACACTTTTTAATGTATCGGTAAAATTCATAGTTATCCCACCTATTTTAGCTTCAGTTTTTCATCGACGGCTATTTTTTTTGCTTTTTTACTTCCGTATTTATAAATAAACATTATTTTGTCTATTGTAAGGTTACTATTTTTATCGATAGTGCTGCAATTCAAAAAATCTCTAACATATTTCTCCTCAACATCTTCGGTTGCTAATACTTCCTTTAACACCTGTTCTAACTCGTTGGTAGATATTTCGTTTATAACATATTTAATTACTAAAATATTAACTTTTAAAAATTCTACTATTTTATTTTTATCTACATCGTTAATAAGACGAATCGCTGTTTCATCATTCTTGATAGCGATAAGCTCGGCATTACGTGTAGGTGAAGGGATATAGCGTAAGGCATCATAACTGATTTTTACAGCTTCTTCTTGTACACTTTCGTAAGGTTGTTTGATAAACTTTAGGGAGTCGTAATTTTTCCTTACGGCAATTTTTTGCAATTCCTCACTTGGATTAGTAACATATTTAATAGCCCAGCCAGCTTGCTGTAAAGCTAATTTGATTACTGCATCCGTTGGATGTTTTATAAACTCTAGGTTAATCCAGCCAGCTTGGATGGCTTTTGTCATCATAGCTTCTGTAGGGTTATTTACGAACTCAATTGCGCGGGCATTATTGTCTATTGCTGTTTCTTGCATCTCTGTAGTTGGTTTATCTATATATTTTAATGCAAGTCCATTTTTTTTAACTGCCAATAACTTCAGCTCATCTGACGGATTATCTATATATGCCAGCGCATTAGGATTATTTTTTATCATTTCAATAAGCTTTGCATTTTCCATAACGGTATGTTCCTTCTGTTATTATTTTTATAGGTAGTTCATGCCTATTTATCGCCGTCTGAATTAAGTCTCCATTTATTTAAGTTAATCTAAATAGTATAATTATACCACTGTATAAAAAATAATTGCGAGGCACTTCAAAATATATAATACGGAAATTTAATGATACTGGCCAAAGGGGGCAATGAAAATTCAGCTTAAAAAGTGGTTGCAGGGGGCTTTGGCCGCCAGTTTAATATTTTTGGTTCTAGCAAATGGCGTTGCATTGGCTTCGCCTGAGATAGCTTCACCGGTGGCAGCACAGCCGCAGGCGATAAACAGCAGTAAAGCTAATCCGCAAATCTTAGCGGGAAGTTTTTTTCAGCCGAGTCTTGTGACAAATTGGACAGAGAGTGATTTTGCGGCAGAGTATGACGCGATGAAAGAGGTTTCCATGGATCACATCATATGGCAATGGACTGTGGATACCAAGGCAAAACAGGCTTGCTATCCAACAGGGCTTCCCGGATATTCGCAAATGTACCGTGAGGATAAGGTTAAGCTTTCGTTAGTTCAGGCGGATGAAAAAGGCATAAAAGTTTGGCTGGGTCTTACCGCAAATGATGATTGGTTTCGCCATTATGCAAATGATGAAAAATGGCTGACCCATGAGGTCAGCCTAAATAAAAAAGTAGTGCAGGAATTATGGCAGGGATATGGTGATAACTACGGAGATACGATTGCTGGCTTTTATATATGGATGGAAGTGGACAACGTTCATTTTCAAAATAGCATAAGGCAAAATCGCATCGCAATGGCCTATAAGGAAATTGCCGAGGAAGTTGATCGTGTTACAGGAAAGCCTGTGATGATTGCTCCCTTTTTTACACAAGGCCGTGGACAGGATGCTCTTACCTACGCGGCTATGTGGGGGAATATACTGAAAACCGCGCCTATTGACATTATTGCGCTGCAAGATGGATTTGGAGGCGGACGGGTTTCGGTGACAGAAATCGGCGATTGGCTGGCGCCTTTAAAGAGAAAAATAACAGAAGTTAGGCCGCAAACAGAATTATGGAGTGACCTGGAGACGTTTACTCCCGATTTTTTACCGGCACCTATTTCGCGGGTTATTAGTCAGATCAAAGCAGAGCAGAATTTTGTAAGTAATTTTACGAGCTTTAGTTTTAACCATTATGATTCACCGAATAACGGGCGTATGTTGCCATATTTCCAATACAAAAAGTATGTTGACAGTCTGCAGATATGATGTAATGTGCGAGGGGATGAGTTGCTATGTCAAGTAAATTGGAAACGAAAAAGCCTGCCGTGATTTTAATTATAACGGTGCTGGCCATCTGGATGACAATAATACCGGCTAACGCGACTGGTCAGAGTGAAACTGGGTATCGCACCCCGGAAGTCCAGTTTTTGGAGGAAAGGTATTCTATTACGTTTAATGGCGTGGTTACAAATGGGGAGTTCATTTCCGCATTAGTCAAGGTGCTACATTTAGATGATAGTGAGAATTCCAGCCAGTTGGATGGAATTTTGGCGGGGGCAAACTATAGTAAGGCCACAAATGCTGTTGCTAAGGGCGGAGTACGAATAGAAAGCAAGCTGGCTGCGGACAGTCAGCTGACTGCTATTCAGGCAGTTGCGTTAGCCGTGCGGGCTGCTGGGCTGAAAGAAGTTACCGATACCTACAACCAGCATAAGATTGATGTAGCACTTAGCAAACTGAGTTTACCGGGCAGCGTGGATCAACCAGGGCTGCTTAAAGAAGTAGCAGTTGCGATTGATAGCGGGCTGGTACCACCGTCTTATTATAGAGAACTCCAGCATAAGGAGGCAGTTGCACCAGAATTTGCGGCTGTGCTGTTAGCTAAAGTGTTGAGTTTTCACGGAGAATATGTACCGACAAACTATCTTGGGTACATTGAAGAGGAAGATATCTATGGAAAAGTGTATGCAAGCTGGAACAGGGCAGAGCTAATTAAGGATGAGAAAATGCTGGCAATCGTAAACCAGGCAGTGGAACAAGGCTTGATAACTGGCTACAATGTTAGAGATAAGGATAAGGCACACCGGTTTGACGAGCGTCGTACTATCCGTTACGGCCACAGCAGTATTAAGCATGCATTGCAGTTGATCGCGCTATTGAAAAGTGAAGGGTTACAGGCCAAGGTACAATTTGAACCGAAAACGTCAGCATACATCTATTTGAAAGAATGGGGCGAGCCCACGATTACCCCTGATTTTGCAGTTGCCGAGTTACCTAACGGTAGCCGCGTCGCTTATGCGAAAGAATATGATATTTCTTTTGAGTTTGCAACAATGGAACAAAAGCAGATGTTTCAAACTATTATTTTTACATACGCCAAGAAAGATCGTGAAAATCAGCAAGGTTTGATCTTTGATGCATGGTGGCAGCCGCTCTTTACATCGGTTACACCGATTAGCGGGTATCAAAAGATTATAGATCATGTCATAGCTGATGGTCATTACGAAATCCACACACTTTCGCTTGCGGAAAAGTCACTGGTTATCGAATCTGAATTAAAGGCGATCAGGCCTGATATTCAAATTAGGAAGCAAACCGTTTGGGTGGATACTCCCTTCTATCAATATTTGCTGGGAGGGTATAGGTAGTTGTAGTATACACAGATGGGAATGAGGATAGTTGATTCAGCTTATTACAAAAGAAAATAGTAAAGCGTATTATAATCTTACCCAGGCATATGAAGCGGAATTTTCAAATCTTACCCATGAAATGCCTGACGAGGACGGATTGTTCAAAATCCAGACAGATATTGATCATGAACACATTGGTTACTTACTCTATGAGAACAAGAAACCAATTGGCTTTATGGTTGTTCGTATGGGGGAAGTAAAAGACGTATCGGAATTTTATATAATACCGGGAAAGCGAAGGAGCGGGTATGGCCAAAGCTTAGCCAGTTATGTGTTTTCACAGCATCCTGGGCGATGGCAAGTTCGCCAGATTAGCGGTGCTGATTCGGCAAAGGTTTTTTGGAGGAAGGTGATCGATAAGATAACCGCTGGCCATTATCTGGAAGAGGTAGTCCAGGATGATGACTGGGGGTATGTTTCCAGGCAGTCGTTTGAGATTGCTGGTTAGGCAGAAGAGTAATTCCGAATATATTGAATAGTAGTGTATTCTAGAAAAGTTCAACAATAGGGAATAATCTTTTTAATTGATAATGACTATTGGTCGTGTTATGATTTTTTTAAGAGTGTATACAAAATACTTGAAAGACACTCATCAGAGCTATAATACTTTCTCCCTTCGATTGGCTTTCATAAGTCGCTACTTCTCCTTATGTTACCACGGGTATTTCTCACTGAGCGGCGATGGCAAGTTCATCGTCGTTTTGTCTTGTAACATAGTAGTTATTACACCGAGGATGAGGACGCGAATAGAACAAAAGAGGTTTAATTTTAATTGGAGGATTAATTTACGTGGCAATAACTCAAACTACTGAAGTTGTAAGGATTCGCAGCAAGCTTTTAGAAGAAATTGCAAAGCTGGCTTATGCCGGTCACCTGGAAGAGGATGTAATGGGTATAATGGATAACATTGTATCTGAGGGTGGACCTAGATACCGGTGCTGTGTTCATAAAGAAAGAGCCGTATTACGGCAGCGGATTAATTTTACATTAAGTCAATCGTTAGGTATTAGTCAGAAAGAAGCTGTAGCGGAAGCTTTGGCTGGAAAGGTAGTAACCGACGTGCCTTTGGTCAAAGTATTACCGGAAGCCTGTGATCAGTGCCCTATTGATAAATATTTGGTTACCGATGCTTGCCGTAATTGCTTGGCTCATAATTGTATAAATAGCTGCCCCAAAAAGGCTATCATGGTAGTTCAGAACCGAGCCTATATCGACAAAAGTCGTTGCGTAGAATGTGGTCTGTGTAAAAAAAACTGCCAATACGGAGCGATCATTGAGATAAGTCGCCCCTGCGAACGGGCATGCGCTGTCGGAGCTATTATTGCCGGTGGTGACCGCAAGGCCATAATCGATAAGGAAAAATGTGTTGAATGCGGCATGTGTCGGGAGTCGTGCCCCTTTGGCGCTATTAGTGACAGTTCGGTTATCGTCCAGGTTATTCAGCAAATTCTTGCTGGCAAAAGGGTATATGCTATGCTCGCGCCAGCGTTTGTCGGACATTTCGGTCCTAGAACCAAGCCGGGGCAAATTGTCAGTGCCATCAAAAAGTTAGGGTTTTATGCGATAAAAGAAGTGGCTTATGGTGCGGATATTGTGGCTCTTAAAGAAGCGCAAGAGTTTTTAGACACAGTTCCCAGCCAGCGAACGGTTATGACCACTTCTTGTTGTCCGGCATTTGTCAGTATGATAGAGAAACATTTTCCCGAGGTAAAAGATAAGGTATCGACTACTGTTTCGCCTATGGTAGCCACAGCCCGGGTTATTAAAGAGAATGACCCCGAGGCGGTTACCGTTTTTATTGGGCCATGTATTGCGAAAAAAGCAGAAGCCCGCAAGTATGCCGAACTGGTGGATTATACCCTTACTTTTGAAGAAATGTCGGCAATGATTACCGGCAAAGGCATGGATATGGATTTAATGCTTGATGATGGTTTTGAGTCAGCAGCTTCCGCAGCCGGTAATGGTTTTGCCTGTGCCGGCGGAGTAGCGCAAGCCGTTAAGACGGTTATCGCCAGCCTCGACCCTGAGGCTGTAGTAGCGCCGCTTAACGTGCAAGGGCTTGAGAATTGCGTTGATGCGATAAACCTAATCCGCAAAGGGAAAATAGAGGCCAACCTTATAGAAGGCATGTCATGTAACGGCGGCTGTGTAGGTGGTCCCGGCGCTCTGGGGAATGCACTGGTAGCCGGCAAGCTAGTCGATATTTTTGTCAAACAATCATTAGCCGATAATGCTAGCATAAATGAAGCGGCAAAAACCGACAGCGAAAAGTTAGGTCAGTTGCATCGCTAAAGTGTAAAATGGTTAGCAGCATTTCGTTAATATTGTGCTATCTTATAACAACATCATTCATGAAATACAAGTATTTGATAAGTATAATAGTATTACGTCAGGAAATTGTATGGCAAATTAATGCTATAGAAATGAGGTATGTTATGGGGAAAGTTAAATTAGCACTTATTGGTTGCGGCTATCTTAATGAAATAGTCGCTAATGCGCTAAAAGCCGGTTACTTGCCGGAATATGAACTCATCGCTGTATTGGGAAGAGACTATGAACGCGCGAAGGAATTTGCGAAACGTCATGGCTGCAAAGCCTGTGCTGATATTGACGAACTTGTGGCAATGAAAGCGGATTTTACGGCTGAGGCCGCATCCGTAAAGGCCATACAGGAATATAGTGAAAAAATAATAACGGCTGGTTCAAACTTGGTGGTGCTGTCCATCGGTGCTTTTGCGGATCGTGAATTTTACGAACGTATAAAAAATACTGCTGCCCAAAATCAGCGACGCGTATATATCGCCAGTGGCGCTGTGGGCGGTTTTGATGTTCTGCGTACAGCCGCGTTAATGAGCCCGATTACCGCATCCATTGGCGCGCAGAAAGCGCCGGCTTCGCTTAAAGACACGCCGCTTTTTACTGATGATTTACTGGATATTACAGAACCGCGACCGATATTTAGCGGCACCACCAAAGAGGCAATTGCCATTTTGCCAACCAAGGTAAATGTGGCAATCGCTACCGCTCTTGCCAGCGCCGGTCCAGACAATACAAACATGAATGTTAACGTTGTGCCGAACTTTAAGGGCGATGAATACAAGATTGAAATTCAAGGCGAGGAAGTGCGCGCTGAACTTAACATCTATTCCCGTACCAGCGCAATTGCAGCTTGGAGCGTTGTAGAAGTTTTACAAAATGCCGTATCGCCAATTGTATTCTAAGAGTAAAAACGTTATTTTGGTAACGGCGAAAAATTCCTGCAAAGATTCTAAAGTGAATCATTGCAGGAATTTTGTAATTTATGGGAAATAGTACAATGTAAGAATGCGTATTGTAAAATGAGCTGGCTTTGAGAAATTGTAATGGCATTATCAAATAGGCAGTGGGAATACATGATTCTTTCTGCAGACTCATACTAAAAATATTATCTGGAGGTAATGGATATGGTGAAAATAACAAAGACGTTTGTTCTATTTGTAGTTTTGTGCTGTGTTCTACTTATGCCTGGGACAAGTAACCGTGTTTGGGCAGCGGGTTTGCCAGAGACATATATAATGGATAATTATTGGTTTTATGGGGGTTATTTGGTAGAAAACCTAAGGGATGCGGGATTTAGTGTTATTCCGGAACAACCAATCCTCTTGTATGAAACATGGGATAGCGCCAGCGAGGTTGTGGGAACATTGCAGCCGGGACAGGAAAGTAAATTGCTGGGCATTACTTATGTCGCACATCCCGGCAAAGAAATAATCGAAGTTAAGAAATTCGTGACCGCAACTGACGGCAAAACTGTTTTGCAGCCAGGCACTACACTGGGATTCTTGTCCCAGATTAATGATTGTGTAGTGGTGTATTACGAAGATACAATAGCGTTTGTATCGCTTGAGGCATTAGGTGAGAGTGTAACAACCTTGCGGAAGTTTGGTCGTGGTGCACAAAGACAGTGGTTATATCTAGACAATGGTCAGGGATTAGCTGGTTGGGGTCAATTTTCCAATGGCAACCTAAAACATCGGTGGCGTATTCAACCCAACCCAGCAGGCGGAAGTTATGATTTAAATGTGATAGTATTTGGCGACCACGCTCCGGTGTTTCAACGGTTTTCTGAATACAAGTGTTTTTGGTAGACGAAGAAAACGTGAACCTTTTGCAAAAGGCCTTAGTGCTGATAAATGCAATGACCTCAACCTGCGCATAATTGCGGGGTTGAGGTCATTTTATGTCTGTTAATAATCAGATCGAAATCGTTAATCAATAATGACAATGCGAAATATCGAATCTGCGGTGGTTCATCAAATGAAACCTTAACGATATTGTCAGTAATTACAGTACGGCCTGTAAAAAAATAAATCATCCCGTTTATATTAGTTATAGCGAGCTAATATAAACGGGATGATTTATTATGCAAACCAATGCAATATATTAGCTACATTTTACCTACATTTTATTTTATTGCCTAAATTGAAAATCGAAAAGCAACCCTTTGGGTGCGAAAGTACGGTTTAATGTTAGTTGAATTGACAGAATCAAGGCCGTTGCATTTCGCTTTACGAAGACTATGATCTATTGGACCTCCAATTCAAAATATATGACTGTTCGTGGTTGAAAACCTTAAGGTTTTCCCTGTTGACTACTTCTGCATCTCCTGGCAACCTACAGTCAAGGGCGAGCACGCTTTTCGCTCGGCGTAGCACCCCTTGACAGTAGGATACCAGGAGATAAAATATATTGCAGGGAAAACTGTCTCAAACCGGCTCTGCTAAAAAAATAAGAGGATAAAATGCGCCGCCAGCACCCATGTCCATAACTGGAAGAGGGGTGGATTCTCCGATTACAAAAAAATCGAGAGGGAGTCGACCTCCATTTGGTATGCCCATTTTTATCATGATACTTCAGAAAAACGCAAAAATCAAACTGCATCTTGGTTACAAAAGTGGCTTTTCGTTTTCAAACCCTGCATTTCGGATACAAAAACTGCGTTTCGTTTACAAATATTCAGTTGTCAATTTACAAAATGGCGTCTCGGCTTACAAAGTGGCATCTCGCTTTTCAATTAAGCTTTTATTTTATTGTACTTCCTTGTACTAACATATAGAAAAATAAAAAATATAAAGGAATATAGAAAATTATAGAAGAATATAGAAGAAAGTGGAGTGTTTTCATTATTCGGAATTGTCGATTAATTAAAAATGAAGGGGGATTTTAGGAAATAGGTTAATTTTATTATGTGAAAAAGGGGGGGACAGGTTTGTTTTGAAGAGAATTTTGCAGAGCATTTTTACTGTCATAGAGGGGAGAGGGTAAAATGTTTAACAACTCAAAAAATGCAAATATTCGCGTCAGAAGCATCAAAACGAGACTGATTGTTGCCACCTGCTTTATACTTGCTATTACCATCGGAATTTTGAGCTTCTTTAACTTAAGAGGAAGCGAGAGAGCGTTGTCAGAAAACATTGAAGAGATTATGTTGGGGAATGCCGAAACTGCCGCCGAGGGCGTGGCCAAGGAAGTGGCGGCGTTAAAAGCAGTGGTCGAATTCATCGCTGTGGACGATAAAATCAGGGGGGCGAATCAAAATGTCGTGATTCCTCGGATGGCGGAGATCAAAAAAACTCAGCCTAAAATCGATTCTTTGTTTTTTGTCGGACCGGACGGAAAGTATTTTGACAGTAATGGGGCGACAGGATCAGTTGAGGCAAGGGATTATTTTAAGGAAGCCGCGCAAAAGCAGGCAACGGTAATATCCGGCGATCCGGTTGTGTCTAAAGAAACCGGCAAACTGGTAGTCGTCGTGGTGGTTCCGGTGAAGGAAAATAGCCAGCTTAAAGGATTTATCGGCGCGTCGGTCAACATTGAGGCCATTAAGGAATATATCCTGGGTCGGAAAATCGGCAAGGACGGTTATGCTTACCTAATCGGAAAGTCGGGACTTGTGTTTATTCACCCCAGCGAAGAAGTTGCCATGAAACGGAACTTTGTAACCGAGGATGTTGGTCAACTTCGTGAAATGGCAAAAGTATCGCTTGCAGGCAAGAAAGGCGCTATGGAGTATCAATTCGACGGGATAACTAAGTTTGCCGGATATACGCCGGTGCCAGGGGCGCCCTGGGCAGTAAGCACCACCATGAGCAAAGCAGAAGCAATGGCGGATATCGGGTCGATGAGAAATCAGTCCATTCTGATTGGTGTAGTTGCCTTGCTATTAGCTGCTGTATTCATCTATTTGATCGCGGCCAGAACAACCAACCCAATTATCCGACTGGCGGAAGCAGCAAACCAGATGGCGGAGGGAGACCTGACGCAGACCGTAGCCGTGTCGTCTAACGATGAAATTGGTCAACTGGGTACGGCCTTTAATGCTATGGGTTCAAACTTGAAAAACCTCATTGCGCAAGTGCAAAAGAACGCCGAACAAGTAGCTGCATCATCGGAGGAGCTCACCGCAAGTTCGCAGCAATCGGTACAGGTGGCCAATCATGTGGCAGAATCCATTAGTGAGGTGGCCGCGGGGGCTAACGAGCAAGTGACGGCAGCCACTGAAACCTCCGCTGTAGTTGAGCAGATGTCTGCTGGTATCCAGCAGGTGGCCGCTAACGCCAACCAGGTGGCCGCCCAGTCGGCGCAGGCTGCCGGCAAGGCGCAGGACGGCGGCCAAGCTATAGAGAAAGCGGTCAGCCAGATGAAACAGATCGAACAAACCGTCAACACTTCCGCCCAGGTTGTTGCCAAGCTCGGCGAGCGCTCCAAGGAGATCGGTCAGATAGTAGACGCTATCTCCGGCATCGCCGGACAGACCAACCTTCTGGCTCTCAATGCAGCCATCGAAGCCGCACGTGCCGGAGAGCAAGGACGCGGTTTTGCTGTGGTGGCCGAGGAAGTGAGAAAATTGGCTGAACAATCTCAGGAGGCGGCCAAACAGATCGCGACGCTAATTGGGGAGATTCAGGGAGATACCGACAAGGCTGTCATGGCTATGAACGATGGCACGCGGGAGGTAAAGACTGGGGCGGACGTAGTTAACGCAGCCGGGGCCGCCTTCCAAGAAATTACCGAATTGTCGGTTCAGGTATCGGGACAAGTAAAAGAAATCTCGGCAGGCATCCAGCAAATGGCCACAGGCAGCCAACAGATCGTAGGATCGGTCAGGAAAATCGACGACCTCGGCAAGTCATCGGCGGAGCAGGCTCAGAGCGTTTCGGCGGCCACCGAAGAACAATTGGCCTCCATGGAGGAGATCGCCTCATCCAGCCAGTCGCTTGCGCAGCTTGCTCAGGATCTGCAGGCCGCGGTAGCCCGGTTCCGGGTATAAGAGTAAGGATGCGTCAAGAGGTGATTCTAGAGGCTCTCAGGTTAATCCGGTAATTTGTGAGTATTATCAACGAAAAAATGATAGCAAACCAAAGTGCTATTTGTCCATGTTAGGCAAATAGCACTTTGTACTTTTGAGGCATTTTATACATCTGCTTGAGCAGGAAAGTAATACCGCGAAGGAGAATTTTGACAATTAATATTTCTGTTATGGGGAGTGAACTAAGTGAAGCTTGCTTCTAAATCCATAGCCTTGCTGGTTGGCACTATTGTTTTTACCTCACTAGTTTCCGGCACCTTTATTTACAATAATCAGTACGCAATGATCAAAAAATCCAAAAACCAAGAACTTGCCTTGGTAGCCAAGGTTGTTCAAACTAGCCTGCAAAGCCGAGCTGACAACTCGCTTAGCAAAGCCAGTCTCATCGGCAATATTCCCCTGGTGCGCGAATCTTTCCGAAATGGTAACCGCGATCAGCTAATCGGTTTGCTTTCTGAAACAGTTAATGCTCAATATGATAGCTATGGCCTGCGCTCTGCTTCCTTTTTTTATCCCCCGGCGTCAACCTTCTTAGTGCTTCGCGACCTAAAACGGCCGGTCGGCGAAGATGTCAGCTCCTATCGGGATATGCTTACCGCTGCTATTCGCCGCCAAGAACCGCAACAAGGCATTGAGATTGGCAGAAGCGGTATTAGTTTGCGCGGAGTTTTTCCTGTAAAAGACGCTCAAGGTTTAATTGGGGTTTTTGATTATGGCATGGACTTTAGCGATCTTGCTAATGACATAAAGCGTATCACCGGTTATGAAGTCGGCGTTTTTGTGGATAATGAGCTTATGTCCAAAATCTCCCTGAATGCATCAAAGCCGGAGTCAGAGTACATTATCGGCGGGATGAGAAATGTCCAAGCTACCGACTGGAAGGTCATCAAAGCTGTAACTAATAGTGGCCTACTGGCTCAGATGAATGATACTAAGTTTACCTCTGCGACGGTGAATCGCTCAGAATATGATGTGATGTCTATGCCGTTGTCCGACTTTGGGGGTCGCCAGATTGGCGTACTAGTAGCCACTCAGGCCTCAGGGTTTCAAAAACAGACTAATCAAGTGTTGCTAAATGTAGCGCTGCTTACACTATTGCAAACTATCATAATTTCAGGAGTAGGCGTGATATTAATCAGAGGTGCATTTATTAGACCACTGGCTGAACTTGGCCGTGTGCTTAACAGTCTTGAGCAGGAACAGACGGAGGCGGTTGCTGCACTGGATAAAAGTATCGTCAATCGTAAGGACGAAATTGGTAAACTGGCTAAAAGTATCGAAATAATCCAAAACAAGCAGCAAGCAGATAAGCAAGTTCCAGAGCGGACGGTGGATGGTAAATGAAAGGCGCTGCAACTTGCTGGAATATAATGGTGCACATAAAGGGTGGCGTTATAGCTGTCATAGTTATTGGCTACCTGCTACTTTTTAGCTGGTCTATCGGCTACTGCACGCCGGATGATGCAAGTACAATTGATTTGGAAGTTAGCAAAATTGGGATGCTGGCTGCTACTCAGCAGGCTAGTTTGCCGACCTTAGCGGGAAGCACTGCCAATCCAATAGTACCAAAACGAGACATTGCCCTTCCGAACAATGTGACGATGCCTATTAAGGTAGGCGTTTCACTTATCGTTAACAAGTTGCAGCAAATAAACGAACAAGCAGGTACTTTTACCGCTGAAGTTGATCTTCATTACCACTGGCGTGATCCACGGCAGGCTTTTGACAAAGCTGCCGTCGGTATGGATCGCCAGGAATATAATAATGAAGAAGCATTAAAAAAACTTGCTGCTATCTGGACCCCTGGTCTTCGAATCTCTAATATGGCGGCTAAACCACACAGAGAAGAGCACGGGCTTTGGATTTTTTCCGACGGCACTGTTCACCATATTTACCGACTAACAGCAGTATTTGAAACCCGTTATAACTTAAAGGCTTTTCCCTTTGATGCTCAAGCGCTGTCAATAAATTTATCTGCTCCGCTGTATAGCATTGCCAAGGTTGAGCTTATCAACAATCAAACCGATTTAAAACAATCTGGCATTAGACAGAATTGTGTTTATCAGGGTTGGGAACTAGTGGATGTGTCCTTCAAATCTAATCAGACTAGAGCTTGGAATGGCTCCCTAGGTTCAGAATTGACTGCCCAAGTTAATGTGGAGCGCGATTTTGCCGGCCATATCTTTGTGGTCTTTCTGCCGATGTTTGTGCTAATTACTCTGCCGTTATTGTATTTGCAGGATAGTTCTATATCTTACAGACAAAGGCTCGGCGCACTTTCCGGCAATATGCTGGCCTTCATCACCTTATATTTTACTAGCGGCCTTCGCTACCCAGTATTGGATATTAATAGCTCGGTTTTGCAGTTGTTCCGGGTGGGCTTTGCTTACTTCTTTGCACTGTTGTTCCTGGTAGCTGCTATCTATAATCCAAGTTTTGCCGAGCGTGTCTTTAATAAAGACTGGCTGATTGAAATTAAAGATGTTCTTCGCTGGGGTATTCCATTTCTGATTTATTCACTAATGCTGTATACACTGTTATCTGGGTTTAACAATTAGTCCTATTGGCAGGAAAAACAAAATTTACGACGGCTCAAAAACTAATTAAGAATTACTTATAGTGGATAATGACAAAAAACTCCCGCCAAGTTGCATAAAATGGCTGGAGTTTTATTCATGTCGTTATATTTATACGAAACCGGCCTTGATGGCCGGTTTTACTTTGACTTAAGTTCACTATAGAGTTTTACTGTACATGCTTTAGCAAGGAAGTAGCGATACCGACATATTGTGACGGTGTCAGAGCCAGCAGACGTTGTTTATCAGCTTCCGGCAGTTCTACACTTTGGATAAAGGCCTTGATATCTTCTTCGCTGATGCCTTTGCCGCGGGTGATGGCTTTTAGCTTATCATAGGAATTGGCATGGCCGTGCTTGCGCATCACGGTTTGCACTGCTTCGGACAGCACTTCCCAAGCATGGTTCAGATCGGCTGCAAGGGCTTCTTTATTGACTACTGTTTTTCTAAGACCTTTTAAAGTATAAGTAATTGCAAGGTGAGAGTGGGCAATGCCTGTACCAATATTACGTTGTGCCGAAGAGTCGCTAAGGTCGCGTTGCAGGCGGGAGATAGGCAGCTTGTTGGCCAGATGGTCAAGTACTGCGTTACTTAGACCTAGGTTTGCCTCCGAGTTTTCGAAGTCGATGGGATTAACCTTATGCGGCATGGTGGAAGAACCAACCTCACCGGCAATGGCTTTTTGTTTGAAATAGCCGTAGGAAATATACAGCCACATGTCGCGGTCAAAATCCAGGAGAATATTGTTAAACCGCGTAAGCGTATGGAAGGCTTCGGCCACATAGTCATGGGATTCAATTTGGGTGGTTAGCGGGTTATAGGTCAAGCCCAGGCTCTCGACAAAGGAACAGGCAACAGCTTCCCAGTCAACTTCCGGATAGGCAATACTATGGGCGTTGAAGTTGCCGACGGCGCCGTTGAATTTGCCCAGATATTCCTGGGAACGAATTTGTTTTAACTGCCGGTTCCAGCGATAGACAAACACGGCCAATTCCTTGCCAACCGTTGTGGGCGAGGCTGCCTGTCCGTGGGTATGAGCCAGCATGGGTATCGCTTTTTCTTCCTCTGCCATAGCCGTAACGGTTTCTAATAGACTCTCTGCTGCCGGCAGCCAGACATCTTCGATGCCGTGCTTAAGCATCAGTGCATAGGAAAGATTATTAATATCTTCGGAAGTACAGGAGAAATGGATAAATTCCAGTACATTAGCCAGTGAATTGGCGCTCATGGTCTCACGGAGAAAATACTCGACCGCCTTTACATCGTGGTTGGTGGTGCGTTCAATTTCCTTAATTCGCAGAGCGGCCGTTTCATCAAAGTTTTTGACAATGTTGCGCAAAAAAGCAATTTCTTCTGGAGTAAATTCACGGATTTCAACAAAAGCAGGATTACCTGCCATGGCGACAAGCCACTCCACTTCGACATGCACACGGTATTTTATTAAAGCCCATTCCGAAAAATATTCGCCCAAAGGTTGGGTAATGGCTCCATACCGTCCTTCCAGCGGTGTAAGCGATTTAATACTCATTTTTATCCCTCATCATTCTTTGAAAATTAACAGCATAATGAAATTCTTGTCAAAAGTCTATGCTTAGTATACTACATTACAGCCCTGAAATGCCATGTTCTAAAGTAATTTCTTGGTCTAGATGCAGAAAAAAGTACAACTATCATTACGTTCTACAACAAAAAATGGCATCCAGCACTAGACGGATGCCATTTTTTGTTGTTGCAGGCCGTCTTACTGCGACAGCCCCTTCATTATTTTTTTCTTCGTGGTTTGGGAAGATAAACTAATTATACCTCTTCGGCAATCGCCGGCTCGTTGGCAGGCTGGGTTAGCAAACTGGCAACAATGAGCACAATAGCACTAATTGGTAGGGCAATAACCAAGGGATCAATATATGTCCATGGAGCCACGCCCAACGTTTTAGCTCCGAACAATTTAGCGCAGAGGCCAAAAATACCGGCTTCTTTTTCGTGGACAAAAAGCACTAGACCTATGTATACTACAGTTGCCGTAACCATACTATAAATGGCGCCTGATGGAGTAATACGCGGCCAGTATAGGGCTGCAGCATACATTGGCAGAAAGGCCGCTGTGCACATTCCAAAAAACAGCGCCGTAGCAACAGCAATGACTCCTAGTGGTAGATAAAGAGCCAGTACCAGAGTTAGTAAAAAGCCTAATAGAGTACCTATGCGTGCCAGCCTCAGGGTTTGTGCATCACTGGCATTCTTTTTGGGATTCAAATCATAAGAAATAGAAGTGGAAATGATATGGAACTGCCCGCTTAAGGTTGACATGGCTGCAGCTAGCAGTGTGAATAAGAAAAGATAACGGAGCCATTCAGGCATGGCCAGAGTAATAAAGAGCGGAATAATTTTATCGACATTTGGAGCTATTCCGCCTGCCGCCGTTGCCGCCAGCGCGATTTTTCCGCTATGCTCCATAAAATATACATTAGACAAAGCGCCAACAGTAAAAGCTACACCAGTCATGAAAAGAATAAAGACTGATCCAATCCCTAATCCTGTGTATATTCCCTTAGCACTTGAGACTGTCATGAATCGTACAGCCAGCTGCGGTTGAGCCAAAACGCCGATGCCTACACCGAGAACCAGGGTCGAGATGACAAACCACCATAATTCTGAACCCAATTCAGGCATAGCTGTCCAACCCATATGTCCCTTAGCTGCCATGGCCTGTGGTACCATATTGCGTAGCGCTTCAAGCTTCATATGAGCTGTTGTGATCCCGCCCAAAGCAGAATAAGTAAGTATTACCAGCGCCGCCATTCCAAAGAACATAATGACTCCTTGCAGTGCGTCAGTATAAATTACCCCGCGCAAGCCACCAAAAAAAACATAAGCCAGCACGATGACTGCAAAAATCGTCAGAGCCGTCACATAATCCATTTGCAAAGATTCTTCCATATATCTGGCTCCGCCGATCATAACGGCGGCGGCATACAGTGGCATTGTCAGACTGATCATAGCAGCAGAGAATTTTCGTATAAAGGGAGAATCAAACCGAGCTCCTAGAAACTCGGGAAATGTTTTGACGTGTAGTTCTTGCGCAAGTTGCCGGGTTTTAATTCCGAAGAAGACAAAAGCAACAAATATACCGACAAATATGTTGAATACCGTTAGCCATAACAAGCTCATGCCGTACACTCCGGCAGCTCCTCCGAAACCGACAATAGCTGAGGTGGATATAAAGGTTGACCCGTATGCTAAGGACATAAGGGCAGGATGAACATTACCCCCTGCGATCATATAGTCTTTTGATGATTTGGTGTGCCGGTAGCCAAGGTAGCCAAGAAAAACTGTTATCCCCAGATAGACGGCTAACATAGTATAAAGTAAGCTAGTATTCAAAACAATCTCTCCTTATTTTTGTACTAAAGTAGGCCTATTCTCTTCCTTTGCGGACAGCATAAACGATACATAACGCTGTAGAAGCAAAACAAGCCAGATATGCCAATGCAATCCATGGATCGGTCAGTCCTAACACCAGTAATCACCTCCTTGCATAAAAATAATAAACTCCCGTCCCTGTTGATAAGGGACGGGAGTTTTTCACTTCCCGCGATACCACCCTAGTAGAGCCATCTGGCAGTTGCGCCTATAGGCTCCGCTCTGTAAAGTACGGGTAAAATCAAGTTTTACCGATACCTCCTTCCCTCTAACGGTGGAAGCTCCGTCCGCACCTACCAACCAGGACAGTAAAAAGTAATTGTCCCGTTCTTCAGCTGGCAACTCCAAGGAGAACTTCACTCATCAATTTCAGACTAGGCTCTCACCGTTTCCTAGCTCTCTGGGCTGTAATTGAATGGTTACTTTTCCTCTTCATCGTTTTTTGATAATCTTGATTCAATTGTATACAACAAATATAACTACTAACTATTCTAGAAAAATTGTACTATAAAGCATACTATAAAGATACAAATGTATTTTGTCAATGGGTATAAGTTTGTTTTTGAAAATTATTTGGTCTGCAGCCAGAGGTAGCGGAAAGGATCGAGATTTGAAAGACGAAAGGCATATTTGCTGGTTAGAGATTTTAGAGGCAGGAGTTCTATGAATTTTTAGGGAAATAAGACTAAAATTCATTATATGCAGTGAGTCAAGTAGCGACCTGACTCATATTTTGGAAGGTAATAGAAGGAGACCCGATGATTGGTTCGCATGTTAGAGCCTTCAGGTGTCGTGCCTGTGGCTACTGCTGTTATAGAAATAAAGTATGGGATTCGTACCTTGCAGTGGATGAAGCCACTTATGAGAAAATTACCAGCGAAGGAATTGACGATATCAAAGGAAATATAACTACAAGTCAAAATCATATAAGACAGTTGAAGTGTACTGGTAATCAATGTTCATTTCTAAATAAAAGTAATTTATGTGACATAAATTTGAAGTATGGTTACGAATATTTGCCAGACGCCTGTAAAACCTATCCGCGCATAATCGGTGTAAGCACAAGGGGAATTGAAGTTTCGCTAGTCTTTGTTTGCCGGGAAGCAATTAAAACAATTATTAGCCAAAATAAAATCACATTCAGCGAGGAACAGATTAGCGGAATAATACTGCCTAATATGTACCATTATGAGCTTTCCTCTACCGATGAATACGACCTGCAACGCATAAAAGAATACTTTGAGTTTTTACCGAATGCCATAGACGGTTTGCAAAATAGATGCCTGCCACTGCGAAAACGTTTACTTATTTTAGGCGAAGAATCCCTTCGAATGTGTGATTATACCGAAAGTATGAGCTTGTCAGAAACAAGTCTAACGGATTCATTAGCAATCTTTCACGAAATTATTATCAGTAGATCATATGAAGCGGATAATGATTATACTGAACAGTACATAGATAACTTAAGAAAAATACGCTCCATTATAGATGATAAAACGTTTTCCTTGGCAGAATTCCAGCGCATTAAGGAAACGTTTATTGATAGAGAATATGACAAATATGAATATATAGTAGAGAATTATGTAGTTAACTTTATGACTACTAACATATATTTTTTTAATGGGTCGGCCTTCGGCTATAGTATGATAATGATTCTATTATCTGCGATTCAGTTATTTATGGCAGGGTATGCTGCGTTCTATCGGCGCTCCCTGGATGAAGAAATAATAAAATTAGCCATTCAAACCGTAGATACTGCGTTCTTTGGTCATATCAATTGGTTTTCGAATAAAATAACTAATATTATTAAACAGCACGGAATGTATGATTCTACAAAAATGGCTGTAGTGCTAGGACAAGTATTAGGGGGACAATCGCCGTCTGTTTAGTGATGATAAAAATAATATAAAAATCGGATTGCAGGATTTTCTAATTTAATAGTAAATATTTACTGTATGATAAAACTTCTAGCACTATAGACTTATCCCCGAGTTCCCTTGGGATTATTACGAATTTTAGCTGCGTTATGTAATAAGAAAACGCCTGTGAGAGTAAATAAAAAGGGGAGGCAAGTTATGCAGTCGAAAAATATTCTTTTCCAAACAATAAATTGGGATCAAGTTCCCAAAGAAGAGCATAAAGGAGAAGAAGGTTTTGCCACTTGGCAGACATTGCAATTTGAGGGTCTTCGAATTAGAATTGTAAATTATTCTAAGGGCTATATTGCCGATCATTGGTGTAAAAAAGGTCATATTGTTCACTGCTTAGAGGGGGGATTTATTAGTGAAATGAACTCTGGCGAGCAATATCATTTATCCGCAGGGATGTCATATGTTGTATCTGATGAAGTTAGTTCACACCGTTCTATAACAAAGGATGGCGTAAAGTTGCTGATTATCGATGGCGATTTTTTGCAATATCATTAGCAATAGTGAGAATGGGAGGTAGATTAATTGCAAAAAGTATCGATCGCGAATTTACAGCCGGGAATGATAACTGCTCATAACGTATATAATGCCGACGGCACCGTATTAATAAAAGCAGATGTAGAAATATCCATTCAAAATAGTAAACGGTTAAAACAATTTGGCCTTGGTTCTATTTATATCAAAAACCAACTGTTTGATGGGATTGAGTTTCCAGAATTGGTTACCGAAGATACTCGCTTGCGGGCAATACAGGTTGTTCAATCCGCTTTTGTCAATTTTTCCAAAACCCAAGATGTTAATATTGAACCCTTTAAAGAATTGGCTAATTCAATAGTTGACGAAATTATCTTAAACCGGGATATGCTTGTTCAGCTTGTTGATACGCGAACTTATGACGACTATCTTTACGGGCATTCAGTAAATGTATGTATCTTATCTGTTTTAACAGGACTAGCGTTGGAATATAATGAAGGAAAATTGCGTGAACTAGCTTTAGGAGCCCTTCTGCATGATTTAGGATATTTACTTATTCCCACGGAAATTGCAGATAAGCCGGGAAAACTTACCCCGGAGGAAGCTGGTATAATACAACAGCATACAACTAAAGGTTTTGAGGCTTTACGTAAGGTTTATGGTGTATCCATCCCTGCTGCGCATATTGCTTTTCAACACCATGAAAACTTTGACGGTACAGGTTACCCGCGGCGTCTACAAGGCGATGAAATTCACGAATATGCACGAATCGCAAAAATTGCAGATATTTTCGATGCCTTAGTTGCAGACAGAAAATATCGGAAAGCATTTTTACCACATGAGGCCTATGAGCTTTTAATGACCTTAAGTAATAAGTTTGTAGACAATAAAATCCTTGAAGTCTTTTTAGGGAATATTGCCATATATCCTGTTGGGAGTGTTGTAAAACTGAATACTGGTGAATTTGGTATAGTGACCAAGGTATCTAGGAAAATGCAAGCACGGCCGATAGTTAGGGTTATTACAGATAAAAATGGACAATTACTACATAATGCTGAGGAAGTTGATCTTACCCAACAGCTAACAGTTTTTATTGAGAAGCTTTTAAAAGAACAGGATGTTATTGAACTGAACAAGCAGCTAAAAGGCCTTGTACCCTAAGTCAGTATGGTTCATATGTGATTGTTTACTTTTTGCGTACTGGTATGACAGCACATACAGCGGCAATGGTCATGATACTATAAATCCAATCCTAAGCAAAAGAGGGTTAGTCTCATTTGTTGTTACAAATGGGATAACCCCTTTTTTTCTTGACAAATTACTTTAATAGGTGTAAATTTCGGATTAAGAATGTTTCGTGAAACGAAATATATTAAATATAGTACTAATTGGGGGAGGGAGAATAATGAGACAGGAATACCAAGTGAACTCATCCAGTCTAAGGCTGGATGAGTTTTTACCCAAACACCACTTTGGTGAAAAACACAGCACTCATATTAATGCATCGCCACAGCAGGTATTTCGGGCTATTTATGATTGTAATATAGGCAAATCAAGCATTATACGGTTACTTATAAAAATACGTAAGGGATTTGGTTGGCTTTTTTCCAATAAAGCGGAACAATTAGAGTTGGGGAATTTAGCTGCGTTTACAGCGGCAGCAGGTTTCATTTTGCTTTCGGAGAGTATCGGCAGTGAGATTCTGTTTGGTTTTGCCGGAAGGTTTTGGCAGCCAGCCGGTACATTCGTCCGTGGTCTTACTCCAGCAGAGTTTCTCCGGTTTAATTCTCCAGATTACTGCAAGGGTGGCTGGAATTTTTATGTAAGCGCTAATCCTGATGGCACAACAACCTTGTTCACAGAAACCAGGGTTTTATGTCTAGGGTGGGCAAAACTGTTATTCCCGCCGTATTGGTTGATTGTCAGGCCTTTTAGCAGCTGGATACGACTTGAATTGTTAAGATTAATAAAAGAACAAGCGGAAAAGAATTAGGATGCCATTCTGATGAGCTAATTACAACAAAACTTGGAAAAGTCATGTTTGTTTCAATTTCTTTATAATAAGTAGTTATAGGGTGTATGTGTGAGTAATAATAACTCATGGGCGAAGGCGTTGCAATCTAGCGTTGAAGTAGATCAGCTATTGATATACTGGGATGATGATAGCGCTTGCATGTAGGAGAAAGCTCTCCGTTTTCTATAGCTGCTTTGGGGCACCAGTGTAAGCAAGCAAGACAATAGTCACAAGTATCATTCCAGCGAACTTTTGTGTTGACTATTTCTATATTGTGTTTTGGACAAATTTTAACGCATTGGCCACATAAGGTGCATGCTTCAGTCGCCCGAAATTTTTCATGTACTTTATATATATTTCTGTGATAATAGATCAATTGGCCAGTTTCGTTTTTATCGAAGCTACCTTCGATACCAACATATTGCTTTGCTTTTATAATGTTGGCTATCTCTTTAATCTTTTTCTTTTCTGCAGTAAACCTTTTTTCGTTTTCTTCATCAGAAAATGTAATATCTTTGAGTAGCACGTATTTACCACCCATGGGAATGACAAAACCAGCAGCGAGGTGGCTCCCTTTTTGCTCCAATGCAGTATTCAGGTTAAATAAGGAATTATACGGATTGATAGCACATGTGCAAATAGCGAAAATATAAGAATCATTTATAATTAGTTTAGCAATGAATTCTTCAACAACTGGCGGAATATGATGAAGCCAGGCAGGATAAATGATGCCAGCAACATTCTGATCTATATAAATTGATCTTTCGTGCGCTAAGCTGGTAATGGGTATTATTTCGACATTACCCAGTAACTCTGTTGCTAAATCTCTTGTAACTGCTAAGCTATTTCCTGTACCGGTAAAATAGTAAAGTGTAGTTTTCATGTATGACCCTCCTAATTTACATACTCAAGTATTACAGGATATGAAGTGGTTCTGTTTTGTACCGAACGTTCCGAAATTGTCATAAGGTCACTCTTACAAAGAACCAATATCTTATTCGAGAACCTCAAGCGCAATCTTAACCATATCTTCTAATACGTTACGCTCTTTGTGTATACTGGCTGCAACACTAATTCCCCGCACCAATCCTTCGAAAAAACGGGCAAGAGCACGGATATCCTTATCAGGCTGGATTTCACCGTTACGTTGACCATTTTCAAAAAAAACATAGAAGGAATTTTCCCTTTGCTTCGCCGCTAGTTTTATGATGGTATGAACATCTTCATGCAAAGTTCCCAGCGAGGTCGCAGTATTGCTAAAGAAGCAGCCGTTAGGATGATTATCATCTAATACAAAGTCAATCACGCCAAACAAAAAATCATGCATTCCTTGCTTTATAGAAATGGCGTTATTGAGGATATTCATTCGCCTTTGTTCATTAAGCAGTAGGTAGCTTGTTAGCGCTTCGATAAACAAAGCTTGCTTGTCACCAAATGTTTCATATATACTAGAGCGACTTAGCGCCATTGCTTGGGTGAGATCTGAAATACTTGTACCTTCATAGCCCTTCGACCAAAAAAGGTACATTGCATTTTGTAAAGCAGTATGCCTGTCAAATTCTTTCGGCCTTGCCATAAAACATCATCTCCTAAATTTATTATATGCTTACTGGAACGAACAGTCCATAACAATTGCTAAATAAATCCTGCAAAAAGTTATATTTTTACAGGATTTTAAAATTAATTAGCGTATTTGCTAAGTAGTTTCTTTAAGAGAATGTAATGGGTGGAGGGATAACTGCTTGCGCAGTGATAATGTTTTCGTAATAAACCAAGCGATAAATTATATATACAAGAATCTGAATAAAAGTTTAACCATCGATGAGATAGCAGATAAATGCTGTTTTTCCAAGTATTATTTTAATAGATTGTTTAAAGTAGTCGTCGGCGAAAGTATATATTCTTTTATAAAAAGAATGAGGTTAGAAAGAGCTGCTTTTCATATGAAAACATCATGCAAAAGATCGATAACCGATATTGCGATAGAAGCTGGCTATAGCCCTTCAAATTTTGCTTCAGCGTTTAAACAATACTTCGGCGTAAGTGCATCAGAGTTTAGAGCCATGAGCAATGCACCTTCCCGGGATTCTTTTGCGCGTGTGGTCGCGCATATTCAAAGCCTCAAAATGAACGAGTATACATTTAATGAAATTGACACGAAAATGAAGATAAAGAAGATTGCCGGCATGAACCTCGTCTATAAAAGGGTAATTTGTAACTATTCAAGAGACCTGATGAGAGCATGGGAGTATTTTTGTGCTGAGATGGAAGGTAAATATTCACCTGACAAAATTGGTAATTTTGTAGGTATCTCGTATGATGACCCGTTGATTGCTGACGAAGAGAGATGCATTTACGATATGTGTATGGAGACCGACGCTGTATCAGGCATCAATGTGTATCAAATTGAGACTGGAATATACGCATGCTATGAATTCCGGGACAAACTAGAGAAGCTTATACTGACTTTTAATGAAATATTTTCTTTGTGGTTTCCCTTTTGTAAATACGAACTCGATAATAGACCTACTTTAGAAATCTATCAATCCGGGCTAGACGAAAAGGGAAACATTCACGTTGATATATGTGTGCCAATAAAGGTGCCTTACTAATAAAAGCTCGAATTCAGAAGCCCCCATTAAGCAAACAGTGTAGACTACATAGCAGATAAATTACAAGATGGGGGTAATCGAATGCTTGAAACATCGAAAGAAAAAAGTATTGTTAAAACATTTCTTAGTTATTCTGTACCGACTATTATTGGCTTGTTTCTGACGTCTTTTATTATTATCGTAGACGGAATCTTTATCGGATGGAAAATGGGCGGGGATGGTCTTGCCGCGATAAACCTTACCTTGCCGGTATTGTATATTTTGTTAGCAGTAACTACCATGATCGGAGTGGGAGGAGTAACTCTTGCAACCCAGAGCCTTGGGGCAAAACAACATGATAGAGCAAATTACTATTTTTCATTTTCGCTAGCTGCAATTGTTACTATTATCGCTATGGTAGTAGTTATGCTGGCGGTATTTCTCAATGAAATTGTAGTGCTGCTAGGGGCAACCGGAGTTGTATATCAACATGTAAAGGACTTCCTTGGGGTGCTATTATACTTTTATCTATTCAGCATGATAAATATAGCCTTCTCCATGTTTATCAGAGCCGAGGGTAAGCCCCAGCTATCTTTGGTTTTCGGAGTAGCAGGGAATATTATAAATATTATTCTTGATTATGTGTTTATCATGCGGCTGGAGTTGGGCATGAGTGGAGCGGCATTCGCATCAGGCATTGCTGTGTTGCTGCCCTTCTTATTCGGTATGGGATATTTTTTGACAAATAGATCAGTCTATAGATTTTGCAGATTTACTGCTAATTTGAGCGATTTCAGAGCCATACTTATGAATGGTTCAGCGGAATTTATTTCACAAATCTCAGTTTCTATTACAACAGCGATCTTCAACTGGGTCTTGCTGGAACGGTTGGGTATCAACGGGGTTGCCGCACTTACTATCATTGGCTACGTGTTTTTCATCCATAGTATGATAATTACCGGAATTGCCGTAGGTATTCATCCCGTTATCAGCTATAACTATGGTGCGAAAAATATGGACATGATACTTGAGCTTATGACAATAGCTGTAAAAGCGGTTTCTTTTGTGGGTGTGTTGGTATTTGCAGTGTCCTTCGCTGCACCGGAAATCATTATCAGCGTATTTTCTCGGGAGAACGCTGAGTTATTAGAAATTGGTAGATTTGGACTTCGTTGCTTCTCCGTAGCTTTTTTACTAAACGGCTATAACTTTATCGCGACAGTCTTCTTTACTTCTATCGGCGAAGCAAAAATAGCCGCGCTGGTTTCTTGTTTGCGAAGTCTTGTACTTGTTATTACTTTTCTAATGGTTTTACCGCATATTTTCGGCGATAAAGGGATCTGGTTCACCACACCCTTGACAGAGGTTGTGACTTTTGTAATAGCATACCAATTAGTGAATAATGCTAAAGAAAAAATTAGTTATGTACCGAAAGAATAGCTGAAAGATGGCTGGTATACATTGTGTAATCTAGCTGGGTCTGGTAATAGTGGAAATTTTCCAAAAAGTTTTTAATGATTTGCAGGTATTTGTTTTTTTACGGTAAATTATATTAAGTTATAAAGCGCAAATTCTACAGTCTGCTTTGCCTCAGGTACATTGGTAGTTAACACTGACACATCAATTCTTGGTCAAAAAGGTCGACATATTCGCGGCAGCAGAGCGGGTAATCTGGGCTAAGAGGTAACCACAAAGGAGACGATACAATGGATAAGAGTATTGCTAATAAAATTGTGGATTTTATTTTTGCTGAAACTGGGTTATATACAATTGTATGCGACAGCACAGGAACAATTGTTGCCGCTAATGTTACTTCGCGAATAGGTACCTGCCACCAAGGGGCTAAAAAGATGATACAGGAAAAAGCTAAAGAGGTTATTGTAACTTCCGAAGACGCTGAGCGGTCAGGTGGCACTATGAAAATGGGTGTTAACTTACCTATAGTCTATAATAATGAGTGGATTGGCAGCTTTGGAATTGGCGGCGACCCTACCATTACCAAACCCATCGCTAAAATTGCCGCAGGTATTGTCCGCATGGAGTTCCAGGAAATAGAGCGGATAGCCATGTTAAGAGACCAAGCCCAACAAGTCAGTGATTCAATCGCAACAATTGCTGCAACTGTTGAGGAATTAAATGCTTCTCAGGAGCACTTGGCGGCTACAATGCAAGAGGTTGCTGGTTTATCCGAGCAGGCCTCAGCTGGTGTGAATAATACGGATAGCGTTATAGCGGTAATTCAGCAGATAGCTAGTCAGACCAACCTGCTCGGTCTTAATGCTGCTATCGAGGCAGCCAGAGCTGGAGAACAAGGTAGAGGGTTTGCCGTAGTAGCTGAAGAGGTTCGCAAACTTTCAGGCGAGAGTAATCAGTCTGCAAAAGAAATTAAGACTACCCTCGAGCAATTAAAATCGTCCATGGAAAAAGTGATTGGTCATACACAGCAAACCGCAGGTATTACTCAGGAACAAGCCAAAGCGACTCAGTCGATTACTGAAATGGTAATGACCTTACAAGAGGTAGGAGAGCAACTCCTACTAATGGCAAAGGATGAAAAGTAAGTCGGCTATCCTTTACAAAATAGGTACAAAAAATGGACTCCTGCCAGACTTCGTGATATGGCAGGAGTTCGCTATTCAACAGGCCTACTAAGATTCAGAAACCGATGGCTTACGCATAGTTGTCCACCGATAAATTATTATGGGTAAAATCAGTAGCGGCACACCAAGATACAATGAAGTTCTGAGTTCTTCGGTAAAGGCGACAAAGATTAGGCAAACAATCTGTGCCCAAATGCCAAACTGAGAAATATATGGAAAAAACGGGGCTTTATATTTTAGCTGTTGTACTTCAACTGGGCTGAGTTGCTTGCGAAAATTATACTGACTCCAGCAAATAGAAATCCAGGCAATGGCTCCGGTAAAACCCGATAATGCCAGCAGATAAGTATAAATACTTTGGTCTTGGTCAAACGTGTACAAAAGTACGCCAAGCCAACACACCACAATGGACAGTGCTGTAGCATTTTGTGGTACGCCTTGACTATTAAGTCGTCCTAGGAATTCAGGAGCCATTCCCTCCTGCGCCAAAGCATACATCGCGCGCGTACAGCCATACAAACCGGAATTGGAGCAGGAAATAGCCGCTGTCAAAACAACAAACGAGAAAATCGCGCCTGCCCACTCTAGTCCATAAGCATGGAGGGCTGCTGCAAATATACTCTTTTCCAAGCTGGCTTTATCCCAGGGGAAGATAGTGACCAATAACAGCATGGGGACAATATAGAGCAAGATAATCCGCACAGTTACCTGTCTGATGGTAGCAGGAATGGTCTTGGCAGGGTCTTTGCTTTCCGCTGCTGCCAGACCGATTATCTCTGATCCTTGAAAATTAACTAAAATAATTACCATGGTCAGCAGCACAGCCCAATAACCTTCAGGGGCAAAACCGCCGCTGGATAATAGCACGCTGGTTCCCAGATAATCCCCGCCGCCGATGGCACCGAAGAAAATCATGATAGCTAAAGCGCAAAAAACAAGTAAAGCAACAATCTTAAACAGCGCCAACCAGAACTCCATTTCGCCAAACAGATTGACGCGGGATAAATTTATAAAGGTGATCGCCAAACCAAACAATACTGCCCACCACATGGCGCTTACTGCCGGGAAAAAGCCATTCATGATGATACCGGCAGCAATCATTTCGGATGGGACATAAGTTACCCAGGTTAGCCAGTAACACCAGCCCACACCACATGCCCAGGATGGTGATATATAGTCGCGGGTGTAACTGATAAACGAACCGGCAATTGGCCGGGACACTGCCAATTCACCCAAACATACCATGACAGCATAAACAATCAGACCGCCTAGCAAATAGGCCAGTACAGAGGCTGGGCCGGCTTTGCCTACCACATAACCGCTGCCTAAAAAATAACCGCTGCCGATAATCCCTCCAAGGGCAATCATTTGCAGATGGCGGTTCTTAAGCCCCCGGTTTAATTGTCTTGTGGTATCCATTTGCTCCAATTATCATTCCTCCAGTAATGTACAAAATGCTTTCGGAATGATTATATCACAATCATTTTTCCTGACAATGGTATTTTACAAAACTATCCCGAGTATACAAAAAACAAGAAAGGTAGTTTGCAGGAAAAGGAAATAATTATATCGAACCCATACTTAACCAGATAATAGCAACCTTATAAGTTGCTAAGCTGTAGGTTGACAAGCTAAAGGATGGTGTTTTATGGCTACAGTTTTGGCAATTATAGCAAATCCAAGGAAGAACTCGTATACAGGACGACTAATGCAGTCATTTTTACAGGCGTATCAAAGCAAGAATCCTATTGATACAATCAGCGTGCTGGATTTATATAAAACAGAAATCCCGGTAATTGATGACGCGGTAATAGACGCGTGGAGCAAACCGGAGAAACATCATACGGTTGAAGAAAAAACGCTGTTGGCTAAGATTGATTATTTTACCAGTCAGTTTTTAGTAGCCGATAAGGTAGTTATCGCTGCCCCCATGTGGAATTTACAGTTTCCGCCGATGCTTCTTGCTTATATCGCGAACATTATGGTCGCTGGCAAAACTTTCGCCTACACGGATAACGGCTGGACGGGTCTGATGAAGGACAAACCGGTGCTGCTGCTACATGTTCGTGGCGGCGTTTTTTCGCACGGGCCGGCACAGGCCTATGACCATGCAGTGCCTTATTTACGCTCGATCTTCAATGTGATGGGAATATCTAATGTAAAGACAATCATCTGTGAAGGCATCGAAGCAGATCCTAACAAAACAGAAGAGATTTTTGAGCGGGCGGTAAATGAAGCAAACGAGATGGCGAATTGCATCTAACTCGATCTCGTAGAGAGCTAAGCTAATAAGACCGAGCACAGCGGGAAGTGAAGTAAACCCCTGACGGATATGTAAAAATAGGGTAAAAATAGTATGTCCTTTATTGCTGTGCGTTGATATTTATTTGAAAATAGACTATTAAGCCAATCGGTAGCAAATTTTAGAAACTGCCACCTGAAAAAAAAGGAGGAAAATATGCGAAAAGTAATGCATATCAGGACATGGATAATGCTTATAGTATGTGTGACATGTGTCGCCGCAAGTGTAAGTGCGGCCAGTCTTGGGGAAAAGCGCCAGTCGATTCGCAATATGGCTAATGAAACTTTGGGCAGGTTATACCAAGTACATCCGGCCGCCAAGGATGCCATCGAAAATGCGGCAGGCTATGCTGCATTCAGTAATCATGGGGTAAAGATATTGTTATTTGGGAGCGGCCATGGCAAGGGGATGGCTATTAATAATAATAGTGGACAGGAAGTGTTTATGAAAAAAAGTGAAGTTGGACTGGGACTGGGGTTTGGCATAAAGGATTATAGCGAGGTATTTGTCTTTGAGACCCAAAAAGATTTTGACCGGTTTATTGATCAAGGTTGGACGTTCGGGGGACAGGCTACTATAGCTGCAACTGATGGTGTAAATGGCGGTGGGTTTGAGGGAGCAATCTCTATTTGGCCTGGTGCCTGGTTGTATCAGCTGACTGATAAAGGACTTGCGCTTGAACTTACTGGCCAGGGAACAAGGTATTACAAAGATAATGAGCTTAATGGCCGTTAACTAACTACAAAAGCAAGGTCACTGGTATGCGCCAGTGACCTTGCTTTACTTAGTTTGTTTTATATTTTAAGAGCCGTGGATTGTTTGAAGAACCTGAGCGACTTCATTGCCAACCATGTCGGACAGCGTATCAAGTACTGACGCCGCCTCTGTTCCATCTGGCCGGGTAACTGTTTTATCAACAATGTAAGCGTTATCGGCTGTAGAATAAGCCTTTACATCAAGAGCTACATCCAACGGGCGGGCAGATACCAAAACAATATAATTTACATGGCGATCTTTGCCGTATTTAGCCAGTCCCTCTGGGGTTGCATCGGCAGCACTGTTGATATTGCAGCGGTTAAGATCCCGTAGTACCTCATTACCGGACTGTACTTCGCTGCCTAAAAACAAAGCATTTATTTTAAAGCGAATTACTTCATTCAGTGCTTTGTTTAGGATATCAACTCCAGGAACATAGTGACCAGACGTGTCAATATAGAGAGCGACAGCAGCGCTCGCATTACCGTCGGCAGCGGCAACTGGCGAAATATTTGAAGTCATCATAACCAGTGCCAGGAGAAAGACCATTAAAACCTTTTTCATCAGATTAACACCTCGTTTGGTTAAATATGGGATTGTTGTACGTGATCTCTACTATCATATCGCAAATCTAGCAAAATTACAAAAATAAAATGTTAGTAGTAATAACAAAAAAAGAGCCCGAAGGCTCTAATACTCATAAGCATTTATGATGATTTTTTTCTAAATAAGTTTCGATTGTGATTACTAGGGCTATGAAACTAACGAAGACTGACAACGTTATCAATATCCCAGTAATCATGATTTGCACCTCCTTATTTAGTTGAGTTCTTATTTCTATTATACAATAATTACAAAGGTTTCTCAATATTCAGATTTGTTGTAATGCACTTGGCATAAGAGTAAAATTAGAAATCAATATAAAAATAATTTTCTTATTTCTACAGGAGGTTAAACTATGGCTAAGCAAGACGTAAGCCAGTCTAAAAAGGCTTTGGAACTGCAGAAGCAGGCCAATATGGTTATTGAAAATCTGCATATTAGGCAGCAGTGGGGTTTGGTTGGTGAAACCATCTTGGTAGGTTCAGCTAGTTTTGGACTAATGACAACTCCTAATTTGGATTTTGAAATTTATGTGGAAGAGCCAGACGTTCGCCTGGGCTTTGATACGATTCGTGAATTTGCTGCTATGCCAGGAGTAAAACAAATTCAATTCTGCAACTTTATGGGAACTTTTGATCCCGGACTTTACTGGCGTATTGATTATCAAGATCCCCAGGGGCTTATGTGGGATATTGATAATTGGTTAGTGCCTTTCAGTCATCCGTATGCGGGCATGGCCGAAAGTTTCGCTAACGCAATGCAACAGGCGTTAACTGCTGAAACCAGACAGATTATTTTAGAAATAAAATCCCAAAGATCGCCAGATAATAGTATTCGCGGGATAGACGTTTATAAGGCAGTGCTGAGTGGAGGAGTACGCAACATAGCGCAGCTTATAAAGTGGTTAGCAAGTAATCCACCAGTTGAAATGGAAACATGGCAACCAACAGGTGCATGGATACCTAAACTATACTGTTGATGGGAGCGCAAACATGGAAACCATTAGTATTGCGGCCAGTCAAACCTATAATTATCAAGAAGTCGAAAAAGCGGTGTTTAGTTGTCTACATTGTTTTCCTGGAATAAAGACAAAGATGAAAAGTGGTTCAAGGGTGCTTGTGAAGATAAATCTATTAAAGCGCAATGCTCCTGAGGATGCCGTTACTACTCACCCGGCGGTGGTTGAGGCCGTAGTCCGCTATCTCCAGGCTGAAGGCTGTCGTGTCATCATCGGCGATAGTCCGGGTGGCCCGTTTACTGTAAGCCGATTACGAAGTGTTTATAAAGCCGCGGGAATGCTGCAGGTAGCAGAGAATACCGGGTGCGAGTTAAACTATGATACTTCAGCGGTTGATGTCATTAATGAAAAGGCGAAAAAGCTTAGGCACATGCAAGTTATTAAAGTGATGGAAGAAGTTGATTTTGTCGTATCGGTGGCAAAGCTGAAAACGCATGGCATGATGGTATATACGGGGGCAGTCAAGAACTTATTTGGTGTCATTCCCGGGCTAATAAAAGCAGAATACCATTTTAAGATGAAGAGCGTGGAAAACTTTGCCCATCATCTGATTGATATCTGTGAATATTGTTCACCGGCTTTTTCCGTGATTGATGCCATTGAGGGTATGGAGGGGGACGGGCCTTCCGCCGGGCAAAAAAGGCATACCGGCCTTATCCTGGCGGCCGAGAATCCCTACGCTTTAGATACGGCAGCTGCCGAGCTTATCGGTATTAAACCTAGCACCATTCCTACAATCAAAGTTGCCGCAGAGCGGGGGCTGTTTAGTGGGAGCATACACGACTTGCAGGTACAAGGTATGCAATTGAAAGACATCCAGATACCGTCGTTTGCCTTACCAGGCTCGCTACATGAAAATTTATTAGCAGGTGTTTTACCTACCTTTGTGGCAGACTTTCTGGAAAACACCTTGCGGGCAAAACCCGTGTTTAATTATGATATGTGTATTGCCTGTGGTGATTGTCAACGTGGGTGTCCGGCCGGTATCATCGATATGAGCTCGGGGAGGCCTATCCCCGAGCTGGATAAATGTATCAGTTGTTTTTGCTGTCACGAGTTATGCCCCAAGCAAGCCATTGCCATTCAAAAACATTGGCTGCATCGGGTATTATTTAAATAGATTTAGTTAAGCAGCAAGAGTAGAGTTTCGCATTAATTTGATACTAGCTAGGTTATTATGTTACAATAAAAATCCTTCCGACGCATGGGTGGAAGGATTTTTTGACATTCTTGTGAAACTAAGATGTAATACCGTGGCAATGTAGGGGTGAGAGATAGTAATGCAATTAGATAGTTTAAAAGTAGCCCTTATTTCTTTTATTGGGGTTTTGATAGTTGGTATTATTGGGTTTATGCATTTGGAGAATTTGCCATTTCATGATGCCGCTTACTTTGCAGTCGTCACAATTGCTACTGTGGGTTTTGGTGATATTGTGCCAAAAACACCGGTTGGCCGACTGTTTACTTGTTTGTTTATTATCATAGGGGTAGGCCTGGCTTATTATACTTTTATGTTAGTAATTAGTATGTCAATAGAAGGACGGTTGAAAGACTTCTTTGGGAGGAAGAGTATGAACAGGCGGATTGCAAGTTTGGAAAACCATATCATAGTATGCGGCGCTGGCAAGGTAGGGGGAAATGTGATTGGACGTTTGCAGAAAGAGGGACAGTATTTTGTAGTTATTGAAAAAGATCTGCAACTCTATGAACAACTGTGTGAACAAAAGGTATTAAGCATTCATGGAGATGCCACACTTGATGAAGTATTATTGCAAGCCGGTGTCAAAAGAGCAAAGGGCTTGATTACCGCCTTGTCGCATGATGCAGACAATGTATATGTCACCCTTACAAGCAAAAGTCTCAATCCTGAGATGCCGATTGTAGCGAGAGCTGATCGAGCAGAAGCTGAAGAAAAGCTGCGTCGGGCAGGAGCGACCAACGTTATTTTTCCATCGGTAATGGGTGGAAGGCAAATGGTATCGGCTATGCTTAAACCTGTTATTATGGATTTTGTCGAAAACCTGTTTTATAACCAGGAGCTGCATATGGATATTGCCGAGGTTACAGTTGGGTCAGCGTCACCATTGGTCGGTAAAAGCTTTATTCAAAATGATATTAAAGGGCGGTTTGATTCGATTGTAGTTGCCATCAAGCGGGATAACAAGTTAATTACTAATCCCCCGGGAACACAAGTCATATACGCCGGTGATATTATGATTGTTCTTGGGCAGCGGGCAACCTTAAGTAAATTAAATGAATTGGCATTAGCTGAATAGAGAGTACAGGGAAAGCATGATTTTACTTAATGAACTCGATTCCGCCTGATTCAAGGTGATATTTTGCTCCCACGATTTTTATACCAGAAATGTGAGTGAGAATGGGATCACCTTTTAAAACAGCCACCATGTTGCTTATGTTGATGTCAGTAGCAGCTTCATATAAGTTTGCTGAATTGGCTGCTTTGGCAGCAGCAACGGCAGGTTGAATCTTAGCGGCAATTGCTCCGATATTAGGCGGAACTTCACCACCGTCAATGGTTGCCTTGACAGCGCCGCAGTTTTCATGACCCAGGATAACAATTAGTTTAGCGTTAAGATGTTCGACCGCATATTCGACACTTCCTAATTCAATCGGGTCAAGGATGTTGCCGGCTACCCTCACAACAAAGAGATCGCCCAGGCCTTGATCGAAGAGAATTTCCGGTGGCACCCGTGAGTCAGAGCAACTCACAATCACTGCAAAGGGATGTTGACCTTTCGTTAATTCGACCCGGCGGGCTTTGCCAAGCTGGGCAGAAGCATATTTTTCCGTTAGAAAGCGCTGATTGCCGTCAATTAACATCTTCAATGCAACATCGGACGAAATAGCGGGAGTATCAGCAGAAGCAAGAACTGGGGCAATCAATGATAATGTAAGAAAAAGCGTTAATAGGGTTGAAAGGTAAAATTTGCGCATATGTTTTGACTCCTTTTTTACATATTCTAACAGGTATTGTTCGTGAACTTATTCGTGGATTCCTTCTATATATTTGGACTGGAAGACTGCAAATCATAAATTCTATTGGGAGGTAAACATGCAAGGATTAGTCTTTGACGAACAGGGATTACGCTATAGTAATGATTGTCCACAGCCGAAGCCACAACCCGAGGAGGCGTTGATAAGGGTTACCTACGCCGGTATCTGTAATACCGACCTGGAAATAATGCGTGGCTATAAAGGCTTTTATGGAATTCTCGGTCACGAGTTTGTTGGTGTGGTTGAAAGCTGTCAGGATAGTAATTTTATTGGCAAACGTGTTGTGGGCGATATCAATATTGGCTGCGGTCGCTGTGAATTATGTATCTCGGGCCACCCTCACCATTGTGTAAGCCGCAAGGTTTTAGGAATTACCGGGAAAAATGGAGCATTTGCAAACTATATTACATTACCGGTTAAAAATTTGTATATCGTGCCTGAGCAAATACCCAACATTATAGCAGTGTTTGCCGAGCCGCTTGCCGCAGCGCTGGAAATTGTCGAGCAATGCCACATAAGACCAACAGACAATGTCGCGGTAATCGGTGATGGGAAGTTGGGGCAACTCATTGTTCAGGTTTTGACCCTCACAGGTTGTCGTTTGACAGTCATAGGAAAACATCCGGCTAAGCTGGCCTTGCTCAAAGAAAAAGCGCGAATTGTTCCTTTCAATCCTGCAGAAACCAGCCGTGCTTTTGATTTGGTTGTCGAGTGTACCGGTAACGAAATAGGTTTGAAGTATGCCGGACAAATTGTTAAGCCCAGGGGAAAAGTAATTCTGAAAAGCACCTTTAGCAGCCAATCAGGAACAGTCGGTGCGCAGTGGGTTGTTAATGAGCTTAGTCTTACTGGGTCGCGCTGCGGTCCGATCGATGGAGCCTTGCGCCTGATGGAACGTAATCTTGTCGATGTTGAGCCGTTAATCGGAGGTATCTACAAATTGACAGAATGGGAGAAAGCCTTCGCCGATGGTAGTGGTCTAAAAGTGCTATTCAAGCTGTAATAAATATAAATATGTATAATGACAATAATAAAGCTTCCCTGTCAGGAAAACCTACCAGGGAAACTTTTATTATAGCCGGGGATAGATACAAAGATAGTTTCCGCCTTATTCATTGGTGGCATTTTGCTCTGCCCTTTTGTTGATAGCAATAGCATCAAGCTTGTCACAGCCAAGTTGGTCTTCCATATTTTCCATGGTTTCTCGCATTTTTTTCTGATAATATCCGGTGAGGCCAAGCATACGGTAGTCACTAAGAAAACTAACCTTTTCAGCTGCCAGTTTAGCGTTATCATTTTGTGGTGCTGCGTTCGCCTTAGACGAATTGCCGTTTGCATCCGTATTGCTGTCGGCATTTTTTTTATTTTTTTCTTCTTCTTGGACAGTCGATGTGCCAATAAGTACTTTCATGTTTTTTCCAATAACAATATAAGTATAGGTGATATTACCTTCGGTAACAGTGACATATTTCCAACCTGACGAATTACTATTTTCTGATTGTGTTGCATTGCTTTCAGTTTGCCCGCGCACGCTTTGATTGGTTATCTGTGATGAAATTCCGGGTAAAATCATAGTTACTGCCAGCTCCTTTAAATAAGCATCTCAAATTAATATCGCGAATTTCCAATAATTTCTTAATACTTTGACGGGATTATATATATTATGTAGATCGGGAAATACTTTGTCTTTTGATGTATTATTATGTGAAATTTTAGCAGGAAGTAATAGGCTATAAAGAGAAGATATTAACAAACTAAAATAGGCATATATTATGCAGGAGTGATGACTAATTAATACTTTGCTTATGATTCAATTAAATATTTTCATGGTAATATTATTAGCTAGTATTGCTTTGCATGCTTGGTTTAAGTTGGATAGAAAAAATCAAGTCCACAAATTGTTTTTTAGGTTAATATTGTTAACGCTAGTGATATTACTATTAGAAATTGTAAGTGTGTTTCTAAATTCCAGTAGTTACACTGATTTTATGTTTGTACATAAGCTAGTTAATGTAATTGGTTTTACATTAACACCATTTGTGCCAATTTATGCAATACTATATGTATATAGAATCATTAACATATACAAAAAAATAGATATAAATAAGTTGTTTTGGTTAAGTGTGCCGTTAGTAGTCAATAGCCTGATAACTTGGGGTAGCTGGAGCTATGATTTGATATTTGAGGTAAATTATGAAAATAGATATGTGCGGGGGCCATGGTTTTTTATTTCACCACTGACAAGCTATTTTTATTATATAGTATGTTTGCGGTTATTATATGATGGTCGGAAAAACATTAGCAGAGAGGAATTGCTGATACTTAGTTTGCTTGTCGGCATTCCGACAGTGTTGTCTGTCTTTCAGTTGTATTTCTTTGTATATTTGACGATTTGGAATAGTGTAGCGCTTGCTATTGTAATTAACTATATTTTTCTTATATATAAGCAGATAAAGATTGACCCGTTAACCCGATTGGGTAATCGCCGGGCTTACGATGAATATCTTACTAGTTTGCAGGGAAAAAGAAACATTGTTTTATCAGTGGTTACTATTGATTTAGATGATTTTAAACGTATCAATGATATTTTTGGACATCATGAAGGCGATAATGTGTTACGGTTATTTGCCAGAATGTTGACAGACGCATTCGAAGGTAAAGGCCTTTCCATCCGTTGGGGTGGAGATGAGTTTATTGTTTTAGTTAACGAGAATCGAAGTGAAATAGTTGAGAAGTATATAAAAAGACTAAATGACAGAATTAATACATATAATGAAAGCGGTGCTAAGCCTTATCAGGTTAAATTTAGTTACGGTATGACGGTATTTGACAGTAAGTATAAGAATATAGGTGAACTTATTCAACATAGTGATAAGCTTATGTATGAATGTAAGAAAAAGCGAAATCTCGTGGATGCTTAAAGTTTTGTGATTAAGTCCGACAAGCGCCGGGTTACTAAACTAGTAAGACATTGTGACATAATGATGGCGATACAACAACTCTTGCTTAATTCTGTGTGAATTGGGCAAGAGTTGTATTGTTGAGACTAGTATGGTGAACTATGATTAGGTTTAGCAAGTCTCACTAATTATGCATAATATTGCATGATTTTTAATTAATAATTGCTTTATTTTACTAATTACAATGATATAAATATGTAGAAAATATGCATATTTAATAAATTAATAGCAGGACATGTGTAGCTTTGTAAAGAAATAATTTACTAATAAATATATAGGGAGGTCCTGTAGTTGGATTCTTTGATGGCTATAAGTTACGGTTTACTGACATTTACAGCAATAGCAGCCTTATTTATCTATTTATTTAGCCGGGCACGCAGTGTTGTCAATTTTATTTCGGGTGAACGAGCTAATTTAGTGGGGACGATTATTACCATTATAGTACTTGCGATACCGATTTGTTTGGCTTCAAAATATAGTACCGATATTGTTGGCGCCAAAACAAACGTGCGTGACGTTATTGCCCTGTATGCGGCGATAGTGGGTGGTCCTGTAGCCGGTGCCGCTGTTGGCATCATCGGAGGATTATATCGGTTTACCTTAGGGGGTTGGACGGCTTTGCCGTGTAGTGTAGCGACCATATCGGGAGGAATCATTGCTGCGCTCCTGGTATACTATTTTAAATTTCGCCCCCAACATATTTCTCTAAAAAGTATTGGTTGGTGGACAGGGTTTGCCATTGTATGGCAAATCATTCATATCGAGGTATTAGTACCGTTACTCGGAGGAAAACCGGCTGGCGAAGCATTTCAATTAATGATGCAAACCTTGTTAGTCCCGCAATTGGTGATGAATGCTTTTGCGATAGCCGTATTCTTACTGTTGACACGAGATATGGTTATTAACGACACCCGGCTGACTGTGGATGGGCAAAAGAAAATGATAACTGAGATTGAAAGCTCAAGAAAGAAAATATTGCAGATTAATCAAAAGGTAAGTGAATTAGGACGGGATCTAGCGAAATTGGCACGCGATTCTTCGACGGCGATGCAACAGATATTTGTTTTAACAGGTAGCTTGACAACATCAATAGGAACCATAGCAGCAGGCGCGCAACAAGAAGCTAGTGAAGTGGAAGACAGTGTAAACAATTTCGGTTTACTGTCTGAAAAAATAAACGATGCTGTTACGGGTTCGCAGGAAATCAAAGCTATTTCTGAAAAGGCCGAGAACTTTAATTCCGAGGGTATTGGTGCAACGCGAACATTACGAGAAAAATCAAGCGAGAACAGTGTGACTATTGCTGCTGTTGGGCAGCGTATTGATTTGTTGAATGAAAAAAGCGGTGTAATTGGCAATATAGTAGATACAATTACCGCAATCTCAAGTCAGACAAATTTGCTGGCCTTGAATGCGGCCATCGAAGCAGCCAGAGCTGGCGAAGCCGGGCGCGGGTTTGCAGTTGTAGCAGAAGAAGTTAGAAGACTCGCCGAACAGACATCCAGTTCCAGTGAGGAAATAAGAAAACTCATTGGTGATATTCAGAGTGAATCCCAAAATGCTGTTACCGCTATGGCGGCCGCTAAGAATATTGTAGAGCAGCAGAATAACGCAGTTGAAAATGCAGAGATAACCTTTGAAAAGATTGCTTCATCCATGACAGAGATATTCAAAGGCATTAACGATGAAATTAGGTCTTTGTCAGCTGTTAATAAAGGACGCGAGGAAATTGCCGTTTCCATGGAAAAGATAGCGGCAGTATCGGAAGAAACGGCCAGTTCTATTAGTAATGTAAATGAGAGTGCTCAGCAGATTAATAGTTTAATTGAAAACCTCCTAGAAATGATGAATAATCTTAATCACGTAGTAACCGAACTGGAAAATACAATTAATAGCTAACCTTTGGTATGAAAGGATATCCTCTCTGTAGACATGGACAATTAAGTCCACGCGAATGTCTACGTAGAGGATATTTTTATTCTGCGGTTTTGCAATTACATGTTTTCCTCGCTTTGGGAGAACCTAGTAAGAGGATATCTAGGGGGTAATCAGGTATGGGGAAACCTCAGCAAGTTAGGTTTTTGAAACTATCGGTTAACCAGCCCGATTGTTCGATCAACAAAACGTCTCGAATGCTAGTTGAATTACAAAAACAAGTGAAGCAAAGTAAAACTATTGAATCTGCAATCAGCGCTGCAGTTAAGTGTGGATATTCCCAATGCGAAGGCTAGAGTTAAGGGATATCATCCCTTAGCATGGAAAAAAATTAAGGATCGCTGGGAAGCTATGTACCCAACAATCCCGTTGATTATCTCAGTCAATGTAAACATTCGCGAAACTGGGGAGCATGATTAGTTAGGAATACAGTAGTCCAACAAGGAAAAACAGTAGGGCTACGCCACCCCAGATTGCTGTTGTCCACCAGGCAAGGAAGGCATCGTCTGTGTTTGCGTTTTGTGCGCTTACTATCGTGAAAAGGCGCCAGGAAATACCGGCTGATAGTATGCACGTTAGTATCATCCATAGGGAACAGTAATGTAGGATAATGTAGATGATGCGTTGATAGGCTAAATATAAGTCAGCATTTGCCATGGCTTCTCCCGTAGATAGCTTTTTGTTATTATGGCAACTTGGCCAAATTTTTATGAATAATCCTTGGTCGGCTGTACCTTCCGTATTTAGAGAACGTTAGCCGATCGACAGGGCGATAAGCCCGAGCAGCATAGTTCCAGCACCTACTAATCTGATTGTAAAGTTGCTCTCAGACAACAGTTTGGCTCCTGCAATAGCACCAATTAGAATACTGATTTCTCGGGCTGGAGCTATATAACTTACCGGACTAAATACCATAGCTGTTAAAACAAGAATATAGGCCAGCGGCGAGAGGATGGCAACTCCTAACGCCTCTTTTTTGTGAATAGCCCACTCAGTTTTGACTTTATCCCAGTTTTTCAGCGAATAAGGTGTAAGTAACATGACGCGGCCTAAGTTGGTGAACCAATCCATTAATAGCGGGGGCAGTAAATAGGTGCTGACCGCAACTTTGTCGACGACAGTGTAGCCTGCAATAGCACTACCACAGAGCAAGGCATACAGTATTGACTTGCGGGCACCGGGTTTATAGCTGAACGGGTTGCCTGTGATAACCAGAATACCAAGTCCGATGAATAGTGCTCCTGTTAAAGCGATAAGAGTGGGTTGTTCGCCTAATAAAAAGATAGCTGTCAGTATGGAAATTAACGGGCCAGTACCGCGGGCAAGCGGATATATTACCGAGAGATCCCCGAAACGATAGCCTTTGTCTAATAAAATAAAGTATAGTGAATGTAATATGGCACTGCTCGCAATCAACAAAAACTGAGGGGTACTGAAGTCAGGCCTATTAACCAGCAGTATCCAGAAAGCTAACGGGAAGTACAGTAGAGTTGAAAGACTAGCAAATAGCCAAATGAAGACAGTACCGCCGCAGGCCTTTTTAGCCAGAAGGTTCCAGGCCGCATGGCAGAAGGCGGCTATAATTATTAGTAAAAGTGCAAAGGTTGTCACTAGCGGAGCTCCTCTCAATCAATTCTTGGCAAATAGATGGTTTTGTGATAAGTGTAATATATGGAAAAATAAAAGTAAAACAGATAAAATTGTGAAGAAACTGAGGATTTCCTGGAAACTGTATTGACAGACATAAAAGAGTATCATTGGGGGGCGCGATTGAATAGGATTAAAATAGGTATTGTTCGAAAATTAATATTTTATTTAATATATTCCTGTTTCTAAAGAAGGGAGTTGCTCATTTTATGAGGAATTATCTGGTATATGATATATTTGGGAGGAATGCTTGTGAAATGTTTAAAAAAACATAGGATGCTGCTTTTGCTGGGACTGTTTCTGGTTATGCTTGGGTGTAGTCTGCCACAGCCGGTAGCAGCGGCAGATAGTGGTTTGAAGTATTCTATTGTCGTATCAAATTTTGAAAACAAGTCTAATTGGACGGGACAATTCAACCTGGGCGATGCCTGGGGTGCCGTATTGACAGATATACTGAATCAGTCCGGCCGATTTATTGTTCTTGCTGAGAATGACATGCGTCAGGAAGCGAGTAATGAACGGAATTCTAACCCTCATGTAATTCCGGCGCAGCTGCTAGTAAAAGGAGTCATTACCCATGTGCAAAATACCGGGGGTCAAGCTGGGGGCTTCGCGATTGGCGGTATTTATTTGGGGGGAACTAATTCGAAGTCTGAAATCAATATCACTATGTATGTCGTTGAAGCCGGAACCGGGCAAGTATTAGCCTCCAAGAGTATTGTTGGCAAAGCGGAAAAAGGCGGCATGCTTGTTGGTGGTGGCGGTGCTGTCTTTGGAAATTATGGTGCCGACAATCTGGGAAAAGCTGTTGAAAATGCGGCTAAACAAGGTGTAGATTGGATGACAACCCAATTGCCCAAGATTAAATGGACTGGTACTGTGGTTATGAATAATAATGGGAATATTTATATAAATAGAGGAACCCGGGAAGGTATTACAAGTGGTCAGGAATTTATTATAGGTTCCGCCGAGGTTCTGCGTGATCCTGTTACTGGTGAAGTGCTTGACGAAATAGTAACGGAAACGGCACGGATCAGAGTGGTGACTGTCAAGGAAAAAGTTTCAATCTGTGAAGTATTATCAGGTGGTATAGACAGTGTTCAGCAGGGTATGAGAGTAACATTACCATAAGAAACGACAAAACTCCTTTGTGGCTCTGTTTTCTAGCCGCAAAGGAGTTTTATTGCGTGTATGGGGATAGAATAAACATAATGAGGCTTATTTCAATAAGGACAATTTCTTGAAATTAATTCGTAGATATGGTACGATGAGCCTGAACAGAATATTCGCGTTTCAAGGGGGGCTGGAGAGGCCGGCTGAGATATAGATCTGATGAAATCTATGACCCTTTACCTGATCTGGGTAATGCCAGCGGAGGGATGGTATAGCGTTTTTATGGACTGTAAAAGCACATCCTTGCGGGTGTGCTTTATTTTTTGTAAAAGGTGGTATGCTTGAATGGTGAAAGAAAATCACACCCTGGGATTTAATCATTATTTGTTTTTGTGGTTTGGTGCGGCGGTGTCCATTGCTGAGATATTAACAGGCGGATTGTTGGCGCCGCTGGGTTTTCAAAATGGCGTGGCAGCCATTTTGCTTGGTCATGTGGCAGGGACGATCATTTTAGTATTAGGCGGGCTGATTGGTACTAAGGAACGGATACCGGCACTGGTATCTACCCGTATATCATTTGGACAATATGGTTCGTACTTATTTTCTGCGTTAAATGTATTGCAATTGGTGGGGTGGACGGCGGTTATGATTATCGCGGCTGCCCGCTCAGCCAATGGGATTAGCAAGCTGCTATGGGGTGTAGACCAACTGTCGCTCTGGAGCCTAGGTATTGGCGGCTTGGTTATCCTATGGATTGCGCTTGGTCGGGAAAGAGGTCTGAAGAAAGTCAATATGCTGGCAGTAGTGCTACTACTAGGCATCACCATTTTGTTAAGTCAGGTTGTTTTTAAGGACAGCTCCTTATTGGCTGTAGTGCCTGCCGGCGGAATGTCTTTTGGGCAGGCCGTAGAGCTAAGTGTCATTATGCCTCTTTCCTGGCTGCCCTTGATTGCTGATTATACCCGCTTTGCCAAGAGTAAAAAGAGCGCAGCCTGGGGAAGCGGGCTAGGCTATTTTGCGGGTAGCTGCTGGATGTATATTATTGGTCTGGGAGCCGCCATTATTACTGGCAATCCCGAACCTTCGGCTATGATGCTGGCCGCCAATTTGGGATTATCAGCATTGGGAATTGTTATCCTGGCAACAGTAACAACTACTTTTTTGGATGCGTATTCAGCCGGTGTGAGTTTTGCCAATATTTTTCCAAAGTTCAATGAAAAACATGTGGCGTTGGTTATGACAGTCATCGGCACGGTAGTTGCTCTGTGGTTCGATATTGAACAATATGAGAACTTCCTAATTGCCATTGGCTCGGTTTTTGCGCCGCTGTTTGCCGTGCTGCTGACAGAATATTTTATTGTTAAAAATCGTACGTTGCAAGACAACCTGTTGGTAAACTGGGGTGCGCTAATGGTGTGGTCTCTAGGGGTAGTCATGTATTACCAGTTTATCAAACTCGACTTGGTGTTAGGGGCAACCATTCCGGTAATGCTGATTACCGGCTTGCTATATAGAATACTGTGGAGGTATATTAAACAATGGAAATACTGCAAAAAATATCCGCTAGTCTCGTAGCCCTAAAAGAAAAAAGGCCATTAGTTCATCATATAACCAACTATGTGACAGTTAATGATTGTGCCAATATTACCCTGGCTATTGGCGCATCGCCGGTTATGGCTGATGATATTGAGGAAGTAGAAGAGATGGTGTCGTTTGCTTCGGCTTTAGTGCTAAATATTGGGACACTGAATTCCCGGAGTATTGCCTCTATGCTGGGTGCCGGCAAAAAGGCCAAAGCAAGAGCAATCCCCATTGTTTTTGACCCGGTGGGAGTGGGAGCTACCGCACTCCGTACCGCTACGGCTAAGCGGATTGTTGAGGAGGTTGGCCCAACTGTCATTCGCGGCAATATGTCTGAGATCAAGCTCATTGCCGGACTTGATGCCAATATTAAAGGCGTCGATTCTATTGCCGATGAATTTGATGGGGAAAAAGTAGCCTGTCAGCTTTCGCAAAAACTTGGTTGTATAATTGCGATCACTGGTAAGCAGGATATTATTGCTCAAGGGGAGCGCGTGTGCCGTATTGATAATGGGCATGCTATCCTATCTCAGGTAACAGGTACAGGTTGTATGGCTTCTTCGCTAACTGCCTGTTACTGTGGGGCAACAGACGATTGGTTTACCGGAGCCGCGGCCGGTGTTATGACGATGGGGCTAGCCGGAGAGTTGGCGCAGCAGTCGCTTAAGCCAGGCGAGGGTATCGGAACTTTTCGGACGCGGCTGTTTGATGCCGTTTGGTCGATGACGCCGGAAGCCATAAGAAAAGGTGGTAGGATTACCAATGTATAAAAGCGATATTGACTATTCTTTGTACTTAGTTACAGATAGAGACTTGCTGGGAGGTAAAGAGCTGTCGAAAACCGTCCAACAAGCCATTCAGGGCGGCGTTACCGTAGTGCAGATTAGGGAAAAGAATGTATCGTCACTGGAGTTTTTTCAAGTGGCAGTAGCCGTAAAAGCAGTTACAGAAAAATACAATGTGCCGTTAATTGTGAATGACCGGGCCGATATTGCATTGGCGGTAGATGCGGCCGGCCTGCATATCGGACAAGATGACTTACCACTGGTTGCGGCAAGAAAACTGTTAGGGCCTGATAAAATTATTGGTGTATCTACTGCGACCTTGGAAGAAGCATTACTGGCGCAGAGCCAGGGTGCCGACTATATAGGGGTAGGCGCGATATATCCAACTAAAACGAAAGGGGATGCCGACAGTGTAAGTCTGCCAGAATTGCAAGCCATCAAAGCGGCGGTTCAGATTCCGGTTGTTGCGATTGGCGGAATTAACAGCAGCAATCTGCAGGCTGTTATCAAGACCGGCGTAGATGGCGCGGCAGTGGTATCCGCGATTATTGCTGCTGAAGATCCATATGCGGCTGCCCATAGGCTTCAACAATTGACAAAGAAGTAGAGAAGGTATCGTGCAAAGCTCGATAATATAAAAGGGGCTGTGTGAAAACTAGTCCAAAAAAAATCCGCTAAAATGTTGAGTTTTAGCGGATTTTTCATGCCTGTCAGGAAGAAAAATGGTAAAATAGAGATAAGAAATATCAAACAAAGCAGGTGT
>JAEZVB010000049.1 GCA_023443285.1 Bacillota bacterium
GCGGTAATCAGTCTGAATATATAGCCGCTATTGTTGACGCAGATCAACAAATTATTCCTGGCCTTGGTTATAAACGCCTGAAGCTAACTGCAAGTAATAGAGAAAATAATATAATATTAACTATCGACAAAAAGATTCAGCAAAAAGTCGAGAATATCATGGATCGCACGCTTGTCAAGGGGGCAGTAGTGGTTATGAAACCAACTACTGGAGAAATTCTCGCTATGGCTTCAAGACCAGGTTTTGATGCTAACAACCTTAGTGGTTATTTAGAGAAAAGCAGTGCTCCATTATTAAACCGCGCGATTTCGGCTTATCATCCTGGTTCGGTATTTAAGTTAGTGGTAGCAGCGGCTGCACTTGAAAACAAAACAGTAAAAATGGATGATGTCTTTTGGGATCCAGGCTATATTGATGTCAATAATATTCGCTTTCAAGGCTGGGATTATAATAATGGACCAATAGGACGCCTTACTATCACAGAAGCCATGGCTCACTCCAGTAATCCTGTGTTTATCGAAGTAGCTTTGAAATTGGGAGCAGCTAATCTTATCAATATGGCGGCAAAGTTTGGGTATGGTTCTAAAACAACTCTTGGATTTTGGAGCGAAAGTGAAGGTAACTTGCCGGAAAGCGATCAGTTATATCCAGGCGATCTGGCTAATTTAGCTATCGGCCAGGGTTTTTGTGAAGCTACGCCCCTACAAGTGGCTCAAACAATTGCAACAATTGTCAACGACGGTATTAAGGTAGAACCATACATCGTTAGTCTACTTACCACTCCAGATGGCACTGTTGTTAAGAAATTTCAGCCTGAGCAAGGCGCCCGAGTAATATCTAGACAAACGGCGGAAAAATTACGCGGCATGATGATGGCTGTTACGCGTTATGGAACTGGGCAAGCTGCCTATGTAGAAGGTTTCGGCTCTGCTGGTAAAACCGGTTCCGCAGAGACCGGCCGTACCAATATGACCGGTAATGGCATAAATCATGCTTGGTTTGCCGGTTTTACACCACTTAATTTCCCAAAGTATGTTATCATCGTGTTTGTGGAGGAAGGCATGTCAGGCAGTAATGTTGCAGCTCCCATTTTTCGTGAAATAGCAAATGAACTTCTGAAAAATCAAGAGTAGCCGACATTCGAATTCCCAAGCAGTTTTATTGTAGTCAAAATAGAAATTATATGCTAAAATATTAAAGTTAGTACAGATTTCACTACATATGGTGAGTATTTAGATTAACTGAGTAACCTAGCCGCTGAAGTCTATGAGATGCTAGCGTTAATTATTAAGGAGCACATTTTATGATTCAGCAACGTTTGGTAGGTTTGCGAAAGCTAATAGCAAAGCAGGGGCTTGATGCTATTCTTGTAACCAAACCAGAAAACCGGCGATATTTTAGTGGTTTTACCGGCTCATCTGGTATGCTGTTGATTAGTGACCAACAGCAAATACTATTTACTGATTTTAGATACATCGAACAGGCTAAAATTCAAGCACCAGAATATCAAATTGTCCGTCATGGTACTTCTATATTTGATATTCTAACAGATACTATTAATAAACTAGCGTTTGTTCGTGTAGGCTTTGAAAGCGACTTCATAACTTGGGATACTCATCAAAAACTGACGCAGTATTTAAATACAGTAGGATTGCGCCCAATCAATTTGGATGCTTTGCGTGGGGTTAAAGATCAATCTGAACTTAATCTAATACAGCAAGCAGTCCAGATTGCCGATGCTGCCTTTGACCATATTTTAACGATAATTCGGCCAGGAATAACAGAACTGGAAATTGCGTTAGAACTTGAATATCAAATGCGTAAACTTGGTTCAGAAAAACCGGCTTTTGACACCATCGTAGCCTCTGGATTTCGCGGGGCGTTACCACATGGTCAGGCTTCTGAAAAAATCATTGAATCTGGTGATTTTATCACAATGGATTTTGGTGCTATATATCATGGTTATCATTCTGACATGACGCGAACTGTCGTGGCCGGAAAAGCCAGCAATAAGCAGCGTGAAATATACAACATTGTGTTAGATGCCCAGTTGGCTGGAGTTAAAGCTGTATCGGCAGGTAAAACAGGTCAAGAAATTGATCAGATTGCACGGCAAATAATTACTGATGCTGGATATGCCGAGTATTTTGGTCATGCTCTTGGTCATGGAGTTGGTCTGGCTATTCATGAAGAACCCCGGTTATCAAGTGCAAGCACCACTGAACTGACCGCAAATATGGTAGTATCTGTTGAACCAGGTATTTATCTCCCCGAGTGGGGCGGTGTACGTATTGAAGATTTGGTTGTTGTTTCTACTGCTGGCTGCACAGTTCTTACTACCAGCAATAAGAAATTGATAGAATTAAACTAATTTGACCGAACTATGGGGAGGCTAATTAATGATTTCAGTTAATGATTTTCGTACAGGAGTAACAATTGAGATTGATAGTGATGTGTGGAGCGTAGTTGATTTCCAACATGTAAAACCAGGTAAAGGCGCTGCATTTGTCAGGGCTAAACTGAAAAATGGCCGCACTGGAGCTGTCGTTGAACGCACCTTCAATGCTGGTGAAAAATTACCCAAAGCACATGTTGACCGCCGCGAAATGCAGTATCTTTATGAGAGTGACGGCATGTACAACTTAATGGATAATGAGAATTTTGAACAGATCGAATTGTCAGCAGAGCAAATGGGTGATGCAACCAAATTCTTAAAAGAAAATATGAATATTGCCGTAATGTTTTTCCAAGGCAATGTTATCGGCATTGATCTACCTATGTCGGTTGAGTTGACAGTTGTTGAAACCGATCCTGGTGTCAGGGGGGATACCGCTACTGGCGGTAATAAACCTGCTAAATTAGAGACTGGGCATGTTGTGCGTGTACCACTCTTTATCAATACTGGTGAAGTACTAAGAATTGATACCCGTACCGGTGACTATATTGAACGTGCCTAATAACACCTAAGTGCAATTAACCTCCGACAGTTATGTTTTAATAAGCATTGGACATACTACAAATAGTGTCCAATGCTTAGAACACATAGCTAAAGGGGGTTTTTTTTATGAGGAATCTCAAGGAGAAAGTGGCCTATTTACATGGATTAACCCAGGGACTTAATGTTAACGACCATTCATCTGAAGGTAAAATTTTACTCAATGTTATTGATGTACTTGATTCTTTTGCTGATGAGGTTCAAAATGTTAATTTGGCCCAAGTAGAGCTTGAAGATTATGTTGAGTCAATTGATGAAGATCTAACCGATCTTGAAGATCAGATTTATGAAGAATTTGATTATGAAGAAGACGAAGACAACTATGACGAGACTGATGATAATATGGTTGAAGTAGCCTGTCCAGCTTGTCATGAACTCGTTACATTTGAGTCCGGTATATTAGATGATGATGACGACATAGAAGTGACTTGTCCTTACTGCGGAGGTGTAGTGTACGATAACACGCTAGACGTTGTTGCTGATAGTCGCCACGATGTCTATCAAACTAATCATATTTTGCATCCAGGTATATGAAAACCCTCTAACCCCATAACAATATCCTGGGGAAATCCTGGGATAATTTTAATGATGTGGCCAAAAGCCACGTCTTTTTTTTTGTCATAAATATATTCTTCTAAACATATCTATGTAAAGAAAAAGCATAAATTTGGTTATAAAGACAAGTTGTCCTACTACTTTATTAAGGATGATATGCGTATGATAAATACCTTGACGATCTTAACCCGATATATATATCCGATGTTGCCGCCTCATCTTTCCCAATTACTAATGGAAGTACCTGCCAAGCAATTAGCACATGTTACTGAAATTCGCCTCAGAGCAAATCAGCCGTTATTGTTGGTATTAGGTAACCAGGATATTATGGTTGCTGCCTCAGGGCAGACAAATTGCAAACCTCAGGCTTACCAATGTACCATGCAAGACCTGCTCAAAAGTTTTCAACTGATGTGTAAAAACTCAGTCTATGCCTATGAACCCGAATTGCGGCAAGGCTACTTGACAATAAGGGGAGGGCATCGGGTCGGTTTGGCTGGACAGGCAGCCGTTTTTGACGGAACGGTTAAAACACTTACACATATTAGTTCGCTAAACATTCGTTTGGCAAGAGCAATACCTGATTGCTCTGAACCTATCTTGCCTTTTATCATCGATTGTACTCATAGGCGAATATATAACACTTTGCTTATTTCACCGCCACGTTGTGGCAAAACAACAATTTTGCGAGACTTAATCCGGCAATTAAGTACTGGCAAAGAAAATCTGGGGATATCCGGCATGCAAATTGGCCTGGTTGATGAACGCTCAGAAATAGCTGCTTGTGAAAATGGCATACCAAGTATCGACTTAGGCCCCCGAGTTGACGTCCTGGATGCTTGTCCGAAGGCCAATGGACTATTAATGCTGATTCGCTCAATGGCTCCTGAAGTAGTAGCTACAGATGAATTGGGACGGGCGGAAGACGCGGCTGCAGTACGCGAAGCCATTTATGCTGGCGTAAGTGTAATTGCTACTGCTCATAGCCGGACGATATGCGACCTGCGTGAACGCCCCTACATTGGCGAATTGGTGCAACAAAAAATGTTTGATCGCTATGTTATTTTAAGTAACCGCCTTGGCCCGGGAACAATTGAGCAAATATATGATTCCCGTCAGGAGAAAATAGTATATTCAAGATCAAATGAGGTAAAAGTATGTGGTTAAAAATTTTGGGCAGTCTCATGATTATTGCCACAGGTACATATATAGGCTTCACTCTGGCCGCTTGTTATGCCGAACGGCCTCGTCAAATCCGCCAACTAATCAGTTGTTTGTCGGCTCTGAAATCGCACATTAATTATGTGGCAGTACCATTACCGGAAGCTTTGTCTCAATGCACCTGCGGTATTGCCGGACCAGTAGCTAACTTTTTTCATACTACATCATTACTATTGTCACATAACGGTTGGTTGACGCCGCGCGCTGCCATGGAACAAGCTCTGAAAGAATCAAAACACCTGATGCTTAATCAACCGGAACGAGAGATTCTTGCGGTATTTAGTGCAAACCTTGGCAGTATGAACCGCGAAGAACAGCATAAATCACTGGAGTTAGTTGAAGAGCAGTTATCCCGAATTCAACAAGATGCGGAAAAACTGTGTGAACAGAATGTAAAAATGTATAGATATTTAGGCATCTGTGGCGGCTTTGTAATAGTCATAATTCTAGTGTAGATGGCATTTGTTATAACTAAGGAGGGGAATGGGCGGATGGGAATAGATGTTTTGTTTAAAATCGCCGGGATTGGTATTTTAATTTCTGTTATTCATACAGCGTTGAAACAAGCCGGAAAAGAAGATATGGCTCACTTATGCACACTTGCAGGTTTTGCGTTGGTGTTGTTATGGGTTGTGCAATTGTTGGGTCGGCTGTTTAACACCGTTCAGGATGTATTCAAGTTGTTCTAAGGGGTGTAAGCACATGGAAATTATCCAAATTATCGGGTTAGGCTTTGTTGTAACTATGTTGATTTTAATAATCAAACAACAACGCCCCGAGCTTGCTGTACAACTCGCGCTCACATTATCGGCAATTATATTTTTAATGATTCTGAGTAAACTTTCTGTAGTGCTTGATTTATTCCGAGATTTAGCGGAAAAAGCTAATATCAGCCAGATGTATTTAAATACGATTCTTAAAATTATTGGTATTGCCTATGTAACCGAATTTGGCGCTCAAGTCTGTCGAGATGCTGGCGAAGGAGCAGTTGCGGGAAAAATAGAGTTTGCTGGTAAAATCCTTGTAATGGTTATGGCAGTACCGATTATTGCATTAGTTTTAGATACCATCGTAAGACTCATTCCTTAAGGTGGAGTGCGCGTGAAGAAAACAATTATAGCACTACTGTTCTTCCTATGTAGTAATATGGCCTGGGCGGCACCTGATACCAGCCCGGAATTGCCTATGGAATTGCTTGATAATTCCTCAGTTAATAATGTTAACCATTTTATTCAAGCAATTAACAAGGAACTCAGCGAAGATATTCCTCTTTTGAATAGTACGACAATTAAAGAAATTGCCACTAAAGGTATTGATTTTAATTGGCAAACCATTAGTACTAAGTTTCTATCTTATTTTTTCAAAGAATTGGCAATAAATGTTCATCTCTTGGGGAAGTTACTATTTTTAGCAGTATTGTGTGCACTTTTACAAAACCTGCAGAGCTCATTTGAGCAATCGGCAATAGCTTTATTAGCACACAGTGTCTGTTTTATCTTTTTATGTGTAATTTCCTTAAGCATTTTTTATAATAGTCTAACACTTGCTAAGGACACTGTTGGCAATATGGTCGGATTTATGGAAGCTCTATTGCCGCTTTTATTGTCCCTATTAGCCGGAGTCGGGGCGTTAACCTCGGCAGCATTGCTCACGCCGCTCATGCTGCTAGTCGTTAGTGTAACAAGTGTAATTGTTAAAGACATTATTTTGCCGCTTTTATTTTTAACCGCTGTGTTAGAATGTGTTAATTTTCTTTCTGACAAATATAAGCTTAGTAATTTGGCTGGGGTACTCAAGCAAACCGGTATGATGCTGCTTGGGTTATTGTTGGTAGTATTTATTGGAATCGTTAGTATTCAAGGTGTCGCTGGTAGCGTTGCTGACGGACTGACATTAAGAACCGCCAAATATGCGACTGCAACATTTATACCGGTAGTAGGCAAAATGTTTGCCGATACTGTCGAACTGGTCATGGGTGCTTCGCTATTATTAAAAAATGCTATAGGTATTTTTGGCGTATTAGCTATTGCTTTACTATGCGCATTACCACTGATTAAGCTTCTTTCCCTAGTAGCTGTTATGAAGATAGCTGGAGCATTAATTCAACCTATGGGTGATGAAAAAATGGCTAAGTGCCTTGATGTAATGGGAAACAACCTATTATTAGTGTTTGGCGCAGTACTCACTGTAGTCTTAATGTTTTTTTTAGTAGTAACTATGATTATCGCCGCGGGCAGTGCTTCTATGATGCTTCGATAGGGGTTGATAAGTGCAAATATGATAGCGTACATTACAGCTTGGATCAAAGAAATTATATTTGTTGTATTGTTTTCCTCCTTTCTTGAGCTTTTGCTACCAAATAGCAATATGCAAAGGTTTATCAGGGTTATTATGGGGCTATTCATACTGCTGTCCATTTTAAATCCAATCATTGGTCTTATTGAGAGACAAATAACAGCTGAACAATTGCCAGCAATGGCAGCCGGAGCTGACAACACCTTAACGAATGCTCATGTCCTAAGTACGGCCAACAGTGTTGCTGAGAAGCGTGATCAGCTAACCCATGATTTATATGTAAGCGACTTATCCAAACAGATTAGAGCAACAGTCATGTCTATTGACGGCGTTGCTAATGCTAAAGTAATTGTTACCATTGAACCTGCCACGCCAGAGAGTAAACGGGTAGGTAACATCAAAAATGTCTTGATTTATATTGAACCAGGGGTTACCAATAATGAACATAAAATTGCTAAGGTAACCGTTGACGTTTCTATTCCTAAAGCAACTGAGGAATCAAAGACACTCTCTACAACACTAATAGATAAAACACTAAGAGCAATAACTGAGTTATATCAGCTTAAGCACAGTCAAGTTGAAGTTATGCGAATGAATTAAGGGGGAAACAATATGAATATGCCCGGAAGTTCTTTAAAGGAGTGGCTTTCAGGAATCTTACCCAGCCAATTGTTAAACAATGGTATAGTCAATACCCGATTAATAGGGATGGGACTGCTCGGAATTATTTTGCTACTAGTTGGCGGCGTCTATGATCAATTAACCACTACTCCTAACCAAAGCGCGCAAGTAGAAACGGTCAAAACTATGCCTGCTGTGAACCGTAGTTATGAAGAAGCGCTGGAGAGTAAGATCGGAAATTTGCTAGCGCAGGTTAAAGGTGCAGGAGCCGTATCAGTAAGCATAACATTAGAAAAAAGCAGCAAACAAGAACATGCACGTAATATCACCAAAGAAACAAAAACAATACAAGAAAAAGATAATACCGGCGGTATCCGAACCACAACAGAGTCAAAAGAGTCGGAGCAGGTGCTGCTAAGTAAAGAAAGCGGCGCAGATAAGCCGGTAATCGTTCAGGAATATAAGCCGGTCATTAAAGGTGTATTGGTCGTAGCTGAAGGCGCTTATGACTCAACTGTTAAGTCCAGTCTTACCAGAGCTGTTGGCGCAGGCCTCGGAATTCCAGCTTATAAAATAACGGTTTTGCCGCAAAGAAAGTGAGGTAAAAAATATGAAAATAATATCCGTTTTTTCTATTAACAAACTGGGGAAAATCGCCTCATTACTTGTAGTGCTCGGAATAACCTTATTAATAGTAAGCGGCATATGGAATCTTGTACAAGATACGCTTCAGGCCAGAGCTAATCGCTCTAATGCTATGCAAGTTTCCAAACAAATAGTATCTGATCAATATGTACCGGTTATGGCTCCGGACTTTTTTACCGAATACCGTTTAGAGCGAGATAAGATACGTAGTGAACGCTCCGATCTTTTGCGTGAAATTATTCAAAACTCTTCATCGCAAGATGCTAAGCAACAAGCGCAAGAGAGTATTCTTAAAATGACTTTAGAAAAGCAGCGGGAAATGGAAATGGAAAACCTAATTAAAGCAAAGGGGTTTGCCGATGCGCTGGTCTTTATCCGCGATAACTCGGTAAGCGCAGTAGTCAAAACAACAACACTAACCCGTGAAGAAGTCGTTCAGGTAGCCGAAGTTATTAGTCGCGTTTCCGGAGTTAAACCCGGGGATATAACAGTTAGCGCCAAACCATAAGTTATTATTTAATCTGGTTTTGCTAATTTTTCTGCCTAAATTGTAAAAATGGGAAAACCTTGGTATAATAATATAGTTATAAGATATTGATCTAGCTAATAGATATTACTATTCAGATAAGCGTTAGGGGGGTTGGAGTGGAGAAGCGAGAACACATCGAAAAGACTGAGCATAATGATGTTGGTTCTATTCGGATAGCTGATGAAGTAGTTGGTATTATTGCCGGTCTTGCGGCTACTGAAGTGGATGGTGTCGCTGGCATGAGCGCTGGTTTAGTTGGCGGTATTGCAGAGATGCTTGGCAAGAAAAACCTTTCAAAAGGTGTTAAGGTTGAGGTCGGCGAACGAGAAGCAGCTGTCGATCTATATATCATTGTTGAATATGGTGTTCGCATACCTGATGCAGCTTTGCGGGTTCAGGAAAATGTTAAGCGCGCCATAGAATCAATGACTGGTCTTGATGTTGTTGAAGTTAACATTCATGTCCAAGGCGTAGGCTTTGCCCCAGAAGGTAAAGAAGAAGATATCCGGGTTAGGTAAATTAGGAAAGGCCAAGGAAAGGAGACACCATGGGAATCATTGACCGCATTATTTTATCTATATACACTTTTTTATTGGCATTTTTGTCAATTGCTGTAATTCTCCTGTCTTTACGCCTTATTCCTTTGGAATTGGCGGGGACAAGCGTTGCTTACTTATATGGGCAATGGCAAGCTTCGCTGGTTGGAGCTGTTTTTTTCTTGGTAAGTATCAGGCTACTATTGGCCGGCCTGCGTTCCCGTAAAGTGAAAGATACAATTGTTCACCATAATGACATGGGTGATGTGCATATTTCTCTTACTGCAGTGGAAAATTTAGTAGAGAAGGTTGCACGTCATATTCGTGGCGTACGAGGTATTAAGGTTAAAGTTACTTTAGCAAATTCAGGAATTACGGTAAAGCTAAACGCAGTCGTTAGCCCGGAAAGTCATGTTCCGACCGTGGCCAGCGAGATCCAAAACCGAGTACATGAATACATAAAAAACACCGTTGGTATTGAATTGGCCGATGTCCAAGTTATGGTAGAAAATATTAGTAATGACTTTAAAGCTAAACAGCGCGTTGAATAGGGGGACTATCGTTGGATTCCAAACTCTTAGGGGAAATCTGGCAACAACATAGCGGTAAGATTCTAGGGGTACTATTCGGCTTTGTCTTTGGCATACTCGTTATAGTTTTTGGCTTTTTCAGCACACTATTTGTAGCTTTATGCGTTGTAGCCGGATATATTGTAGGTAAACGCATTGATGAAAAAGAAGATATTATGGAAATATTGGACAAGCTGCTGCCGCCAGGATATAATCGGTAGTTGCTTTAGAAAGAGGTAATTTATGAGTCGCAGAAAGGCCCGTGAAATGGCTGTTCAAGCATTATTTCAATTAGATTTTAACTCAGGTGTCTCCAGTGATGAAGCACTTCATTCTGTTTTTGATGAGCGGGAAGATACAAATGAGACTACCAGACTTTACGCCCAATCATTAGTAGAAGGCACGCAACAAAACCTTGCAGCAATTGATGAATACATATCTGAGTTGTCACGGGAATGGAAAATTGACCGTATGGCTGGTGTCGACCGCAATATCGCTAGAATGGCAATTTATGAAATGAAATACAGCCAGGAACGCATGGAACCTGGTGTTGCTATTAACGAAGCGGTTGAATTAGCTAAAACTTTTGGCACAGAGGACTCAAGCCGTTTTATTAACGGAATTTTAGGGTCAATTGTAAAAAACAAAGAACTATGACGAATTGTTCATTAGGGATAGATACCAGCTGTTATACTACCTCAGTGGCAATACTAGATGAGCATGCCCAAGTAATTGCTGATTGCCGGCGCATTTTAACAGTACATCCAGGTAAGCGTGGCCTTCAACAATCCGAGATGGTATTTCAGCACACCCGCAATCTGCCGGAACTATTTGATCAGGCATGTCAGAAGCTTAACAAGCCAGTATGTTTTAAGGCTATTGGGGTCTCCGCTTTTCCAAGGCCACTGCCTGATTCCTATATGCCGGCATTTTTGGTGGGGAAAGGCTATGCCAAAGTGTTAGCACTTACCCAAGCAATCCCGCTGCATTGCATTAGTCACCAGGAAAATCATATCTTCGCTGGAATCCGATCTGCTGGCGGCCCTGTAGCTTCCAGTTTTTTAGCTGTTCATTTATCTGGCGGAACAACTGAAATTGTCAAAGTAACACGAGCTACACTTAGCCCTGATTCAAATCGTCTAGACATTGAAATTTTGGGCGGCACTCAGGATATCCATGCCGGACAATTAGTCGATCGCATCGGTGTTCTTCTCGGTCTTCAGTTCCCTGCAGGCCCTCACCTTGAAGCCTTGGCAGCACAGGAAAAGGGTATTAAGATTCCACTAACTATTAGGGACTGCTCGGTAAGTTTTTCCGGTCCTGAGACTTATATCCGTAAATTAGTAACCCAAGGTACCGAGCCTGCAACAATTGCCGCCTGCGTTGAACAATGTATTGCCCAGGCAGTTACAGCTATGATAAAACAGGCCATTTCTCGCACTGGGTTTACTGAAGTATTGCTGGTAGGTGGAGTAAGTGCCAATCAATTTATTAGGAAATATCTCATCGATCAACTTGAAATTACTGGTTTAGCGAAATTGTATTTCCCTAAACCTAGCTATAGTCCTGACAATGCAACTGGTGCCGCTTATTTTGCCTTAATTAGTCAATAAAACTCTTATGACTTAACTCACCATTGTCACCTTCTTTGCATAGTATACAAAAATTGTATATTCCCGGAGGTGACACCATGGTTCCTTATATTCTGACAGGTGCACTAATTGGTTCCATTGTTGGACATCTAATTCCACCTGGCTATTTTTTTTGGTTCTTGGTGGGAAGTGTTGGTGGCTACCTGGCGCAACGCTGCTTTGGATCCCGCTTTTAGGATAAATGCAAAAAAATTCAAGCCGGGCAGAAGGCTTTTAAAACTCTTTAGCCAGACTTATGTCTGGTTTTTTTTGCATTTTTAGGTTATTATTATTAACAGTATATTTTAAAAAGTAATACTATATGGTATATATATACATTACGTTACTGTTTGGCAAACCAGTGCTGTGTCGAAAGACAGATATATTGCAAAATATTAGGTGGAGTAATTCTATGAATAACATCTTTACCGTTACTGATTTAACTAAATATATCAAAAGCGTATTTGACCGGGATCCAAAACTAATATCAGTTTTTGTTAAAGGTGAACTTTCTAATTTCAAAAGTCATTATTCCGGTCATTGTTATTTTACCCTTAAAGATGCCGGTGCACAGATTAAAGGTGTTATGTTCAAAAGCCGGGCACAATTTTTAAAATTTGAGCCGCGAGATGGAATGAAGATTATCGCTTACGGTCAAATCACCGTATTTGAAAGGGATGGTCAGTATCAGCTTTATGCCGACCAATTAATTCCTGACGGTGTAGGAGAACTAAGTATTGCATTTAACCAGTTAAAGGAGAAGTTAGCTGCAGAAGGTCTATTTGATGACAGCCGCAAAAAAAAGCTATCCCTTTTACCTAAAGCAATAGGCGTCGTAACTTCACCTACCGGTGCTGCCCTGCGAGACATTATTACCGTTGCCAAGCGTCGCCACCCCGGTATACCCCTTATCTTATACCCGGTTCAGGTTCAAGGAGTAGAAGCGCCCGGTCAGATTGTACAGGCCATTCGCGATTTTAACAATTTAAAAAATGTAGATGTAATCATTGCCGGTCGTGGTGGTGGTTCAATTGAGGAACTGTGGGCCTTTAATGATGAACAAGTTGTGCGGGCAATAGCTGCTTCTCATATTCCTATAGTGTCGGCCGTTGGACATCAGACGGACTATACCTTAGCTGATTTTGCCGCCGACTGCCGAGCGGCAACACCTTCTCAAGCAGCGGAAATTGTCGTACCCGATGTATATGAACTAAAAAGATATATTACAACACTCCAGACTATGCTGGAAAGCAATATACGGTCATATATCAAAGAGCGCCGTCAAGTCACCAGCCAATTACGAAATAACGCAGTCTTTGCTCAGCCCGAAAAACTTTTTGCGGACAAAAGACAATTAATTGATTCTTACATGGAACGTCTGGGACAGTCGGTACATAAAATTATTGCTGCGAAACAACAGATTTTAAAAATAAATGCAGAAAAACTGGCAGTATTAAATCCTCTGGCTGTTCTTTCCAGAGGCTACAGCCTTGTTCGCACTCTAGACGGACAAGTCGTCACCGATGCCAGCCAAGTAAAAATAGAACAGCAATTAGATATTACTTTACATAAAGGAAAGCTTACTGTTTTAGTTAGTAAGACAAAGGAGGGTTTATATGGCCGGTAAAGTAAGTAAACAAAAAGATGTATTTTTTGAGGAAGCTCTTGGCAAATTAGAAGTAATTGTGAAGCAATTAGAAGCCGGTGAATTACCACTTGAAGAGGCCTTAGATAAATTTGGTGAAGGAATATTCAATGCTAAGTTATGTTTTGAGAAATTAAATGCTGCCGAAACCGAAGTGGATAAAATTCTTCGACAAGAACAGGGACGCTTGATTGAACAGCCATTAAACCTAGTGGAGGATAAATAATATGAAAGCAGATGTTTTGAGAGAATACTGTCAAAGTAAAATTGGATTAATTGATGCAGCGCTTTCGCAATATATTCCCACAGACATCTATCCACCCATCATATATGAAGCAATGCGTTATAGTTTGTTTGCTGGTGGCAAACGATTGCGTCCTATTATGCTTATGGCTGCTGCTGATGCCGTTGGCAGTGATGGTAGTGATTTTTTACCAGTAGCTTGTGGCCTGGAGATGATTCATACCTATTCTCTTATTCATGATGATCTGCCGGCCATGGATAATGATGATTTCCGTCGAGGCAAACTTACTAACCATAAGGTGTACGGCGATGGAATAGCTGTTTTAGCTGGTGACGGCCTCCTGACAGCTGCTTTTTCTACCATGTTGTCACAAACTAACGTACAGCCTCAAATACTAATCAAAGTGGTTGCTGAAATAGCGGCTGCTGCCGGCCCGGCCGGAATGGTTGGCGGTCAGGCAGTTGATCTTATTTCTGAAGGTAAAATCATTGATGCCAAAACTCTCCAATATATCCATCAGGCTAAAACCGGAGCCCTATTTAAGACAGCTTTGCACTCAGGAGCTTTACTTGCCGGCGGCAGCCAGCAGCAAGTGGATGCTTTAACCAACTATGCCTCACAATTTGGCTTAGCGTTTCAAATCACTGATGATATTTTGGATGTGATTGGAACTGAAGAAAAAATTGGAAAACCTGTTGGCAGTGATAAAAAAAATCATAAAGTTACTTACGTGACACTGCACACACTTGACGGAGCCAAACAGTTAGCCGGCCAGGCAGTAGACCAAGCACTTCACAGTCTTTGTAGTTTTGGATCAGAAGCTGACATACTACGAGAATTAGTTGCACAATTAATAAATCGGGAAGCCTGAGGTGTAATCCATGCTCGAGTTCCTAGTCGGAATAGGACAGAATATTATCTTAATGACAGCTTTGACCTCTTGGTTTACAGCCCAACTGCTAAAAACCATGACATCCTATTGGCGTCATGGTGCATTTAATGCCGAGCGTCTTATTGGTGCCGGCGGCATGCCTAGTTCTCATACAGCGCTGGTAGTTAGCCTTGCTGTCAGTATTGGCCTTCGGGAAGGAATTGAATCAGACCTCTTTGCACTAGCCGTAATCTTGGCAGGTATAGTAATGTATGATGCTGCTGGAGTACGCCGGGCTGCAGGCCGGCAAGCTAAAGTAATTAATAAATTGGTACGTGAGCTAAGAGTTGAGCACAAAGTTCGGGAAACCCGTCTAAAAGAGCTTTTAGGCCATACTCCCCTTGAAGTTTTGGGTGGAACGGTTCATGGCGCACTAGTAGCCTATGCATTTTATGTATTTTATAGATGATTGTTAATATTTAGTTATGCTATAATATGTTTGGTAAAGAGACATTTAATTTAATATACCACTAATAACAACTTACCTGATCCCAGTCAGAGAAAGCGGGGAACTAGTTTGAATAGACTGCTTGACAGTATCAATAGCCCACAGGATTTTAAACACTTTTCCGTAGCCCAATTGGAACAGCTCGCAGAAGAAATCCGCGAGCTTCTTATACATACAGTTGCTGCTAACGGCGGTCATTTGGCGCCTAATTTGGGAGTTGTAGAACTGACACTGGCTCTGCACAAAATGTATAATAGCCCCAAAGACAAATTTATTTGGGATGTCGGCCATCAAGCCTATGTACACAAAATTTTAACAGGCCGTCGCGCCGATTTTCCCACTCTTCGTACAGTTAACGGTATCAGTGGTTTTCCCAAGCGCTCTGAAAGCCAGCACGATGCTTTTGGAGCCGGACATTCCAGCACTTCGATATCCTCGGCCTTAGGGATAGCATTAGCCCGGGATATATCAGGAGAAAAATACAATGTAGTTGCTATAATTGGCGATGGTTCGCTAACTGGCGGTGAAGCCTATGAGGCACTTAACCACGCCGGTCATCTTGGTGTAAATTTTACGGTCATTTTAAATGATAACGAAATGTCTATAGCCAAGAATGTTGGTGCTATTTCTGAATACCTAGCAAAAATGCGTACAGCACCGACATATTCAAAAGTTAAACGTGATATTGATTTTTTACTGCGCAGTATTCCGGCCATCGGTGAGCATGTTGCCAAAACCGTTGATCGCTTAAAAGGCAGCCTAAAATATCTTTTAGTCCCAGGTATATTATTTGAAGAACTAGGCTTTACTTATTTTGGTCCTATTGACGGACATAATATTCCATCAATCTTGGATGTACTTGATAAAACTAAGAGCATAAAAGGGCCAGTACTAATTCACATGGTAACCCACAAAGGTAAAGGGTATTTACCTGCCGAAACTAATCCCGATAAATTTCATGGGGTAGGGCCCTTTTGCGTGGAAACCGGCGAAATAAAAAAGTCAAATAATGCACCACCATCTTATACCCAAGTATTTGGCGATGCGCTAGTTAAGCTAGCTGAGCGTAATACTGATATTGTCGCAATAACTGCTGCCATGCCTGATGGCACAGGCTTAAAGAACTTTTCCATAAAATTCCCTAATCGATTTTTTGATGTTGGCATTGCCGAGCAACATGCCGTTACGATGGCCGCTGGTCTGGCTACGCAGGGGAAGCGTCCGGTAATCGCCATATATTCAACCTTTATGCAGCGTGCTTATGATCAAATTTTGCATGACGTATGCCTTCAGAACCTGCCTGTTATTTTTATGTTAGACAGGGCAGGTATTGTAGGAGAAGATGGGGCAACTCATCATGGTGTATTTGACTATTCTTTCTTACGGCATATTCCTAATATCGTTGTTATGGCTCCCAAAGATGAGAATGAACTCCAAAATATGTTGTATACTGCAACCGAGCTAAACGCACCTGTCGCCATTCGCTATCCACGTGGCAGCGGTGTCGGGGTAGAGCTGCAGTCTGAATATACCAAGCTAGAAATCGGCAAAGCAGAAATTTTAAGTTTGGGAAAAGATGTTGCTTTACTAGCTGCTGGCGCTATGGTAGACCCATGCAAAAAAGCTGCCGCACTATTAGCTGAGAAAGGAATTGCCGCCAGCGTCGTGAATAGTAGATTCATAAAACCGTTAGATGCACAGATGCTCCGCCAAATGGCTCGTGATACCGGTGTTATTGTTACAGTTGAAGATAATGTTATCACAGGAGGTTTTGGTTCGGCAGTACTAGAATATATTAATTCACAAAATCTTAATTGGGTAAAGGTATTGCGGCTCGGACTACCTGACAAGTTTATTGAACATGGATCTCGCAGTTACTTATTAAATAAATATTCCTTAAATGCCCAAGGCATCGCAGACAGTATTGAAACCTTTATCCGGCAGTTTGGAGCGCATAAATGACAGAGCGTACGAAAGAACGTCTTGATGTATTATTAGTGGAAAAAGGTCTGGCTACTAGCCGCGAACGGGCTAAAGCCTATATTATGGCCGGTCTTGTCACCGTTGATGGTCAAAAGGTAGATAAAGCCGGTACAGTAATCCCTACCAAATCCAACATCGTTGTGCATGGTGACAATATTGGCTATGTTAGCCGCGGAGGGCTCAAACTAGCCAAAGCTCTCACTCATTTTAAGCTTGAACTAACAGGCAAAGTTATGGCTGACGTTGGTGCTTCAACAGGGGGGTTTACTGATTGTGCCTTGAAAAATGGCGCCGCCAAAGTATACGCCATTGATGTCGGCTATGGTCAACTTGCCTGGGCACTCCGCACAGATGAGCGAGTAATAAATATGGAACGCACCAACATCCGCAATGTGCGCCCAGAGGATTTACCTGAGCTACTGGATTTTGCTTCTATCGATGTTGCCTTTATTTCCCTAGATAAAGTATTGCCGGTAGTAAAAACATTACTCAAACCACAGGGTACTGTAATCGCACTCATTAAGCCACAATTTGAAGCAGGCCGGGACAAAGTCGGAAAAAAAGGAGTAGTGCGTGATCCGGCTATTCATCGTGAAGTTATTAACAATGTTCTAAGAATTGCTAAGTTTCAACAACTCACACCTTTAGGTCTGACGTACTCACCGGTAAAAGGCCCTGAAGGTAATATTGAATACCTGTTATATCTAGCTAATTATTCAGACGTAGAAATAGTGGATGAGTTAGCCATAGCTGCAGTAGTAGCAGAAGCTCATACCAACTTAACGGGATGACGGAGGAACACAGTTGTGTTAACTGTAGGGCTATTTCCTAACACGAAAAAGCATAGTATCAGTACTGTACTTGCTTGGATTGTACAGTACTTTAAAGAACGTAATGTAAGAGTAGTATTACCTGAAGATGCGGCACTGGAACTTCAGTGTACAAACCTAGCTGAAGAGCTAGATTGCATGAAGAACAATATTACATTTGGTATTACCTTAGGCGGCGATGGAACACTCCTTAATACTGCCAGAGAAATTGCTCCCTTTGGGATTCCTGTTTGTGGAATTAATATGGGTAATCTCGGATTTTTGACTGAGATTGAACTACCGGATTTGAGTACAGCCTTAGACCGACTTGTTAAGGGAGATTACTATATCGAAGAACGCCTTATGTTAGACGCTATTGTTATCCGTAATGGCAACCCTATCTATATTTCTCCAGCCCTCAACGATGTAGTTGTCGCCAAAGGCGGGCTTTCCCGCATGATAAAACTGAAATTATTCATTGACGAGGAACTTACTGCCGAATATCCTGCAGATGGACTAATTATTGCTACATCCACTGGCTCGACCGGTTATTCTTTATCCTCGGGCGGACCTATCATTAACCCCCAGTTAAAAGTAATTGTTATAACTCCAATATGTCCGCATACACTGCATTCTCGCCCCTTGGTAATTTCCGATCAAGAGGAAATTAAAGTTAAAATGCAGGCTACTCACGATGATATTGTGCTTACGGTAGATGGCCAGACCATTTATAATTTGTTGCCTGATGATATCGTAGTTATCCGGCGTTCACCTTTTCGCGCACGATTTATTAAATTTACCGGTAAAAGCTACTATGAAACGCTACGAACTAAACTACGGCGAGGCGATCGGGATGGCAGTTGTTAATGCTGTTCAAATGGCTCACAATTTTATAATGCCCCGGTTACAAGCGGCTAGTCTTGTAATTGATGCCACTGCCGGAAATGGTAATGATACGTTATTTTTGGCTAAAAACAGTTCCGCCTCCACTGCCGTTTGGGCTTTTGACATCCAACCGCAGGCTATTGCCAAAACAGAGCTATTGTTGCAAAACCATGGATTTATTCATAAGGTTCGAATTATGTTAGACGATCACGCCAATATCGCTAATTATATTAATCAGCCAGTAGATATTGTGATGTTTAACCTTGGCTATTTGCCAGGTGGAGATCATACAGTAAGTACTTGTCCAACTTCTACGTTACAAGCCCTAAACCAAACTTTGCAACTACTTACTGTTGGCGGCTTAATAACTATCACTGCTTACCCCGGCTTTGATCACGGTAAACGGGAATGCCAAGCAGTGCACCAGTACCTAACAACCTTGAGCCAACAAACATTCACTGTTGCGTCTTGGACAATGGTAAATCAGATTAACAGTCCGCCTGTGCTGTATGTAATAGAAAAAAGAAGGATGTGAGCAGCCTGAAAGCTTTACGTCACTCAAAGATTAAAGAAATTATTGAGCGCCATATCATCGAAACTCAGGAAGAATTAGCAGATGCGCTACGAAAACAAGGTATTGATATTACTCAGGCAACTGTTTCCCGGGATATTAAAGAACTTATGCTTATTAAAGTTCCTACAGGCGACGGGCGCTATCGCTATGCTTTTCCACCAGAACAAAATGTTGTGTTTTCTCAGGCTCGTTTAGAACGCACTTTTCGCGATTCTATCGTAACTATTGATTTCAGCCAAAACATTATAGTATTGCGTACTTTGCCCGGTACAGCGCAGGCCGTTGCCTATACTATCGACTATGTCAAATGGCCGGAAATTATCGGCACAGTAGCCGGTGATGATACTATCTTTATTTTAGTAAAGCCGATTGAAGCTGTTCTGCCAGTCATCGCAAAATTTCAGTCACTTATGGGTAGTGGAGTGTAGCGTTTGAGGAGAGATATAAGATGCTAAAATCGCTGGCAGTCAATAATTTTGCACTTATTGACAGAGCCTATATCGAGTTTGTATCCGGTCTCAACATTTTGACTGGCGAAACAGGTGCTGGTAAATCTATTCTGATTGATGCCTTATCTGCCATTGTTGGCGGTAGATCTTCCACAGACTCCATTCGTTCTGGAGCCGATCACTTCCGGATAGAGGCCGTTTTTGATATAACAAATCTACATTCAATTCAAAGTATGTTAGATGAACAAGGCATTACTCAGGAAGAAGATGGTACATTAATCCTTACCCGACGTCTGACCAAACACGGCAAGAATTCTATTCATATCAATGGTTGCCAGACAACATTAACTACTTTACGAAAAATAGGTGAAGGCCTTGTTGATATGCATGGCCAGCATGAAAACCAAGCTTTGTTAAGACCTGAGGTTCATCAGGCGCTTACTGATATATTTTCACCTGAAATCAGTCCCAAACTTGAAGAATATAGACAAGCTTATACTAAGTGGCATAAAATTAAGGCCGAGCTAACTTCACTTACACAAGACTCACGTGAGCGCCTGCAGCGCGAAGAAATGCTTTCCTGGCAGACACAAGAAATATCTGCTGCCGTTTTGACAGTAGGTGAAGAGGAAAACCTTGAAAGCAAAATTAATGTTATGGCTAATGCTGAAAAAATAACAAGTGCCGTATCGCGTTCCTATATGCTTTTAAGCCAGGGAAATAAAGGGTTTAGCGGTGTAGTATCTTGCCTTGCTGATATTAAACGTGACCTTGAAATTGCAGTACGTTATGATACAGCTTTACAGGATCAGTTAACAGCGGTGACTGAGTCCTTATACCAATTGGAAGAAACCATGGGGGAACTCAGAAACTACCAGGAAAATATTGATTTTAACCCGGCAAAACTAGCTAAACTAGAAGACCGGCTCGATATAATCCATAAACTCAAAAAAAAATATGGGGCAACCGTCGCCGATATTCTTAACTATTATGAACAAGCTAAAGCTGAATTAGCAGATATCACCCATTATGATGAGCGCTTAGCTCAGCTTGAACAGGCGGAAAATCGCCAGGCAAGTGAAGTAAAAGAATTAGCTGAAGTGCTTAATAATCTACGGCAAACAGCAGGACAGGAGATGGCTCGGCAAATTTTAGCTCACTTGGCTGATCTGGGTATGCCCAAAGCCAAATTTTCGGTTGATGTCAGCAGGAGCCAGCAATATACAATTAACGGTGCAAACGACATTGTTTTTTTGTTTTCAGCAAATCTGGGAGAAGAGCCACGGTTATTACACAAAATTGTATCAGGCGGCGAACTATCACGTTTAGCACTAGCTATTAAGACAGTATGCTCAGAACACGAGGAAACGGCCACTATGGTCTTTGATGAAATAGACGCTGGCATTGGTGGACAAACAGCCCAGATAGTCGCAGAAAAAATTGCTAGAATTGCCGCTTTTGACAAACAAGTATTATGTATAACTCATCTATCGCAAATTGCGGCCATGGCTGATCACCATATTTATATTGAAAAAGTTATGGAAGAAGAACGAACATCGACCCGTGTTACTGCGCTTACTCCAGATGGCCAATTAATGGAATTAGCCAGAATGTCTTCTGGCGAAATAACAAAACTTTCTCTGGATAATGCAGCGCAAATGGTAGAAATGGCTAAGAGAAAAAAAATAAATTGGAAAAATAAAGTGTAAGCACAAGCTTATGCTTTATTTTTTTTTAATGCGCTTTATTCGGATTCCAAAACAATTTATCCCAATAATGCCGGAATAATCCCCTTTTAATTCGGGAAACTCTAAATTACAAGAAAACTAAAATAAAAAAGATAGAGGGTGAGAGACAAAGTTGCAAATTTGGGAAGAATGTAATAGGGAGTGATGGAAGAAAACATGACAAGATTTTATCGGTTATTCAACACAAGGCTACTTGGAGCATTGTTGATTATCAGCGCAATCTTTGCCTTTTGTCTTTCTCCCCAATTCCGGAATATTTACGGTCTTCCTATGCATATCAGAGTAATTGAAGGAGAGACAGCTTTATTTGATGTTAATTTTCCACTTACAGTTACTATTAAACATGACAGTGACAGTATTCGTGTACAAACTCCCAGATCTTCTCCAATCATGGCACTTTCCCAATCAGTATCACTGCAGCCGGTCAAGCTTGGGCAATCCACCATTGAGTTCAAACTATTTGGAGTCATACCACTGCGTAGTGTTCAAGTCGACGTATTACCACCTATCCGTTTGATTCCGGGCGGACATTCCATTGGAGTTGTTCTTCAATCTCAAGGTGTTATTGTTGTTGGTAACTCTCCGGTATTGAACATGCACGGTCAGTATGTTACCCCGGCTAAAGATGCCGGTATAGCAATTGGCGACATAATCATCAGCATTAATGGCATAGCGGTGCAAAGTGATGCCCAAGTGGCTGAGATTATTGATGAAACTGGAAAAGACAACCGTAAGATTGACATTTTGCTTAAACGTACTGACGGACAGCAATATGTCACATTATCTCCGGTTTTGTGTCAGGATACTAAACGTTATCGTATTGGGTTATTTGTACGTGATAGCGCAGCCGGAGTTGGGACATTATCCTTTTATGATCCAAACTCAAAAATATATGGAGCCTTGGGTCATATCATTACAGATAGTGATACCAACCAGCCAATAGATTGTGAGCAAGGAAAAATCGTACTGGCAACCGTATCAGGCATTCAACATGGTAAAAGAGGACATCCGGGTGAAAAAATCGGCGTTTTTATCGAAGAAGATCAACTATTAGGCAATATTAAAAAAAATACCCCATTTGGAATTTATGGAGAGCTGAATACAAGATTACAAAATGAAAAATATGTAGAGTCCATTCCAGTTGCTTCTATGAATCAGATTCAGGTTGGACCGGCGGAGATGTTAACAGTAGTAGATGGTCAAACAATAGATCAGTTTAGTATAGAAATTCAAAAGATAAACTTTCAAGAGGCTCCTGAAAGCAAAGGGTTAGTTATCAAAGTTACCGACCAAAGACTTATTGAAAAAACCGGGGGAATTGTACAAGGGATGAGTGGTAGTCCTATTATTCAAAATGGTAAACTAGTTGGTGCGGTTACTCATGTATTTGTCCATGATCCAACAAGCGGTTATGGTTGTTTTTTAGACTGGATGCTAATGGAAAGTGGCATAATTCCCAAAAAAGAGCGTCAGTCTGCCAGAAAACTCTTTAGTTTATCTGGCAGATTTTTTTTAGCTTTCTTATGGGTGTACCTACACTTTTATTAAGTTTGTCACAAATCGTGTTTTCTTTAGTTTATAATTAAAGAGTACGTTATTCTTGTCATAAACAAACTTCATCATATATAATTAAAGTAATATTTTGAATAAATTTAAATAAACTGGTTTTTTTTTCCAAGTGAGGAAGGAATTGGCCTACAATTGTCGAATACAATTATTATACATATAAGATGCGTTAGGAGGATGGCAAAATAATGATGAGAGAATCAATTAAAGTAGCTATTGCTGATGACAACAAAGAGTTTTCGGATATCTTACAGGAATGTCTTAACCGAGAGCCTGATATTGAACTCGTTGGTGTAGCTTATAACGGGGAGCAAATATTGTCCATTATTGAAGAGAAAGCTCCAGATGTTATCGTTTTAGATATCATCATGCCTCATTTAGACGGCCTTGGCGTTTTGGAGCGACTGAATATCTCTACCAATAAACGACCCAAAATTATTATGCTAACAGCATTTGGTCAAGAGACAATAACACAACGAGTAGTAGAATTAGGTGCTGATTATTATGTTCTAAAACCTTTTAATATGGATGTTCTTATCAATAGAATCAGGCAGCTAGCCGGTACCGGCACCACAATCCGCCCGGTCTCTGCCGCAGCTACTATTCCTGTTATCAAATCACGCCCCATGGATGTCGAAGTTACTAATATTATTAGAGAAATCGGTATTCCTGCACATATCAAAGGTTATCAATACCTTCGCGATGCAATTATGATGATCATATCTGAAGTGGAGTTATTAGGAGCTGTCACCAAAGTTCTTTATCCAATGATTGCCGAGAAATATTCGACTACACCAAGCCGCGTTGAACGAGCCATTCGACATGCCATTGAAGTTGCCTGGAACCGCGGTAATATTGAAATGATTAATAAGATTTTTGGTTACACTATCAAGCTGGATAAAGGCAAACCTACCAATTCGGAATTCATGGCCATGATTGCCGACAAACTACGCATGGAAATGCGGGCTAGCTAAACTTCCTCTACAAACCCTCTTGACGTGGTCTTGAGGGTTTGTTTATTTTTATTGCAGGATTTTTTTCCATAACAATGAATAAGATAACAATATTATCTTATTTATATGGAGGCTCACATGCAGCAGTATATGATTCTTGCTATTAATCCGGGTTCAACTTCAACCAAAATTGCAGTATATACTAATGAAGTAATTAATTTTGAGCAGATTATTCGCCATAGCGTTACTGATCTTAAGCCTTTTGCCAAAATTTACGATCAGTATAACTACCGTTTGCATTTAGTAGAACAAGCCCTTGCCGATCACAATATCAATATTCATGACTTATCGGCTGTTGTCGGCCGTGGTGGCCCATTAAAACCATTAGCGAGCGGTACCTATGAAATCAATAATACTATGATCGAAGATTTAAAACGAGAAGTACAAACTGAACATGCTTCAAATTTGGGTGGTATCTTGGCGAGAGGCATTGCCGCTCAGGTCAATATTCCCGCATTTATTGTAGACCCGGTAAGTGTAGATGAGCTCCAACCGTTAGCTAGAATTACCGGTTTACCAGAGATACCCCGCCGCAGCCTGTTCCATGCCCTCAATTTAAAGGCAGTAGCCCACAGGGTGGCCCAAAATTTAAATAAAAGCTATTATTCACTTACTTTAATTCTAGTTCATCTTGGTGGTGGTATTTCTGTCGGTGTGCAACGAAACGGCATAATGATTGATGTAACCAATCCCAATGATCTAGGGCCTTTTTCACCGGAACGCGCCGGCGCTGTACCTTCCTATGGTTTAATTGAGCTGTGTTTTTCCGGCAAGTATACTCGCGATGAAATTAAGAAAAAGTTAATTGGTAATGCCGGTTTGATAGCACATCTTGGAACCAGCGATGGCCGAGAAGTGGAAAGCCGCATTGCTAATGGCGATACAAATGCTGCTCTTATTTACGAAGCCATGGCTTATCAAGTTGCCAAAGAAATTGGTGCTATGGCCACAGTAGTAAATGGTCAAATGGACGGTATCGTTCTAACTGGCGGTTTGGCTCATTCAAAAATGCTGGTAAAACTGATTACTGACCGTGTCAATTTTATGGGTAATGTAATCGTACATCCTGGGGAGGATGAGCTCCAAGCGTTAGTTGAAGGAGCCTTACGCGTATTGCGCGGTGAGGAGCAAGCTAAGGTATATGAATAGAATAGGTAGGGTAAAGCTATGAACGATGACCATATTACAATCTTTGTTGGCGAATTTGGCAGCGGTAAAACGGAACTAGCTATCAATTATGCCTTACAGTTAAAAGCTTCAGGTATGGATACAGCCATTGTGGATATTGATTTGGTAAAACCGTATTTCCGTACCCGGGAACATAGTGAATTATTAGAAGCAAACGGAGTTAAAGTCGTTACTCCAGACCCCCGCCTGTCCCATGTCGACTTACCAGTGTTACCTCAAAATTTAAACCAAGTGCTAGCCCAATCCACAACAAAAGTTGTCATGGATGTTGGCGGCGGCGAATCAGCCATCGCGTTAGGACAATTCAAACGTCATTTTGATCAATATAGCTATCAAGCCTTGTTGGTTATCAATACTAAGCGCCCATTTACGCGGGACGCTCAAGGCATCATTCAAACCCTCGAGCGTATTGAACAGGTTTCGCGCCTCAAAATAAGCGGTTTGGTCAGTAATACAAATCTTGGGTCAGACACCACTGCTGAGCTTATCTATGAGGGATTGGCCATTGTTGAAGAAGCAGCCCGACAACTATCGTTGCCTGTTACCTGGGTAGTAGTACCAGACTGGTTGAACCTTACTACCAAAGTTACACCGCCACTATTTACTTTAAAACCTTATACAAAGTATCCCTGGATGATTTGAAGCTACTATAAGGATGAAAACCGTGGCCTGCCACGGTTTTCATCCTTATAAGCCACGATAAATAAAGGCAAATTACTACTGCCTGCTCATATTACGCAACTCATGTAATGTCTTATATTTTTTGCTCAGGCTATGTAGCACTTTCAATAAGTCCCGGATTTTTCCACTAAAATAAAAACCGTTGTGGGCAAAGAATTGCATGCGGACTACCTCCTTATGGAGGTAATATATGAACAGCGCTGGTAATATATGTTAAAAAACAGGAGGTTATCATATGCCACATATCCATACAGATCTACATGAGAAACCAGTAAGCTCAGAACGCTTATTCGATGGAAAAGTTATCAATTTAAGGCGAGATACAGTTATTTTGCCTAATGGGCGAAACTCAACACGGGAAGTAGTGGAGCACCCAGGAGCAGTCGCTGTTGTACCTATTACCAAAGACGGTAATATTATCCTTGTAAGGCAATTCCGTCACCCAATTCAACAGATCCTTCTGGAAGTACCTGCTGGTAAGCTTGATCCTGGTGAATCTGCTGAAAGCTGTGCCTTACGTGAATTAGCGGAAGAAACCGGCTTTACGGCCAACAAGTTGCACAAACTGACGTCCATGTATACTACTCCTGGATTTTCCAACGAAGTAATTCATATCTATCTCGCAGAAGACCTTGTTGAATCAGATAAGCAGCCTGATGAAGACGAATTCATACATACAGAAATTCATACCCCCGAACAAATCAAGCAAATGATTAATAGCGGCGAACTATGCGATGCCAAAAGTTTAGTGGCACTTTGTTTGGCTGGAATATAAGTAATGTTTAATCAATATTTTACTGACCTGCACATTCATGTAGGCATGAGCCATACTGGTAAATGGGTAAAAATTCCCACATCGCGCCAATTGACGGTCTGCAATATCTTAGAGGAAGCATCTGAACGCAAAGGAATGGATATTGTTGGTATTATTGATGCCTTATCGCCCTTGGTACTTGCGGATTTACAGGTACTGATCGACCAAGGCTTGCTGGTTCCAGTTAGCAGTGGCGGTTATCTCTACCGTAATGCTCTGCTGCTTGTACTTGGCGCAGAGATAGAAACCCGAGAAGAAAACGGAGGTTTGGCGCATACACTGATATTCGTTCCTGATATTGGTACAATGACCGCATTCTCTACCTATATGAGCCAATTTATCCGCAACATTTCTCTTAGTTCGCAAAATGCCCATATGCCGCTAAAACGGCTTATTGAGATTGGCAGTGGTTTTGATTCACTTATTATTCCCGCCCATGTTTTTACTCCTCATAAGAGTCTTTATGGTGTATGCTGCAACCGTTTATCGCATATATTATCTGATCAAGTCATGAATAAAATAGCAGCAATTGAACTAGGACTAAGTGCGGATAGCAATCTGGCAGATAGAATCAGTGAATTAAGCAGCTTTACTTTTCTATCTAATTCTGATGCCCATTCACTCGACAAAATAGCCCGTGAATACAATGTTTTTTCTTTGGAAGCGTTGTCATTTCAAGAAATAGCCAAAGCCTTATCCCGTAAGGATAACCGCAAAGTCAATGCCAACTATGGTCTTGACCCCCGTTTAGGGAAGTATCACCGAACTTTTTGTCAGCAATGCGGCTTTACTGATAGGGAAGGCCTTACAGCAAATAACTGTCCAAAATGCAGCAGCAATAAGTTAACTAAGGGAGTATTTGAACGAATTACTGAAATTGCTGATTACACTGAACCTCTTCACCCTGCACACCGTCCAGAGTATTGCTATCAAATCCCATTAGAATTTATTCCAGGCGTAGGCAAAAAAGTTATGGCTAAACTGCTGGCAGCATTTGAAACAGAAATGAATATTATTCATTACACTACCTATGAGGCTTTAGCCAGAATAACCGGTGATAAAATTGCTAGTTACATTATGAAAGCGCGTATTGGAACTACCTCAATTAGCGCTGGCGGCGGCGGTATTTATGGCCGCATTAAAATATAGTGGACAAATTGGTCTAAACAGTTTTAGCAAAACATATATTGTAGCAGGTACTGGCTGGGAGGTACATGTATGCTAAAACTTCTTCGCAAAAATGCCGCTGATTATGTTCGCGCGAATATTGTAGCGTATTTTTTTATGATACTGATCTTTATCATTGGAATAGTCATTGGCGCAATGGCTGTAAGAACACTGCCTGAAGACCAAAAAGTAGAACTTGTCAGCTACTTACAAGTATTCTTGCAGGGATTGGCCGAACAGCCAGTGGGCATCGGTGATACCTCTTCGCTGCTCACTAGCACAATATGGAATAACTGCAAAATAATAACTATTATGTGGTTGTTAGGTTTTACCATTGTTGGCATACCGTTTGTCCTATTTTTGGTATGTCTCCGCGGCTTTGTCATTGGGTTTACTGTTGGTTTTCTAGTTAATGAATATGTAATGAAAGGGTTACTGTTTGCCATTGTTGCAGTTTTGCCGCACAATTTTTTAGCAATACCCGCTATTTTAGCAACCGGGGTAGCAGCAACAACTTTTTCGTTAATGTTAGTCAGGCGTAAACATAAAAATAAAGATAATCTTTTTTACAACTCCATCGCCTATTCAATACTTTGTTTTATTATGATGATGATTATGCTGGTCGCAGCCCTAATAGAAGTATATGTTTCGCCGGTTTTTATGAAAACTGTAGCACAATATATCCATTAAGCTAAAGGCTGACAAGCATCTTAGCTTTTTTTTAGCCTTATTTCATATCTTGAGTTTTCAAAATACGAATAAACCTCCTATTGAGTGAATATGTATAGTATTAAGTTAAGCCAGAGCCAAAAAGATTTACGGTGGGAGGGAAGTAATAACATATGGTAATTACATTTTCTTGGCAAACTATCCTTAAACGCTCTAAGTTATGTATTAAAATACTCTTAATAACGCTTATTATTTTCTATATTCTACCACAATTACTAACTATACTTTGGGAGTGTACTAACCCTGGTTTAAAAATACGCGACCAACATTTATTAGATAAACCTTTACGGGTTATGGCCACTGCCACTATAGTCGACCATTCATATGTCATAAATTAGCATTTCTTTCAAATAAATGCTAAAACTTTACAAAACATAGTTAGACAAATAAAGGAAAAGTAAACTTCATGTTGAATTAATAAATAACCAAGTTTAGATATTTTCCCCAAGTTGGCCAGAAATCTGGGAAGAAAAAAGGGTGGTTAAAGCAAATGGAATCTTATGTCAATGATTTTATTAACTATCTTGCAGTTGAGCGCGGTTTAGCTCAAAATACATTAGAATCCTATGGGCGGGATTTAAGGCAGTTTCATTCATTTTTGCAAAATAGTCAATTAGATTTTTTACAAAATTCGAACCGTGATACCATCCTCAGTTATCTTAACAATCTTCAAGTCAAAGGGCGCGCTGTTTCCACAATATCACGCAATCTTGCTGCGATAAAATCATTTTACCAATACCTTGTCCGCGAGCGTCACCTCGAAAAAGACCCAGCTGTTAATTTAGAATCACCAAAACTAGAAAAAAAGCTGCCAAAGATTCTTAGCATTGCTGAAGTGGAAGAGTTATTAAAACAACCCAACACTTTTCAACCTACTGGCCTAAGGGATAAAGCCATGCTGGAATTATTATATGCTACCGGGATCAGAGTTTCAGAGCTGATCAATCTAAATATATCAGATGTTAATCTTGATATGGGATATATCAAATGTTATGGTAAAGGTGCGAAGGAGCGGATTGTGCCACTAGGGTCTATCGCTGCTAAATGTGTGCAAGAATACACAAACAAAGGCCGTTCTAAATTGGTACGAACTTATGAAGAATCCTCTTTATTTGTCAACCATCACGGTAACAGGCTTACCCGGCAGGGTTTCTGGAAAATTATCAAAAAGTATGCGTTTGATGCTAATATCACGAAAGATATTACGCCTCATACACTGAGACATTCTTTTGCCACCCACTTATTAGAAAATGGCGCAGATTTGCGGTCTGTTCAGGAAATGCTTGGTCATGCTGATATATCAACAACCCAGATTTATACTCATGTAACGAAAAATCATCTGAAAGAAGTTTATGATAAAACCCATCCTCGCGCATAATAGTAATATATATATTTTACAGAGGAGCTATAAATTTTGTTTAAAAGAATATTTGTGATTGTACTTGACAGTGTAGGAATTGGAGCAATGCCTGATGCCTCCCATTATGGCGATACTGGGGCTAATACGCTGGTACATATTGCTAAATATAAGGGCGGGCTTACTTTGCCGGTATTAGCCAGCATGGGGTTAGGATTGATTGAACCCATTGCTGGTATTCCGGAGGTTTCCCGTCCTCTTGCTGCGTTCGGGAAGATGGCAGAACTCTCTAAAGGTAAAGATACTACAAGTGGCCATTGGGAATTAGCCGGTTGTCCACTGTTTACCGCTTTTCCTGTGTACCCAAATGGGTTTCCCCCTGAAGTCATTGATAAATTTACAGCTTATACTGGATTACAGGTTTTGGGTAATAAAGCAGCCTCAGGTACAGAAATCATTGTCGAACTAGGCAAAAAACATTTTCGTACAGGTAAACCAATCGTATATACTTCAGCAGATAGTGTTTTCCAAATCGCTGCCCATGAAGAAGTAATTCCCTTGGAACGCTTATATGAAATATGTAAAATCACCAGAGAAAAAGTATGTATTGGTGATCATGCGGTAGGTCGGATTATTGCCAGACCTTTTATTGGTAAACCAGGAAGCTTTACGCGTACTGCTAACCGCCATGACTACAGTGTACTGCCGCCAACCCCAACCGTACTGGATATGATGAAGCAGGCTGGACGCAGGGTAATTGGCATTGGTAAAATTGCGGACATCTATGCCAATCAGGGCTTAACCCAGTCTTATCCAACCAAATCAAATAAACAAGGTATGAAAATTATTACCGACCTAGCCCAAGGCAATCTGGACGCGGGGCTAATTATGTCCAACCTGGTCGAATTCGATAGTCTGTATGGACATCGTAATGATGCAATTGGCTATGCTCAGGCTCTGGAGGAATTTGATAAAGACTTGGTAAATCTCCTACCCAGACTCAGGGAAGATGATTTATTAGTAATTACTGCCGACCATGGCTGTGATCCCACAATGGCCGGTACCGATCATACCAGAGAATATGTGCCCCTATTAGCTTATCATCACCAATTAGCAGAAAAGGGGCAAATTAATTTGGGCATCCGCTCGACATTTGCCGACCTGGGAGCAACTATCGCTGATAATTTTGCTTTGCCTGCGCTACCGTACGGCCAAAGTTTTTTAAAAAATTTATTGAGGTGAATACATATTGCGGGCAGCAGATATAATTGCAAAAAAACGCGACGGAATAGAACTTACGAATTATGAAATTGAGTGGTTAATAAAATCATATACAAGTAATGAAATACCAGACTATCAGATGGCTGCTTGGCTTATGGCTGTCTTTTTTAAAGGCATGACCGACAGTGAGACGGCCTCGCTTACCATGGCAATGGCGGCTTCCGGAGAAATGGTTGATCTTACCCAAATACCAGGAGTAAAGGTGGACAAGCATAGCACTGGCGGGGTAGGTGATACAACTACACTGGTACTTGCCCCACTTGTGGCTGCTGCCGGAGTACCAGTGGCCAAGATGTCAGGGCGGGGGTTAGGTTTTACTGGTGGTACCATTGATAAATTGGAATCCATCCCCGGCTTTAATACTACCTTGGATCATCATAAGTTTATATCTAATTTGCAAACACACAATATTGCGTTAACCGGCCAGTCAGCCGCTATCGCACCTGCCGATGGTAAGCTCTACGCACTCCGCGATGTTACGGCTACGGTGGAAAGTATACCTCTTATTGCCTCGTCGATAATGAGTAAAAAAATTGCATCAGGTGCAGATAAAATTGTCTTAGATGTCAAAGTTGGCAATGGCGCTTTTATGAAAAATATATCAGAAGCCATTCAATTAGCGAAAGCCATGGTTCGTATTGGAGAGCTAGTTAACCGTGATACTGTGGCCGTATTAACTAGTATGGAACAGCCTTTGGGTATGGCAGTTGGCAATAGCCTTGAGATTAAGGAAGCGATTAAACTTTTGTCAGGACAAGGAGAGTCGTCGCTTAAGGAAGTTTGTCTAACCCTTGGCTCACATATGCTGGTGTTAGGCGGTAAAGCGCAAACCACGAAAGAGGGATCAAGACAGTTAACTACCTTGATCGATAACAAGCAGGCCTTGTCCAAGTTTGCCGAATTTATTACCGCTCAAGGCGGTGATGCGGCAATCTTGCATGATGATGCCAGATTGCCCCAGGCCTCCTATATGCTAGAAGTTAGAAGTGCTAAGCAAGGTTATATTACTGCAATTAGTGCTGCGCAAGTTGGCTACGCCGCCATGCGGCTAGGAGCTGGCAGGGAATATAAAGGGCAGGAAATTGACTTGGCTGCAGGTGTAGTTATGCAGTGCCAGGTAGGTCAATCCGTCACATGCGGCCAGTTACTTGCAACCATCTATACGAATGATGAGTTAAAACTTAAAGATGCTGACTTAACAATAAAGCAAGCTGTTAGTATTGAAGCCCAGCCTGCTGTTTCACCGCCACTGATATTAGGATTAGTTGATAAAAATGGATTCCACAATGACTGGTAACTACCAGTCATTTTTTTATTCAAAATCTAGTTTAAGCTGTTTTTAATCCGGGAAACATAGATTCAAAAGAAAGGAGTGTTATAATTGGTTCGAAAAATTACACTGGTAACATTAATACTATTCACCGTAACAGTTACATCAGCCTTAGGCGCTACTGTAGCGCCAGCAAAACCGTCATCCAATGCCCATTTGCAGACTAGTGCTGTATCTGCTGTACTCATGGATGAAAATGGAACAATTCTTTTTGAGAAAGATGCGCATAAGCGGTTGCCGCCAGCTAGTGTAACCAAAATTATGACTTTACTACTAGCGGTTGAAGCGGTTGAACAAGGTCGGATCAATCTCGTAGATCAAGTGTATACCAGTGAAACCGCCTGGCGTCAGGGCGGTTCACAAATTTGGCTGGAGCCTGGCGAACAGATGACAGTTAAAGATATGTTGTCAGCTATAGCAATAGTTAGTGCTAACGATGCTGCCGTAGCACTTATGGAACATATCTACGGAAATGAACAAGCAGCTGTTGAAGCCATGAATAAACGTGCTGAGTCACTAGGGCTTTCTGATACTCATTTTAACAATGTGAATGGATTACCAACAACTGATCACTATATGAGTGCTTATGATGCTGCGCTAATTGCCAAGGAGGCTATTACTCATCCTTTGTATATGGACATGTGCGGCATTAAAGAGGCATGGCTGCGTGACGGTAAGAACTGGCTTGTTAATACCAATAAACTTTTATGGTGGTATAAAGGAGGCGATGGCTTAAAAACTGGCTGGACGGAAGAAGCAAAATACTGTTTTGTCGGCACAGCCAAACGGGATGGTCTTCGGCTTATTTCTTCAGTATTTGCGACACCTGAGCCACGATCACATCTCAGAGAAAGCATGAAACTGCTTGATTGGGGATTTGCTAACTTTGCCGCTGTACCTATTGTAAATCAGGGCACCGTAGTAGAACGGCTAAAAGTAAGCAAAGGTGTTGAAAAGGAAATTCAACTCATTGCCGCTCAGGACTTAAACTTGATCGTCCCCAAAGGGCAAAACAAAAATTTGCAAAAAAAGATAGTTGCTGATTCAAGTGTTAATGCACCGATAGTCGAAGGCCAAAAATGCGGGGAACTTGTCGTAATCAAAGATGGTAAAGAAGTAGGTAAAGTTGACTTGATCGCGGAGAAATCTGTTCCTAAGGCTGGTTTGATGCGGATTTTTCAGAGTATGATCACCAACATGTTTACTATATTTAATTAGATCAATATACTGGTTATTAAAAACTGCGGAAATTTTCCGCAGTTTTTTTTGTTATTTTGCAGGAAAATATTTCCTTTTTATCGAAGTGGTATATATACTGTTATCTTAGGAGGTTATATTGTTGAAAGTCGTTACATTTATGAAGCAAGGCATCCTAGTTGTAAGGCTTGAGGGTGAGTTGGATGTTTGTGGGGCTAACGAATTTCGCACTTCAGTTGATGATGCACTTGATATAACTGGTGCCAAACATCTCTTACTTAATATGCAAGGAGTAAGTTTTATTGATAGTTCAGGACTAGGCGTTGTTCTTGGACGGTATAAGCGTATTGCTCAACATGGAGGCAAATTACTTGTCGTTCATCTTGAGCCACAAGTAAAACGTATATTTGAATTAGCCGGCTTAATGAAAATATTGACAATTTATCAATCAGAAGAGCACGCATTAGATTTACTATAAGGAGGCTTACGAATGGAAATACAGATAAAAAATCAAGTAAAGCTCTCAATTCTAAGTATCAATGAAAATGTGAGCTTTGCCAGAGCGGCTAGCGCCGCTTTTGCGGCACAAGTAGATTTGACGCTTACGGAAATTGACGAAATTAAGGTTGCAGTTTCAGAAGCGATATCTAATTCGGTCATTCACGGTTATAGCGGCTATACCCATAAGGAAAATTATATTGAATTAATAATGAACTTATATCAGGATAAACTTGAATTTATCATAACAGATTATGGACGGGGAATTGCTAATGTAGAAGAAGCAAGACAGCCTTCATTTTCCAGTGATCCTGAACGTATGGGACTTGGGTTTGTATTTATGGACTCATTTATGGATGAACTGGAGGTTATATCTGAACTCGGACAGGGTACAACCGTGAAAATGGTTAAAACGATTGTACCGACTGTAGAGCATTAGGTGAAGAAGATGCTCAACGAAGAAGAATTTAAAATACTGTTAAATAAGGCGCAATCAAGTGACATATCCGTAAAGGAAGAAGCGAAAGAGTGCATTCTTGAAGCTAATCTAAATTTGGTTAGAAGCATTGTACATCGTTTTACGAATCGCGGTTATGAATGGGATGATTTGTTTCAAATCGGCTGTATTGGCCTTTTAAAAGCGATTGAGCGCTTTGATCTCAACTTTAGTGTCAAATTTTCGACCTATGCGGTCCCCATGATTATTGGTGAAATTCGCCGCTTTATTAGAGATGATAATCCGGTTAAAGTTAGCCGCCCCCTAAAAGAACTCGCTTTCCGGGTCCATAAAACGCAGGAAAAACTGCAGGGAGCTTTGGGGCGGGAACCAACAATTACTGAAATCGCCAAAGAATTGTCGCTGGCTCCCCAGGAGATTGTTTCAGCATTAGAAGCCGTACAGCCCCAAGTATCTTTGTATGAGCAGACGTTTCAAAGTAGTGATGGCGGTGATGCCATCCATTTATTAGATCAGCTCATGCTTTCAAACGGCCAAGATAATGCCTATTTTGATGGCTTAGCTCTAAAAGAGGTATTAACTCGTCTCCCCCTAAAGGAACGTACCGTTATTTATCTACGCTTCTTTGCTGATAAAACGCAGGCCGAAATTGCTATGACAATCGGACTATCCCAGGTACAAGTTTCACGAATAGAAAAACAAGCGCTTAAATTAATCAGAGAACTATTGCAGACTTCGTAATTGAAGTCTGTTTTAATTTTCCGGCAAAAACCAAGTAATTTCTTATAGTATTAAACGTTTTTTCGGACATACTAAAGACGAGGTGAACACAATGGATCGAATTGTAAGTAATTTCAAATTCAGAGGTATCATTTATTTACTTTTAGTATTTTTATTGATGGTCAGCAGTACGGCCGCCTGGCTTTATTTTAGTTCAGACCTTCCGAAAAAAGCTCCGTATAGAGCTAAACAAGTTTTTCTGTGGCATAACAATATAAATATTGCACAAACTATAATTGCCACTCAAACATATCAATATAAGGAGGAATACGATGGTTATAAAAGTCATTGAACTAGTGGGAACTTCTCACCATAATTGGACGGATGCGGTTGATAATGCTGTTCTGGAGGCCTCCAAAACTATTGATGACATTATGGGAGTAGAAGTCACTAATTTTACTGCTAATGTAGGCAATGGCCATATTGCAGAATACAAAGCCGATGTGAAAATTGCCTTCCAGGTTCACCACTAAAACTCCATGATATAGAAACACAGCTTGTGCTTGTGGTACCCTTTTGCCAATAGTATAAGCTGCTATTACCCGTATCCTTTCTTAAGAAAGATATTTTCTGTTAGGGAAATACAGGAAAGACACCTCCTTTGGTGTCTTTTCTTGTTGAAAGCTCTCACAGGATAGCGGAGGTGACATACAAGTGTTCGAAAGTGAAACCAGTAAGGCTGAGCAACAAAAATATCAAAAACAATTTGAACAACTAAAGCCCAAAACTCCCATACTTAAAAATGTAATATGGGCATTTATTGTCGGTGGTTTAATTTGTATGTTAGGCCAATTTTTTATCAATTATTTTGTAAGTTTAGGGTTTAGCAAGAAAGAAGCTGCCGGCCCCACTTCTGTAGTACTAATATTTTTAAGTGCCTTCTTCACTGGATTAGGTATCTATGATGAACTTGGCCGCAGAGCAGGCGCTGGATCGATTGTACCGATTACCGGGTTTGCCAATTCAATAGTAGCCCCCGCAATGGAATTTAAACGGGAGGGGTATGTATTCGGTATAGGAGCAAAGATGTTTATCATTGCAGGGCCAGTACTAGTATATGGTATTTCAACAGCAATAATTATCGGTTTAATTTATTGGTTACGTTTGTAAAAAAGCAGGGGAGAAAAAGCACATGAATAAAAAACGCGGACAACAGAGTATTGTTTTTTCCTCGCCACCAGTCATAACAAGTACGGCCAATATTGTTGGCCCTATGGAAGGCGAAGGACTCTTAACTGAATTCTATGACAAGATACTTGAAGATACACTTGACGGTAATTCCAGTTGGGAAAAATGTGAATCCAAGATGCTGGAATATGCAATAAACACAGCCGTAACTAAAGAAAATAGCAGCTTAGCTGATATCGACTATGTTCTTGCCGGTGATTTGCTTAATCAATTAATGAGTGCCCATTTTGCTTTGCGAGGAATCGGACGCCCATTTTTAGGCTTATATGGCGCTTGCTCGACTTTGGTGGAAAGCATGCTACTTGGTTCTACGCTCATTGATGGAGGATTTGGCAATAAGATAGCTGCCGCTGCTTCCAGCCACCATGATGCAGCCGAACGACAATACCGCTTTCCCACAGAACAAGGTGTGCAACGGCCAATGGTAGCGCAGTGGACAGTGACGGGCTCCGGCGCTGTAGTTATTTCTGCCATTGGCAACGGACCACGGATTACAGCGGCAACAGTGGGTAAAATAGTAGATATAGGGCTAAAAGATCCCAATGCCATGGGACCGGCAATGGCACCAGCCGCAGCTGATACATTATGGCACCATTTTGAAGACTGTGGTCGCCATCCTAATTATTATGACATGATTTACACTGGTGATCTTGGCAGCGTCGGTAAAGCTTTAGTTATCGAGTTATTTAAAGAAAAAGATGTTGATTTATCGTCAAACTATGAAGACTGTGGTTGCATGATTTTCAGTGAAGCTCAGGATCCTCATGCCGGTGCAAGTGGTTGCGCGAGTTCAGCAATCGTATTTACCGGCTACATTTACCGGTTGCTGATGCAACAGAAATTGCACCGGGTCTTGCTTGTAGGCACAGGTAGTTTACATAGTACAACATCATATCAACAAAAAGAATCGATACCATGCATTGCACATGCGGTAGCTATCGAAATGTAAAGGAGGTAACTTGTTTGCAAGCCTATCTAATGGCTTTTGTCATCGGAGGTTTCATTTGCGTAATTGGACAACTGCTCATGGATCTTACTCCGCTTACACCGGCTCATGTCTTAGTTTTGTTTGTCGTTTTAGGTGGTGTTCTTAGCGGGTTAGGGCTATATCAGCCGTTGATTGATGTTGGTGGCGCAGGAGCAACTGTTCCACTGCCAGGGTTTGGGCATTCCCTAGTTTCAGGCACTATTGAAGAAATAAACAAAGTGGGATTCTGGGGAATCTTTACAGGCGGAGTTAAAGCAACTGCAGCCGGAATAACAGCTGCGGTCGTATTCGGCCTGGCCATAGCAATCGTGTTTAATCCGAAAGGATGAACGAAAATTTCGAGGTGATAACTATGCCGAAGCGATTTTCTAGTAAAGTAGCAAATCAAGTTAATCCGAGTCCATTACGCTCACAAAGTTCGGGACGTTTTCAGCTAGATGAAAATACTATAGAGGAAATGGCAAAAATCTTTATGCAAACACAAGCAAATATGGTAAATAGTAATAAGCCGCAAACAACTAATTCACAAGAAGCTCTAGTTCTCTTGCAACAAATTAATAGTAAGTTAGAAAACTTGCAAGACTCTTTCCTCGCCAGTGGCGATTCAGATAATCAGTCACACCGAGGTGATCAACCTACTCAAAATCAACAACAAACACAATCTCAGCAAAGTGCGCAAACAACAAACGAGTCAGTAAATGGATCAGATGTATCACAAGAATTAAAAAAATTATTTAGCACTTTGCTTACAAACAATAACCAGGCAAATGCTTCCGGTGATGGTCAAGCCCCAAATACAAATAACCAAAAACCAATGCAGCAGCAAGGACAAAACACTACGCAAAATACCAAACAGAATTCCTCAATTGCCGTACAAACAGCGGCTCAAGTACTTTCCCAAGCACAATACGAACTCTCCAACGAGCTAGAAGCTAGCCTCAAAAGTCTCAAACAAGTAATCAGTGAAAGTGAAAAAATTGCCAATAAAATCAGCAGTTTATTAGGTGAAGAAAATGACCAACAGCAATGAGGTGTTTAATTGGACAAGATAACTAAGCATGATAAAAAAATCCGGGTTATTCTTGTTACTGATGGAGACAGGGTTGCGCAGGAGGCAGTTGAATCCATCGGCTCGTCTTTGGGTTTACGATGTATATCAGCTTCAGCGGGAAATCCAACACCCATCAGCGGTAAAAAAATTGTTGACCTTTTGAAAACTGTTCCCTATGACCCGGTGTTAGTGATGTTTGACGATAAAGGTCACAGTGAAAAGGCAGAGGGAGAGCAAGCCCTTGAATATGTTGCCAATCATCCTGACATTGAAGTGCTAGGAGTAGTAGCTGTAGCTTCAAATACTACTGGGATCGATGGAGTCCACGCTGATGCGTGTGTTGACAGTCATGGTCATGTTATCGACCTGTCCGTTGATAAGAAAGGGGAAATAAAAGCTAACAAAGATTGTGACTGCGAGCCCAGAATCATTGGTGACACTGTCGATGTACTTAACGATCTAGAAATACCGGTTATTATCGGTGTAGGGGATATAGGGAAAATGGATAAGCATGATGATCTCAGTCGTGGTGCGCCCATCACACGGAAAGCAATTGAAGAAATATTGAAACGGAGTGACATACATGTCTGAGGAAAGGCCAATTGCCAAAGAACTTGATAGCAATATAAATTACATTAAAGATAAACTTGGAGTTGGCGAAACCTTTGATATAGTCTTCCGTGAATACAAAGTCGGCCGAAAAAGGGCAGCCTCTTTTTCAGTCAATGGTATGACTAATGATGTTGTGTTATCAAATGTATTGGAAGAATTGACGGCCTATAATCAGGAAGAATTGGCGATTAATACCTTAGATAAGCTATTTTATTCACGCGCAACCCATTCACAAGCCAAATTAGTTTCAAACATGAATGATGCTATCACCAGCCTTTTATCAGGAGAACTGCTGTTTTTTGTTGAGGGCGCAGATCAAGTTATGGTCATTGATGCTCGCGCTTATCC
>JAEZVB010000023.1 GCA_023443285.1 Bacillota bacterium
TAATAAAAAATGGACAACATATATTAGATGAAGATTTATCTGAAATTGCAAGTAGTTACCATGATTTCACAAACGGCGCATTGGCAGAAAGCGAATTCCGTTATACGATAGCCTTTTCTGAATTGGAATCGGATTCGTTATCGTTTAATCCTGTCCACTACTTACCACAACATAACGCGTCGATTAAAAAGGTTCTTACACTTGGAGAAAGAGATGATTTTGAAATACATCGGTTGGGTGATTTAGCAAACGTATTTAATGGTCCGCGTTTCAAAAGGCCATATGCTGCGCTCGGCGTAACAAGTGGTTCCACGATAAGAAAATATTTTACTGGAACAGCGCTAACGCAACTTAATTCCGAGAATGTTAAATATTTAGATAATTCAATTGCAAGCCCTCAAGTGAAAAAACAACTCGATGCATTAACAATATATAAAGGCTATATTTTGGTTTCTGATTCAGGGACACTCGGCAGGGTAACATACGCTTTAACACAACATGACGGTCATGTAGCAACTAATAATTTAATTCGTATTGTTGTTGAAGATATCCCGCTGCGTGGTTATTTATATCAATTCTTGCAAAGTGAATTAGGACAAAGCCTAATGTTGAAGAACGCATATGGGACAAATCAAGAGCATTTAGAGCCAGACGTAATTGCGGAAATACCTATTCCTGTACCAAAAGACAGGGCATTAGTTGAGCAAATTGGAAATGTAGTAATTGAATCTATCGATGAACTTGAACGCTCAATAGAAGCGGGCATCAACGCAAAAGGGATGCTGCTTTCTGTTCTTGATTGTTGATGTAATTGTAAATAAGGCGTAAGTTGCCCACAAAATTGGGGTAAACTATGCCCTCTTCTTGCGATACGCTGTAATAACACTTTAGTAACCCTCGAATAATAGGGAAATCAGTAGAGCTTGTAAATCAGCAGCAAGACATTTTACCTTGTGGGAACAGGCGAAATGTCTTATATCCTCAGTATCTAATTAGAGGGAGCAGAATTTTCACCGTATTTTAAAGACAAGCTGCCGTCCTAATTTTAGGATCGGCGGCTTGTCTTTTATCCTGTTTAAATTATAGACGCTGTGTTATAATAAATGGCAATATAGAACATGAGGGCTGGTGCGATAAAGTGAAGCAAACAAAAGATACAGGGGAACGGATTGCCATTTATTCCCGTAAATCTAAATTCACAGGTAAGGGAGAGAGTATAGAAAATCAAATCGAGCTTTGCAAACAGTATATCCGTGCCCATTATCCAAATTGCAATGACGAAGGCATCTTGATATATGAAGATGAAGGATTTTCGGGAGGCAATATACAGCGTCCTCAATTTAAGAAGATGATGGCTGAGGCAAGGGCAAATACCTTTTCTGCGATTGTCTGCTATCGCCTTGACCGTATAAGCCGTAACATAGGTGACTTTGCCAAGCTGATTGAAGAATTGGACGGTTTGAAAGTCTCTTTTGTTTCTATTAAAGAACAATTTGATACTTCCTCTCCTATGGGCAGAGCCATGATGTATATTTCATCTGTATTTTCGCAACTGGAACGTGAAACGATAGCCGAGCGTATACGCGATAATATGCACGAGTTATCAAAAACCGGACGTTGGCTTGGCGGTACATCACCTACAGGTTATGTTTCTGAACAAGTGGAGAATATTAGAATAGATGGGAAAACGAAAAGAGCTTGTAAATTAAAACTCATTCCCGAAGAAGCAGAAATCATTAAACAGATTTACAGAGTGTTCTTGGAAACAAATTCATTGACTAAAACGGAAACTTACTTTATTCAAAACGGTTATAAAACGAAAAATAAGAAATTGTTTACCCGCTTTGCTCTCCGCAATATCCTTACCAATCCTGTATATATGATTGCTGACGAGGATGCTTATCGTTACTTAGCCGAAAATGAGGTCGATTTATTTGCCGAAAAACAAGATTTTGACAGCGAGCATGGCATTATGGCCTATAACCGTACCATTCAAAAATCCGGTAAGGCAAACAAAATACGCCCAATGGACGAATGGATTGTGGCTGTGGGGAAGCACACAGGTCTGATTAAAGGATCGGAATGGATTCAGGTACAGGAATATTTAGAACAGAATCGGTCTAAGTCCTTCCGTAAACCCAGAAGCAATGTCGCACTGCTTTCCGGTCTTTTATTTTGCACCTGCGGTGACTATATGCGTCCAAAACTAAGCCAGCGAAAGGATGCACAAGGTGAGTTTATTTATTCTTACCTTTGTGCCATGAAGGAGAAGAGCCGTTCTCATGTCTGCAAGATGAAGAACGCCAATGGAAATATGCTTGATCGAGTTGTGTGCGAAGAAATAAAACGACTTGGCGCAGAGAGTTCAGAATTTATCCGTCAGCTTGAGATAGGCAAAAAACAACTGGAAGGCAATCGTGAAGAATATGACGATAATTTAGATCGTCTGCGCGGTGCGCTTGTGGAGAATGAAAAGAAGATTGCTGGGCGGGTAGCGTCACTCTCAGAAGCGGCTGGTACAGCAGCCGCGGGGTATATCGTTAAAGAGATTGAAGAGCTGCATGGCGAGGGTGAAATGATGAAAAGCCGTATTGCTGAAATGGAAAGCCTTACAGCCAGTCATGCCCTTTCTAATATTGAGTTTGATATTATCCGTCAGATGCTCACAACCTTTAAGGATACGATGGACGATATGAGTGTTGAACAAAAACGCGCCGCCTTACGCACCTTTGTGAAAAAGGTGGTTTGGGACGGCGAGAATGTTCACGTGTATTTATTTGGCTCTGATGACAGTGGCGGTATTGAATTGCCGCAGGAGGACTTCCCTGCGAAGAGAAGTGGACTTACTGAAAATGAGGGGAATATTGCTGAGCCGTTATGTGAGAATAGCAAATGAAATACTTATGCATTTAAGAAGTACCCGGCGTATCCGAACAGAAGTAAGCTTATATGACCCGATTGGAGTCGATAAGGAGGGGAATGAAATCACACTTATCGACGTTCTGGGAACGGCGCCTGACGTTGTCGGTGAAGCGGTAGAAAGTCTTTGCGAGCAGGAACGGTTGAATAAGGAAATACACCGCCTAACAACCAGGGAAAAATGGGTGCTTGAAATGCGGTTTGGTTTGCCTGACGGCAGGAGAAAAACTCAACGTGATATTGCTAAAATACTTGGGATTTCTCGGAGCTACGTGAGTAGAATAGAAAAGCATGCGATTACGAAACTTGGCAAGACATTGTCAGGTGATACTCCGCAAAAGTAATAAATAATGTCAGAGCAAAAACAAGGAGGCTTGACGCTGCGTACGCCCTTTTGTTTTTAACACTATCATGCTATAATTTTTGTTAATTAATACTGGCAGCGGAGGGACATATTGCTGAATTTGTTAACGCCAAGTATGGTGGCAGATACCTTGTATGACATTAAACTTGCAGAACTTAAGAAGCAAGGTGTTCGCGGAATAGCATTCGATCTTGATAATACGATAGTTCCTTGGAACAGCCAGGAAATTTGTCCGGAAGTTTTGGTGTGGCTAAATGACCTGATTGCACAGGATTTTAAATTATGTTTAATTTCCAATAATAGCAAAGGACGAGTAAGCAAAGTTGCGCAGCAATGCAATGCTCCTTTTGTGGCTAAGGCTCTTAAACCATCGCGCAGTGGTTTTCGTCAAGCCGCAAAAGCTATGGGGCTAAGTCCGGGGAATGTTGCTATTGTAGGAGACCAATTATTTACTGATATTTTAGGCGGTAACCGACTTGGCATGCTTACGATTTGGGTAAAACCGTTGAGCACCAAAGAGTTCGTTGGAACAAAGATCACCCGTCAGCTGGAGAAACTGACCGTGTACCTATTAAAATCCTCAGGTCGTCTCTAAGCTGCTTTTTGGCAATAACCTTATGGATAACGAAGGAGTAGTTCTTATGAATATTACTGCAAAAACCAAAATGGTAGGGCTACTCGGTTGGCCGCTGGGGCATTCGCTGTCACCGATCATGCATAACGCGGCTTTTGCCGCAAACGACTTAGATTATGTTTATTTGCCATTGCCCACACCGCCGGATCTTTTGCCGCAGGCGGTTGCCGGGATTCGGGCATTGGGATTTGTCGGCGTCAACGTAACCATTCCCCATAAGGTTGCGGTAATGGAATATTTGGATGAAATTGATAGTGCCGCTATGTTGATTGGAGCGGTTAACACCATAGTGGTTTCCGAGGGACGCCTAATTGGCTATAATACGGATGCTGGTGGCTATATCCGCTCTCTTGAACAGGCAGATGTTAGTGTAGCCGGTAAGTCAGCGGTTATTCTTGGTGCAGGTGGTGCTGCACGGGCAGTAACCGCTGGGTTTATCAGCGCTGGGGCTGCCTTAGTGACCATTGCGGCACGCGACAAAAGTAAGGCGCACCATATATCAGAATCATTTGTTGGAAAAATTCCGGTAACTGGCATAGCTTGGGACAGTGATGAGTTTACCGCAGCATTAGCCAAAGCCAGTATTGTCGTCAATACAACGCCTGTAGGAATGTATCCGAATACTGATAATCAGCCGCCGGTTCAATGGGATATTTTGCCGCGCTCTACGGTTGTTTCGGACTTAGTGTATAATCCGCTAGTAACTAGCTTTATAGCGGAGGGGGCTCGCAGAGGATATACTGTTGTTGGTGGGGAAGGTATGCTGATTGAACAAGGAGCGCTGGCGTTTGAACTGTGGACAGGCTGCAAAGCGCCTACGAAGATAATGCGTCAAGTATTATTTAATGAGTTAAAATAACAAAATTTAACAAAATTTTAATATATAAACAATTATTAGCAGGAATCCTATTATTGGAAGCGAATATATCACTTACGTTAACCCAATAAATAGAAGACCTGCTATATTTAGTTTCGAGGTCGGGAGGAGCAAGTGGTGCAACCGGATCATTGCAAAATAGACTATGTTTGCTGTGATGGTTGCTTTTTTTACAATATGTTGTTGGAGACAAATAATGTTACAACATCGTAAACGTTTAGGCGATTTGCTTATGGAAGCCAGTCTTATTACTCAAGCACAACTTGATAAGGCCAGTTTTATTCAACAAAATAACGGTGGTCATATAGGTAAGATACTGATTAAGCTCGGTTATATTACTGAAGGCGATATAATGCAGGTGTTGGAAGAACAACTTGGTGTTCCACGTGTAGACTTATCGATTATGAGAATTAGTAAAGAAATTGCAACTATTATTCCCATATCTTTAGTCGAGAGATATCAAGTTATTCCTATCAGGAAAGATGACGGTAAGCTTACGATTGCTATGGTTGATCCTACTAACTTTTTTGCAATTGATGACGTACGCATGATCGCTGGTTGCGAGGTAGAGCCGGTGATCGCCGCCGAACGGGATATTATGAAGGCGATTAGTAATTTATATGCTATTGAAGATTTAGTCGAGAAAGCAGTAAATAAACTTAAATCGGATGATCCCATTTCCGTAACTCAGCTACAGACTGCCGATGATGCACCGGTAATTGGTATAGTCAACTCCCTTTTGACTCAAGCCATTAGAGAAAGAGCCAGTGATATTCATATTGAACCTCAGGAAAGCGTGCTGAGGGTTCGTTTTCGAATTGACGGAGTACTTAGGGAAGTTGTTGCTTTTACCCGTGATATTCATTCCGCCATAGTCTCGAGAATCAAGATTATGGGTAATATGGATATTGCAGAAAAACGTCTGCCGCAAGATGGGCGGATCAATATTTTGGAACAAGGTCGTGAGATTGACATCCGGGTTTCAACTTTACCGACAATTGTTGGTGAAAAAGTGGTTATGCGGATTCTTGATAAAGCAGCAGTTATTTTAGACATTAACAAGCTGGGTTTTTCACTCGATAACCTAAAGAGATATTGCACGCTATATTCACAGTCGTATGGCATGATCTTAGTTACAGGACCAACGGGCTCTGGTAAAACAACAACCTTATATTCTACACTTTCAAAGATTAGTACTATTGACAAGAATACGATTACTATCGAAGATCCTGTCGAATACCGACTAGGCGGTGCCAATCAAGTGCAAGTTAATCCCAAAGCAGGATTGACCTTTGCATCTGGTCTACGATCTATTCTACGCCAAGACCCTAATATTGTAATGGTAGGGGAAGTGCGAGACAGTGAAACTGCAGATATTGCCATCAGAGCTGCACTCACTGGACACTTAGTTCTAAGTACCCTTCACACCAATGATGCGGCAGGTGCGATAACTAGGCTAATTGATATGGGCATTGAACCCTTTTTGGTGGCTTCGTCCGTATTAGGGGTGATTGCCCAACGACTTGTTCGCATGATCTGTCCAGAATGTAAAAAATTATATATACCTACAGCTGACTCAGTGGAGAGATTGTTTCTTGGTATTACTCCAAATCAACCAATTCAGTTGTATAAAGGCCTAGGTTGTGCCAGTTGTGCATTTACAGGCTATCGGGGACGAATGGGTATACATGAAGTTATGCCAATAAGTTCACGTATTCGTAAACTGGTTAGCCAACATACATCTACCGAAGAAATTTCATTGTGTGCCGTTAAAGAGGGCATGGTGTCAATAAAAGAAGACGGCATTCGAAAGGCCTTGGAAGGGCTTACCACCGTTGAAGAGGTTATGCGGGTGGCCTATGTTCATAACAATAAATTTGCTAGCGAGGATAGCTGTCATGATTAAGATGCTATTGCGTAGCGCAGTAGTTCAAAAAGCTTCAGATATACATATTACTGTTGGTGCGCCGCCGGCTCTAAGGCTAAATGGGATTTTGATATATACTGAATATTCACCACTTACCCGGCAAGATACTTTGGATATGTTTCAGGCAATAACATCAAAAGAACAGCAGGAATTCTTTCATGAGAATGACGAAATTGACTTTTCCATTGCTGTTGATGGGCTTAGCCGGTTTCGCGTTAACGCTTTTCACCAGCGTGGTTTTGTCGCTATGGCCATTCGAGTAATCAGTAATCGTATTGCTTCGCTACATGAACTGGCTATGCCTGAAATTGTAACGTCTCTAGCTCGCCTGCCGCGAGGGCTGATTCTAGTCACTGGACCGACCGGTAGCGGAAAGTCAACTACATTGGCGGCTATGGTAGATTTGATTAATAGTGAACGATATGCTCATGTGCTAACATTAGAAGATCCTATTGAATACTTGCACCACCATGGTAATTGTATTGTTAACCAAAGGGAAGTACCAAATGATAGTAAGAATTTTGTTAGTGGGCTTAGGGCAGCGCTTCGCGAAGACCCGGATGTCATTTTAGTTGGCGAGATGCGGGATGCTGAGACTATTGGCATTGCGATAACGGCTGCGGAAACAGGACATTTGGTATTGGCTACGTTGCACACCTGTGACTGCGCCCAAAGTATCGACAGGATTATTGACGTATTCCCGACCTACCAGCAACCGCAAATCCGTAGTCAGCTTGCCATGACCCTTCAGGGTATTGTTTCCCAACAACTTTTGCCACGACGAGATGGCAGTGGACGGGTAGTGGCTGTAGAAACGCTTGCTGTTACGCCGGCAGTACGTAACCTAATTCGCGAGGGTAAAATCCACCAGATTTCAGCATGTATCCAGACTGGTGCTAGGTATGGTATGCAGACTATGGATTATTCCTTAAGAGCTTTGTATCAGCAAGGTATTATAACTTACGAAAATGCACTGGGGTATTCTATGGATCAGGAAAATTTTATCCGTTTAGCAAACAGCTAACACTGGAGCGGAATAATGGCAAAAACCTATTTGTATAAAGCTAAGAATCAGACAGGCCAACTACTAACAGGCAGTCTTCTGGCAGATAATGAGAAGACGGTAGCCCTTCATATACGGGGGAAAGGCTGTTTCGTTTTACAAATAAAGGAACAAAGAAAAGCAAGTGATTTTATTGGAACAATACTGGGAAAATGGAATACTGTCAGTATAAAGGATATAGCGGTTGTCTGTCGTTTGTTATCAACTATGCTAGATGCGGGCTTGTCTTTAGTTATTTGTTTAGGATTAATAATCGATCAAACAAATAATAACCATATTAGAACTGCCTTACAAAATGTATATATAAAGGTTAAAGAGGGCGAGGCATTCTCACAGGCACTTGCTGAACATCCCCGTGTATTTCCGGTGATGATGGTTAATATGGTGGAAGCGGGCGAGATCGGCGGTGTACTGGACGAGGTGCTTCAACGTCTGGCCACACATTTTGAGAAAGAACATAAACTTAACGAGAAAATTAAATCAGCCATGACCTATCCGGCAGTTGTTATAGTGATGGCAGTATTGGCAATCATTTTTATTGTTATTTTTGTGTTGCCAGCATTTTTGAATATGTTTGACAGTATGAAGGTCGAACTTCCTTGGTCAACAAGGGTGTTGTTAGCATTACATGATTTCTTCAGAGACTACTGGCCAATACTGCTGCTAGTTGTTGGAGGAACAAGCATTTGGAGCAAAATAGTATTCGCTCAGCCTACTATTCGTAAAACCTGGGAACGGATAATTTTGAGGATACCTGTTGTAGGACAACTAGTGCGAAAAGTTGCCATTGCTCGTTTCAGCCGAATTTTAAGCACGTTAATTCGTAGTGGTGTACCACTTATTACAGCCCTTGATGTTGTCAATAAGGTTATTGACAACCTAAGCATGATGGAAGCTATTACTAATTCCCAAGAGCGCTTAAAAGAAGGAGCGAGCTTGGCTGTAACTCTTGCATCCAGTCAAGTATTTACGCCTATGGTTATTCAAATGGTGGCTATTGGCGAAGAAAGCGGTACCGTAGATAAGCTACTAGAGAAGGTTGCTGACTATTATGAAACTGAGGTCGATGACACGATATCTAGATTAAGTAGCATTATCGAGCCTGTCATTGTCGGGATACTAGGAATATTAATAGGTTATATTGTTATATCGGTGGTGTTGCCACTCTTTGATATTATGATAAATATTGGTAATATAATGTAATCTAATCTCTAATTGGGAAGTGAACTTATGTTACGCAATCTTAAAAAGCAATTGATGAATGTTGATGGCTTTACTTTAGTTGAATTGCTGGTTGTTATTGCTATTCTTGGTATATTGGCCGCTATTGCTGTACCCAAAGTATCTGGGTCAATTACGTTAGCAAGGGCAGCTAAGCTTCAGGCTGACTTGCACACAATTGCTACAGCAATATCATTATATGAGGCGGATAATGGTAAGTTGCCAGGAGAAGATCTTGATTCGGCATTAGTTCCTGCTTCCGGGAAAAAATATCTTCAAGCAATGCCAGTGCCCCCTGAGTCTGCGGTTCCTGCCACTTATAAAGACGGATATGATGCTGTTGCAGGTGTTGTGACAATAAAATTTGAAGGGAAAAACTACAAGTCTGATGGCTCTGGTGCGAAGTAATCTATATTCACTGCTGCAATAATCTGCTCAGTGTCTTAGTAGTATCACTATTCCGGGAGGAAGTACATGTTAAGCTTATTTGTTTTTTTACTGGGACTTGTTATTGGTAGTTTCTTAACAGCATGTATCTATAGATTACCTTTAAACCAATCGTTAGTGAAGCCAAGATCTCATTGCAATATTTGTAACCAGCAGTTGCAGCTAAGAGATTTAATACCGGTTATTAGTTTTTTGCTGCTGCGTGGGCGTTGTCGCTTTTGCAGAGAATTAATATCTAGCCGCTATATTTGTGTTGAATTGTTGACAGGATTTTTATATATATGGTGCTTTGCAATATTTGGGATATCGCTTCTCACAATAAAATCGATAATTCTTTCAACCTTTCTTATTGGGATAACTTTCATTGATATTGATCACCAGCTTATCCTGGATAAAGTGTTGATAGGGCTTGCCATCACTGGTGTCATTACCAATTTATCTATTACTTCTGTCGCGGCTGGAGACATGGCTATAGCTGCCTTAACTGGCGGTGGGATATTTTTGTTTATCGCCATTGTCACTAAGGGCGGGATGGGTGGTGGCGATATTAAGTTTGTAGCTGCGCTGGGTTTATGGTTGGGATTAAAACTCACATTACTTACAATATTGTTATCTTTTCTAGTGGGTGGTTTAGGTAGTGGACTACTTTTACTTACCCGCTTAAAGCGACGCAAAGATTTTATTCCATTTGGTCCATTTATCGCGGCTAGTGCATTTATAAGTATGCTATATGGTGAGCAACTTATCAGTTGGTATGTTGCCGTTTTTTTAAAATAAGCATAGTATCTTCCAGGGTATTTTTCGCTTACAGTCATGAATCATTATTATGGATATTATTCTGAGGGGTGTCACATGCAAAAAGGCCTGTCATTAATAGAAGTGATCATTGTAGCTGCTATGATAAGTTTTTTTGCTGTTGGCGCTGTACCGCGTATATTTACGACAATGGCTAATCAGGAACTGCAGACATTTACGACTAATCTGATGGCTGATATAAGGTGTATGCAACAGATGGCGCTTAATGCCAATGGAAAAAATGCCCCTCTGTACACCTTGCGCTTTGCGCGAGGGAGCAAAAACTCCTATTATATTATTCATGATGGTCACAAGGCGATTAAGACTGTATATCTGCCTAACCATGTTCGAATGACTGGCGACCCGGACTTTATTATGTTTTCAAATAAAGGAGCTCCGCGACGAGGACAAAAAATTGAATTTTACAGTAGCAATTCTGACAAGTTTTTATATGTTTATATTGCTGGAGCCACAGGGCGAGTAAGGGTATCGGCCAATGGGAATACCGCAGAAAAGGACTATTGATGCAAAAGGTGTTACTAATGAAGAGAATTTGGAGAAAAGGGCAGCAGGGCTATTTATATATAGATGCACTAATTGCCATGTTCATTTTATCAGTTGCCGTGGTTGCGATAATGGGAGTTTTTGCACATTCTACTAAGCTAAATTCTAACGCCGCTCACTACACTGCAGCCACCAATATTGCCAGACAACAGATGGAATTATTGAAGAAGTGGTCTGCGAGTGATTGGAGTGATCCCAACTTGCCGGCCACAATTCCCTGGCAAGGTGAACCCAATAATCTAACTGTTAACAAAACAATCTTTGAAGTCAGAACAATTGTAGATCAGTTCAGCGACGTTGACCCGAATTTAGTTCAGATTACGGTCAGTGTTACGTGGAAAGAATCAAGTGCCAGCAAAAATGTTCAGCTTACCACCTATTTTTCCAAAGTGTAAGCTGAACAATTGGCCAAAGTAGTGTGGAGGGGCTATGAATCTAATTAAGAATGTCATAGGAAATAAATACGGGATGACATTAATTGAATTAGTGATAGGTATGGCCTTAACCACTCTGCTCATGGCTGTTATCGCAAACAATTTGTCAACAGCATTACATGTCTGGAAAGCAGGAAAAAACCGTAGTGAAGTTGAATCAACAGCAAGGCTTGCTATTGATTCAATAATACGTGAAATACGTTATGCGAACAACCTACAGCTAAATTCTAAGTCATCTATAACAATTACAAAGAAAAGTTCTATCACCAACAAAATCCAAGAAACGATTACGTTTAGATATGGTAGTAGTGACTCTAGAACAATTTATAAGATTACAGATAAATCGACTTCAGGCGGAGGAATTGGTACGAATCCGTTAACAGCTGCTGTCATCAAAAATCTGGAGTTTGAATATGAGCCAACTATTGACCGCAATACAGTGTCAATAGTAATACAAGCAACTGACTATAAAGGCGAGATTTTAGAATATCGTTCGACGATAAGATGCTTAAATGCTTTGGAAAGTGAATAGGTGGTGGCAAGTCATATGCTTGCAAATCAGCGCGGGGCGGCCTCGCTGGTGGCTATACTTGTAATGCTTCTATTGTTAGTTATCGGAAGTGGTTTTGCTTTGCTTAGTTTGACAGATATAGAAATGGCCAGTAATTATCGGGATGGGGTTATGGCTCAATATTTGGCTGAGGCCGGGGTTAAGCGGGCTATGGGTGAAATAAGAAAATCAGCTACTGGTGAATGGGCAGGCGAAAGTAGAGCGTATTCGATTGGCAGCTATAAAGTCAAACCCCAATATGAAGTTAAGCCTGTTGAGAATCAAGGCATAAACCGAATTATCACTTCAACCGGTACTGTAAATAATTCCACAAGAACCGTAGTTACAGCAGTAACATCAGAATCACCATATCAATATGTTGCGTATGCTGGGGGAAATATGAATTTAGCAGGTTTGACTATTGGTGGAAATATCGGCAGTAATAAAGATATTACGGTTTTAGGCGGGACAATTACCGGTAGTATAGAGGCGGTTGGCGATATATATATTTATAATATAAATGCTCCTGCAAAAAATGCAGAGGCTGCTTTTAAAAAGCTACCTTCTTTCACTGCAGCAGACAGGCAGAAATATAGAAGTGTAGGTATACTCGCCAACGTTTTTGAAGATAATTCTCGGGGTTATACTTTTTGGGAGGATTTTACCAGTCTTGATAGTGAAGTGTATTATGTTGAAACAAAGTATCCGCTGTTACTGGCTTCAGAAAATATCAGGGGACCAGGTATTATTTACTGTACCGGAGATATTTTATTGGCTGGCGCAACAGTTTCCAATAACGCAATAGTAATTTCAGAAAAAAATATTATAGTTACTGCGGGACGTATAGATAAAGTCCTGTTTGTCGCTGGCAATGATGTTGATGTTACATTAGCAGAATATTGTGGTAGTGTTATAGCTGGAGGCAATGTATCAATAGTTTCAGCTAGAAACGGGACTGACAAATTAGATATGACAGAAACACTAAAAAATCCGTTGTTGCCATCTGCTTGGGTTGTAGATAAAATGCAAATAAAGACATGGAATTCATATGAATAATTGGAGGGCATCATGATGCAGCTGAAAAACTATATGGAAGATTTAGTATGGGAACAATTGGACGAGGTGATTGCAAATAATCCAGGGGTGTGTAGTTGTGATAAATGCCGCCTGGATATTGCATCATTGGCACTTAATTCTTTACCGCCACGGTATATTGTGACATCTGCAGGGGAGACTTATGCCCGAATCAAGGTATTGGAATATCAATTCAAGGTTGATATTATAACTGCGATTACCCAGGCACTTCAGGTAGTGGGCAATAATCCTCGTCATGATGCAAGTAAAGATTAAGAGGGCTGGAGCAACGATAAGTAGATTATTTAAAAAGAGCCCGACTTCTACTGTCGGTTTAGATATTAGTTCAGGAGCCATTAAAATTGCTGAAGTGTGCTGGATACAAGGGCAACCGGAGCTTGTGGCGGCAGATATTGAGGAACTGTCAACCAACACGGTTAGAGATGGCTATGTACTGAATAAAGAAAAACTGACTGAAACCCTGGAACGGGCTTGGGCCTTGCGGGGTGTTAAGGGTAAGCATGTTGTATTATCTTTGAGTGGGCAAGCTGTGCTTATCAGGGAATTATTGTTTCCAGCTATGAATGACGAAGAATTGCGGCAGGCTGTTAAGTGGGAATTAGATAAATATATCTCAACGCCGGATGCAGCTAATTATTATTTTGATTTTGCGGTGCTTGGAACTGCTAAGGATATGCAAAACATTAGAGTGCTGCTTGTTGCCGCGCCGCTGGAAATGATAAGTGGGTTAATCAGGGCGGTAAAGCAAGCCGGTTTAAAGCCATTAGCTATTGATATTGAACCTCTGGCTTTGCAACGGACAATGGAAAAGGCTAACAATGCTATTATTATTGATATTGGTGCCGGATGTTGCCAATTGAATCTTTTTCAGCAAGGTTCCCCGTTGGTATCACGCTTTATTCCGCTTAGTGGCGGACGCTTTACTGAGGCCATTGGGAAAGTATTAGTACTCGATTTCTACGAAGCCGAAAAGTTAAAAAAACAACACAAAGGATTACTGTCTAAGAGTAGCCAATCAGGCAAAGTGCCAACTGCTGTTCATCAGAGCTTAAACCTGTTAGTAGGCGAACTAGCTCGCGAAATTCGTCGTACAATTGATTACTATCAAATGCAAAATCGCGATGCGTTTATTGATAAAGTTGTATTAACCGGTGGTGGTGCACAACTAGATAATCTAGCAGATAATCTTTCGACATTATTGGCAGGAACCCAGGTGCTTATTCATTCTCCCTTAACTTTTTTGCAAATATCACCTTCACTTAGCATAGAGAGGCTTCAAGAAGTGGAACTTCAAATAGCTGTGGCCATCGGTTTGGCGCTGCGCAGGAGTGACGAGAAGAATGGTGATTGAAATTAATTTGCTGCCGCCCGAACATCGTCAGTCAAGTTGGTCTGTAAACAAGATTATGGTATTGATTGCTATTGCAAGTGTGGTTGTGATTATGAGCCTTGCCGGTTTCCAACGGTATACTATCTGGCAGTTAGAAAAAGGTATTGCTGTAGCACAGCAACAGTATTCGCTGTTAAGCTTAACTCAGAAAATGATGGTGCAGGCAGATAGTGAAAATCAGGTAGCTGCCGCAAAAACAACACTGTTGCTCAAGCTTACGGCAGAGCGAAAGGCATGGCATGCTATCTTTGGACGGTTGGGCGTGATTGCTCCACCACAAATTTGGTTGACGGAATTAACAGTTGCTGACAAGGGGGTATTACGAATTAAGGGAAATGCAGTTGCTTACCCGGATTTGGTAAAATTTTTACAACTGCTTGAGCAGGACGAGTTATTGACAGCCCCTCAATTAGTAAAGGCTGAGCAGGATGCAGTAGCTACTGTAACTAGGTTTGAATTGACTGTAAAGGTTAAGGGCATGCAGCCATGAATATAGTCAGGGGTATGCTGATTAACCGGTATAAGATTTTCTGTTTTTTTCTAGGGGGATTGGGTTTTGTTCTGCTATGTTATAATTATGTACTTATACCTCAATATTTGCGTATAAATGAGTTAACAGCAACCAGAAACGAACTCATACAAAAAAACACTAATATCCAAGATTTTGCAAAAAAAAATCCGGACACTAGTAAGTATCTGGCTGAGATAAAAAGAAAGAATGTATTGGCTGATGCTTTGTTGCCAAACAAGGCAGATATTGCTAGCTTCCTGATTCAACTTGAGAGCACAGCTGCGGCCTCCGGGCTACAAATGTGTGAAATAAAGCCAGGGCAGAGTATAAGTAAAGCTGGTTATCTGGAAGTTCCGGTAGAGGTAATTATTAAGGGATCATTTGGTCAGCTCCTTGCCTTTTTACAAAAGCTTGATAATGTAGCAAGGTTTAATTCTGTCAGCAATGTTAGTATTAGATCTCATCAGGGTGTGTTAGATAGTAAGTTAACTATTGTTATCTATAGTTATGGCGAGCCCAAAGGGGCTCAGAGCCAGGCAAGGTAGTAATGGTATATTTATATTAGGGGTGGATATATGTTAAGGTTTATGACTGCAGGAGAATCGCATGGTCCTGCACTTACTGCAATGCTTGAAGGTGTGCCAGCAGGTGTAATGATTGATCTTGAAAAAATAAATATTGATTTGGCTCGCCGCCAGCAAGGTTTTGGGCGTGGCGGACGGATGTTAATTGAAAAGGATAAGGCTGAGGTATTATCCGGTATTCGCTTTGGACAGACCCTAGGCAGTCCGATTACTTTGATGATTTCCAATCGTGACTGGGCAAACTGGCAGGAGCGTATGGCGCAGTTTGGTAATCCTGCCGGGGCTGTAGTAACAGCACCAAGACCCGGACACGCTGATTTGCCAGGTATATTGAAATATAATCGGGACGATGTGCGCGATATCTTAGAACGTGCGAGTGCCAGGGAAACGGCCGCTAGGGTCGCTGGTGGAGCTATCTGTAAGCAATTGTTGGCAGCGGTCGGTATTAAAATTTGTTCACATGTAGTTAATATTGGTGGTGTTAATGCCAAGGTTGTGCCGGAGAGCTATGAAGATATGCTTGCTAAACAGGTAGCATCTGAGGTAGGGTGCATTGACCCCGCAGCGGAAGAAAAGATGAAAGCCGCTATCTTACAGGCCAAAGAGCAGGGTGATTCGCTGGGGGGAGTTTTTGAGGTAGTGACCTATGGGGCAATGCCGGGTCTGGGCAGCCATATCCAATGGGATCGCCGTTTGGACAGCAAACTGGCAGGAGCGCTTATGTCTATTCAAGCCATTAAGGGTGTCGAGATTGGTGCTGGCTTTGCCTGTGCAGATAGGCCAGGCAGCCAAGTTCATGATGAAATTTATTATGACAGTAGCCGGGGCTATTATCGTCAAACCAATAATGCCGGTGGTGTCGAAGGTGGTATAACCAATGGTGAACCTATTGTTATCAGAGCAGCGATGAAACCCATTCCGACACTAATGAAGCCGCTTGCATCAGTTGATATTTCTTCACAGATGCCGCTCAAAGCAAATACCGAACGTAGTGATGTATGTGCAGTAACGGCAGCAGCAGTAGTGGGGGAAGCAATGACTGCAATAGTGTTGGCGGAAGCTTTGTTGGACAAATTCGGCGGCGATAATATGGCTGAAATAACACAAAGAGTGGTACAGTATCGAGAAGCTGCTAAGAGAGCTTCCAAGGACAATGGCTGATTACTTTGCGAGTTTTTGTGGGCAGCTTAAGAAATTGCTAGTTGATAAGAAGCATAAAAGAATTATTTGTCTTGTTGGTATTGTCCTAATTGTAGTTATTATTATGCCAGGTTCGCCTGACCCAACACCAGCGGTTAGTGGCAGCCAACCAGATACCGGGCAGCAAGAGGTAGCTAAGCTGAGTCGTGAGGAGGTCATAATATTGCCGCCTCGTGAAACCATGCGGGATCCTTTTGCTGAGCCGCCAGGTTTGGTGACAACCAAGGCTGATAGGGTATCGGCAAATCTGCTGGTAAACAGTATGCCGGAAAAAATGACGCCTGCGACCCAAGTTCAGGAAAAGAGGCCTGTCAATGGAGAGATACCTGTGCTTACTGGCATTATGGAGGATAGTAAAACTCAAGTAGCTATTATCCGTTATAAAGGAGTTAGCCGATCATACCGCATTGGACAGACAGTAGGCCAATATCAGTTGATCAGAATCACTGGTAAGACGGTAATTGTCTCAGATCCGCAAGGCGAACGGGTTTTACAATTAGGAAGGTGATAGCGCATGCATCTATCATTGGAGCGAATGGGGATAGGCTTATTATTACTATTAAGTGTATATTCAACTGCTGTTGCGAATACGCAACTTGTCACAATGAATGTGGTAAATGGAGAAGTACGGGATGTATTGACAGCGTTAGCTGATATTGGCAATATTAATCTTGTGATCGATGATTCAGTGACTGGCAGCATTACAATCCAACTGCGTGATGTTTCACTAGAAACGGCGTTAGATCTTGTGACCAAGACTAAAGGACTGACTCATCAAAATGTTAATAATACACTGATTGTAGGTACTTCTGAACAAATTGCTCGGACATTTGGAACTGTCCATATATTTAAACTAAAGTACATAAATTCGGATGCATTACGGGAAATTGCTGCGTCAATGTTATTTAGCGAAAAAAAGCTAACAAAAAAATCGGAAACACATAGTAATGCAGGAAAAACCACGAAGTCAGAAAATGCCAATCAAAAAAGCTCCAACTCCAATTCCGCAGAGCGGGATCGGTTAACTATTGATTATGCAACAAATTCCTTGGTCTTTTACGGGACTGATGCCGAAGCTAAAACAATTCAGCAATTGTTGGATAAAATCGATATTCCCTATCGGCAGATTATCCTGGAGGCTGAGGTAATTGCTATAAATAAGGAAGACGCTAAAAATATTGGAGTTGAATGGTCTTGGGAAAACACACCGCAATGGGCAGACACAGAGCCTCAAAAGGTCACTGCGCTTCAAAACGAACAAGGTGGGATAGTTGGGTATAATGTTGAACCCAAGAAAGTAACCAGACAATCGCGCATGGGTATTATTCAATATGGACGTAATCCCGAAGGATATCCTTATGAGTTTTACTATCAAGCAAAGATTAATGCATTAGTTAGTAAGGGTAATGCCAAGGTATTGGCAAAACCTAAAATTACGACTATTGACGGTAATAAGGCACAAATATTAATTGGTGAGCGTATACCGGTTCTTGTGGATGAGGTTGAAAATGGTAAGACTAAAACTACCATTCAGTATGTTGATGCCGGTATTAAGCTTATTTATACACCACGTATTAATGTCGATGGACAGATCACAGCAACCGTTCGCACTGAAGTTAGTAGTCCTACGTTAGTTGCTGAGATGAAGGCCTATCGTATAACTACTCGGGAGGCTGAAACAACGGTTCGCCTGAAAGACGGTGAAACTATGGTTATTGGTGGCTTGATCGGCTCTCAGGATAGTTATACCAATAAGGCGGTGCCATTCTTAAGTGATTTGCCGATTATCGGAGCTTTGTTTAAAAACTCAAATAACGAAAAAACAGATACGGAAGTTATGATTTTTCTTACTCCCCGTATTGTTACATAGCAATCTTTTTATATTTCGGAGGTACAATGAAAAACATAGTCTTAATAGGCTTTATGGGCACAGGAAAAACAAGTACCGGACGATTATTGGCTGGACGCCTTAAACGCCCCTTTGTTGATGTTGACAAAAAGATTGAGCAAGAAACAGGGTTGGCTATTAGTGATATCTTTCAACTTTATGGAGAAGACCATTTCCGCCAGATCGAACGGGAGGTCATATCACGAGTGGCGCGTTATACCAATACTATTATTGCTACTGGCGGCGGCGTGGTGCTCAAACAGGAGAATATGGTTAGACTTAAAAGTACGGGTATCATTATTTCGCTGACTGCAGCCCTGGAGACTATCCTAGAGAGAACAGAGCGACGTGGCGTTCGACCACTTTTGGACTGTGAAGACAGGACTGAGCGGGTAGCTAAACTCTTGCAGGAGAGAGCCAGTCTCTACATGAAAGCCGACTATACAATTGACACCAGCTATATGTCGCCGCAACAGGTAACAGAAAAGATAATTGCTTTACTTAGGGAAGGCGGGAATTTACGTGGCCGAAGTTAACGTTGATTTGCAGGAACATAGTTATACTATTCATATTAGTACTGGCAGTATCAGCCAGGTAGGAAAACTAATGCGTGAGCTCTCAATTGGGAGAAAAGCGCTTATCGTAACCGATGAAAATGTTTGTCCGCTTTATGCAGATGAATTGTCAAACAGTCTTGTAGCAGCAGGCTTTAGTCCTTCTGTTTTAGCTGTAAAGCCAGGAGAAAGTTCAAAGTCGCTTGCAACGGCCAATACTCTATTTACCGAGGCTATTCGCAGAGGACTTGACCGCAAGTCCGCGATTATTGCGTTAGGTGGCGGCGTTGTTGGTGATTTGGCTGGCTTTGTAGCAGCCAATTATTTGCGTGGTGTGCCATTTATTCAAGTTCCGACGACCTTGCTGGCACAAGTTGATTCCAGCGTCGGTGGCAAAACCGCTGTTAATCATGAATTGGGAAAAAACTTAATCGGTGCTTTCTATCAACCGCAACTTGTAGTAATTGACCCACTAACATTATTAACGCTAAATGACCGGGAATTAAAAGCCGGGTTGGCTGAGGTCGTTAAATATGGTATCATCGCTGAACTAGAGCTCTTCAACTATTTACACGACAATGCTGCAGCCTTATTAGCGCGCGACATGCCGGTACTTACAAACGTTATTGGCAGGTGCTGCCAGCTTAAAGCCAATATTGTTGCCCAAGATGAACGGGAAAACTCGGTACGTATGATTTTGAATTTTGGGCATACGGTTGGTCATGCTATTGAAGCTGAGGGAGGATATTCTGAGTATAATCATGGCGAAGGTGTTGCAATTGGTATGCATGCGGCCGCGATTATCAGTCAAATAATTGGCTTGTGCGAACAAGATCAGGTAGCTGCTGTAAAAGCTTTGCTTGTATCCTTGGGTTTGCCGATTACAGCGCCGGGCTATCATCCCGACAAGTTGATGAGTTATTTGGTGAGAGATAAGAAAGTGATTAATGGTAAGATTAATTGGGTGCTTATGTCAAAAATCGGTCATGTCAAAATAACCAACGAGGCGACTGATGCTACTATTGAGATAGCATTGCAGCAGGTTACATGACTTCAGAGACAGTTTGAAATGGATGAGATTGCTTCGTTACATTCTTATCAATGGCGCCTGGTTGTGGCAGATAGCAGCCCGGGTATTGCCTGAGAGAGAGCATGCGGCGGAGCAATCTCTTTTTCATTTGCAAATTAGAAAATGTAAATATAAATTTACATTAAAATAGGAAGGAGAGTAGGTTGGCTTGTCGAATAGGATGGAGGTATTTAATTTTTTGTTGGAGGAATGAGCCTGTGACAAGCAGAAAGAAAAAAGCAATTATCATTGTAACAGTTATTGCATTAGCCTTAGTAGGAATTGTTGGCTATCGGATCTATAGTACTACACAGTCGACTAAAGCACGAGCGGCACGGGCCTCCCAAGGACAGGCTGTAAATGTTGAAGTAGCTGCTGTAGGCAGAAAGGATTTAACCCCAATTTTGACCTTTTCCTCCAGTCTTGAACCGATATGGAGTGCGGATATTTCTAGTAAAGTTGATGGACGTATTGATCGGCTTACTGTTGACGAAGGAGATGCCGTTTTAGACGGAATGACTATAGCGATCCTTGACATGGGTGAGCTTTCGGCACAGGTAATACAGGCTGAGGGTAATTTATTTCAGGCCAGAGCCAACCTTGAGCAGGCTGAACTTGATCTCAGGCGCATGGAGACGCTTGCTACTCAGGGTGCTATATCAGCGCAGAGTCTTGATTCGGCTAGGACTAAAAGGGATTTAGCTGCAGGTCAGGTTCGCGCAGCGGAAGGGGCGCTGGCATTATATGATAGCAAACTGACAGGGGCAAATGTAAATTCGCCGCGAAGCGGCGTGGTTGTCAAACGTTATCTTCAATCCGGCTATTATGCAAAAGCAGGTACAGCCATTGTTTCAGTGGCTGATATTAGCACACTTTTGGCCAAAGCCACTGTAGGAGAGGCCGAGATTGCTCAGCTATCGTTAGGCGCTACTGTAAAGGTAAAAGTAGCTGCTTTAGGAGAACTGGAGTGTAGTGGAACAATCACCCGCCTGTCGCCGGTAGCGGCCATGCCGTCACGGACGTTTATTGCTGAAATATCTATTCCTAACCCGCAGAACACTTTAAAAGCAGGGATGTTTGCTAAGGTTGAGATTCCTGTTCAGACTCGTGCCCAGGCCTTGGTAGTGCCAGAAACAGCATTGGTAATGAAGGAAGACCACAAGACAGTGTATGTTCTTACCGCTGACAACAAAGTACAGCAGCGTGTGCTTAAACTGGGCTATGTTGGCGGCGGTTGGGCTGAAGTACTTGAGGGTGTAAAAGATGGTGAACAAATTGTTGTTGCCGGTCAAAATAAACTGAGAGACGGTTCAACAGTCAGACTGGGAGCGCCTGGGGAGGCTGGCAAGTAAATGATTGATGTTTTTATCAAACGTCCGGTATTTACCACGATGTTGGTTATGCTGCTGGTGGTATTCGGCGTAAGTGCGTATCCAAGCCTGGGAGTTGATCTATACCCTGACGTGGAATTTCCTATCGTACTAGTAAGTGTTACTTATACAGGTGCTTCACCGGAAGAAATGGAAAGTCTTATTACTAAACCCATTGAGGACGGAGTAAGCTCAGTTGCAGGAATTAAGACGTTATCTTCGGTATCGCGTGAAGGGGTATCCCAAACGACTATTGAGTTTGAATTGGGAACAAACCCCAAAATGGCAGCCAATGACGTGCGCGAGAAGGTGGCAGGTGTTCGCAGACGTCTGCCAGATGAAATTGATGAACCGGTAGTACAGCGATATGACATTACTGCACAGTCTATTCTCAGCTTTAGTTTGTCTTCGGAGACGCGGTCTCGGGGAGAAATCCGAAAAATTGCGGAAGATATTATCAAAGATCAAGTTCAACAGGTTGAAGGAGTTGCTGAGGTCAGTGTTTATGGAGCGGCTCTGAGAGAAATACAGATATTAGCCGATCCACCTAAACTTGAGGCATATGGTATTTCTTTACAGCAAATAAAAGACGCAGTAGACAATAACAATATCAATACGCCAGGTGGGCATGTAAAAGAAAATGGTCTTGAATTAACTGTAAGAAGCATTGGTAAATATAAAAGTGTAGATGATATCAAAAACATTGTTGTTCTCAACCAACAAGGACGTTTGGTGCGTCTACAGGATGTAGCCAGTGTAACAGATACCTGGGCGGAAGAGCGAAATTATGCGGCAACCAATGGTGTACCTAGTGTAATTATCAGCATTCAGAAACAGTCGGGTACTAATACAGTGGGAGTTGCCGAAAAAGTAAAAACAGCCATGCTCAATTTAGAGCAAAATGTGTTGCCGCCGGATATGAAAGTGACAAAAGTGCGGGATAACTCTGTTTATATCAGAGACAGTGTTGATGATGTTATGATGTCGATGGTATTTGGCGGATTGCTGGCTGTGGCCATTACTTTTTTGTTCTTGCGCAATACAAGAGCTACTATCATTGGAGCTATTGCTATTCCGACTTCGGTTATATCCACCTTCTTTTTGATGAAGATCATGAATTTTACACTTAACAATATGTCACTGATGGGGCTTAGTCTGGCAGTAGGCATTCTCATTGATGATGCTATTGTTATTGTTGAAAATATTTTTCGCCATATGGAGCAAGGTAAAAGTCCTATGGCGGCAGCAAGTGAAGGCACGAAAGAAATTTCACTCGCTGTTTTGGCGACCACCTTCTCCATCCTGGCTGTATTTGTTCCTGTAGGTAACATGGGTGAAATTATCGGTCAATTCTTTAAACAATTTGGATTAACGATAGCTTTTGCCGTAGCCTTTTCACTATTTGTTGCGTTTACACTTACACCGATGTTGTCAGCATATTGGCTGAAAACTGGTCATGATGGACAAGGGCGCCGGATAAGTTGGCTAGAGTCTATCCTGGATAAGTGGGAGCAAGGTTTTGAAACTCTACGCAGTTTCTACCGGGAGGTATTATACTGGGCCTTACAGCGTCCCAAAAAACTGGTAGCACTGGCTATGGTATCATTGCTGCTTAATGCGCTATTACTGCCTTTCTTGGGTTCTGAGTTCCAGCCTACCTATGACTCTGGTGAATTTACTATCAATATGATTGCGCCATCAGGAACGTCTATTGAGCGTAGTAAAGAACTAGTGGCGCAGGTCGAGAAAGAAATTATGGCTATTCCTGAATTGGAGTCGGCCTACTTGGTTGTTGGTACCAACCGGCAGGTGTATCGTTCCATGATTGGGATACGTTTAGTCGATTCCGGTAAGCGTTCTCGCACTATGATGCAAATTATGGATGCGCTGCGGATTAAATTTCGTAGTGTTGAAGGGCTAAAAGTAAATGTTTCAACAGGCCAGAGTGTGGGAAGGGGTGACTCACGTCCGGTGCAAGTAGCTTTGCGCGGACCGGAGTTAGACACGCTTAATATGTATGCTGGCTCATTAGCTGAAAAAATAAAACAGATTCCAGGCACCACCGATGTGGATATATCTAGTGAACAATCTGAACCAGAGGTACAGGTGAAATTTGATCCAGCCCGGTTGGGTGATGTTGGGCTTGATGCTACAACTGCCGGCAAAGCGGTGCAAACGGCTTTCCTCGGTTCCACGACGAAGAATCAATACAATATCGCTGATAGTGACTATGATATTCGCGTGCAACTGAAACAAACAAATCGGCTTAGTCTGGAAGATGTGGCTAATCTTCGCATTAGTAGTAAAAACGGCTTTGTACGGATCGGTGATATTGCCGAGGTTAAGTTGTCATCAGGGCCGACACAGATTGACCGTGAAGACCGACAGCGTCAGGTAATTGTTTATGCTAACGCAGTAGGAGCCTCTTCAGGGGAGGTTATTACAAAAGTTAAGGAGCTTATTCCCAGCCTTAATCTGCCGTTGGGTTATACTCACAAGCTTGTCGGTCAGGCACAAATGATGGAAAACTCCTTTAAGGAGATCGCCAAAGCACTGCTATTGGCAATTATCCTAATTTACATGGTATTAGCGGCTGAATTTGAAAGCTTTGTCCATCCGTTGACAATTATGTTATCTTTACCTTTTTCCTTAATTGGAGCAATACTTGGCTTATTGATTTCTGGAAGTACAATTAACATTATGTCTTTGATCGGTGTAATTATGTTAATGGGTCTAGTTACTAAGAACGCCATTTTGTTAGTCGATTATACTAATCAGCTCAGAGAGCAGGGTATGCCAATTATTGATGCGCTGGTTGAAGCTGGTTCAGTGCGGCTGCGCCCCATCCTAATGACAACAATGGCTATGATTTTCGGTATGGCACCTATTGCGCTGGGGATTGGTGCAGGTGCGGAGCTTCGGTCATCAATGGGTGTGGCATTAATCGGAGGGTTAATTACATCGACTTTCCTGACGTTGATTGTTATTCCTCTGGTTTATTTACTTGTTGATAGAATACAAAAACATTTTAGACCGATTAAAGCAGAGGATATAAAAGGAAGAAACCCTAGCATGTGATGCTGGGGTTTCTCATTAGGCTAAAGACCAGCCGTGTATAACGAGCTTTTTGAACCATAAAAATCTGGTGAGGGAGATCGTTAGTGGTATTTCAGGCAGATCTTTGGGGATATAAACCATGATATCTTGAATTTCCGCAAGTTCGTAGTTATGAGGATCATGAGGTTGTCCCAGGCGTACCGCCGGGGCTTCACGTATGTCAATTCAGCAGCTGATGACCTGAAAGAGTTCAAGATATACCGGTTTGCCGTGATCCTTAATATATTCAAGTGCCTTGTCAGTTATTGTAAGCGTTGTCATAGATAGAGCCTCCTATATTATTTTTTTACAAATATTCGGGGTTAACGATAGATATCCTCCTTTTGAAGACTACCAGAATTTGTAGCTCGTCTTAGAACTTTCCATGTTCTGCGGCGGGTTCGTATTTGTCAGTGACATAATATTTTGAAACTGAATAGTATACAATGAAATGTTTGAGACGCGCCGCCTTGGGGGTGATGCCATTGTTTAACAGGACAGAAGAAATGAATAACTTGCTGGCATTAATGAGAAGGCAAAATAGCTATATTCATGAACTAAATAAACTAATATTTATTACTGCTGGTGATATGACGATTGCCAACAATCTTGAGTTTGCCAAGTTTGTGACCAGTTTTTTTGAGTTTACCCATTATCACTATAATAGTGAAGGCTACAGCCAAGCTGCTCAGTTAGTGCAAACATATCATTATCTACTGTTGGAGCGGCTACTTGATAGTCATATTTTAGCAGCCGCTGAACAAATGGAGCTTGCGATTAGCCACTTGGAAATGGCCGGCCGGGATATACAGGCTAGGTATCATCCACAAATAATTCTAGTAAATCAGGGGATTCTACTAATTGAAGAAACACAGTTAAAGATTATTGAAAGTCTGGAAGCACTCTCAGAAAGCTCTCATTTTACGCCAAAACTACAGAACTGAAAAAAGGATTTAAAAATAACAGGATTTTTTCTTTTATCTATTGAATATTTATAAAGACATAATGCCCTAGAGGACATTATGTCTTTATGTTATTATATAATGTAGGTTAGAACCACGATACGAGGTGTAGCAATGGATATGGATTTTGTAACTCGTCTGTTTAAAGATTATAAGGCAGGCGATTTAACATTAGATCAAGCGCTGGACAAACTGAAAATATTGCCTTATGAAGATTTGGAATTTGCTAAGCTAGACCATCATCGACTTATGCGTCAGGGCTTTGCCGAGGTTGTTTTCTGTCAAGGAAAAACAGTTGAGCAAGTACAAATTATTATTGAGAAACTGTCTAAACATAATGGCAGCATTTTAGCGACAAGGGCTACAAAACAGATGTATGATGCTGTAAGGGAGGTAGTACCTGATGCACGATATCATGAATTGGCCAGGCTTATTACCATTGAACGGCAACCTGCGCCTGTGGATAAGGAACGGTTTATTTTGGTAATGAGTGCCGGAACTAGTGACATACCGGTAGCAGAAGAAGCCGCTGTTACTGCCGAAATTATGGGCAATGAAGTGAAAAGAGTGTATGATGTTGGCGTAGCAGGTATTCATCGGCTGCTTGATCAGCATCAATTAATAGAGCGAGCTAATGTGCTTGTTGTAGTCGCTGGAATGGAAGGAGCACTGGCAAGTGTTGTCGGAGGTTTGGCAGCAAAGCCTGTTATAGCTGTGCCGACAAGTGTTGGTTATGGCGCGAATTTTGGTGGTTTGGCTGCTTTATTAAGTATGCTTAATAGCTGTGCAGCTGGAGTAGCTGTTGTTAATATTGATAATGGTTTTGGCGCAGGTCGTTTGGCGAGTATGATTAATCATATGAGGTGAGTTATTATTATGGATAAACAATGTAATACTATTTTTCTTGACTGTTTTGCTGGGATTAGTGGTAATATGCTGCTCGGAGCCTTGCTCGATGCCGGTGCGCCCAAAGAATTGCTGCAGGCTGAATTGGCCAAGTTGCCCTTAACGGGATATGAGTTAACAGTGTCCCGGGTTGATAAGGGCGGTATCAGTGCGACATATGTTGAAGTAGAGGTCGATGAAGCAGTACAGGTACATAGAAACTTGGCTGACATAGTTGCTATTATTGAACATTCAACCCTTGCCCCTACCGTGAAAGAAGTCAGCAAATCCATATTCGGCCGACTGGCTCAGGCTGAAGCCAAAGTTCATGGTATGCCACTAGATGAAATACACTTCCATGAAGTTGGCGCTGTGGATTCTATTATTGATATTGTTGGGGTAGCCTGGGCGCTTGATTATCTACAAATTGAGCATATATATGCTTCACGCCTTCATGTAGGTAACGGTTTCGTTAAGTGCTGTCATGGGCTTATTCCGGTGCCTGCGCCGGCTACTGCCGAACTACTGCATGGTATTCCTTATTATCCGGGAGAGATTGCTAAAGAACTGGTAACGCCTACCGGAGCTGCTATCTTAGCAACACTAGGAAATGGATTTGGTACTATGCCAACAGGATTTATTAGCGCGAAGATAGGATATGGTGCCGGTACCTGGGAGCTTTCGATTCCTAATGTTTTACGTTTATGTTTGGGTGAGATACCCGCTAGCGCCGAAAATAAGGATAATAGTCCCGCAGAGGAACAATGCATAGTAATAGAAGCTAATATTGATGATCAGAGTCCGGAAGGTTATGAGTATATTATGGATAGGTTATTTGCAGGCGGCGCTTTAGATGTATGGCTGACTCCTATTTTTATGAAGAAGAATCGGCCAGCAACTAAATTATCGGTACTTATCCCTAAGAGCAGTCAGGCCAAGCTGACCGAGATAATTTTTCAGGAAACAACTTCTATTGGCATGCGATTCTATCCGGTCGAAAGAACAAAGGCAGACCGTGAAATGATTGTTATCGGATTACCATGGGGGGATGTCAGGGTGAAGGTAAGTGCGTACCAGGGAAAAATATGCAATGTAGCGCCTGAATATGATGATTGCCGAGTAATCGCCGAGCAAACAGGGATGCCGTTAAAGGTAATCCAGCAACTTGCATTAAAAGAAGCCATGGCATTTTGCTAGAGGTAGTATTGTAGGAAATAAACCAAGTTTATATGCTGAATTTTAAATACTTTTCATTATATATAGTTAATTTACCATTTTGTTAGCAGGAAAAACTGAAAATATGTAAAATTATATTGTTAATATTGTAACTTTCTTAAAGTGATGTTGTGGCCAAGCAGGGGGAGGGAATAAGGTGGCGGTAAGATATTGTGTCAAACCCTATTCACTAAGTGAGGCAAAACCTGGCATGGAAATTGGTCGAATGGTACTAACTCAAGAGGATAAGGTTATTTTGAGCGAGGGTACAATTCTCACAGAAAGTATGCTTCAAAGTTTGAGGGTTTGGAATATTAATACAGTTTTTATAAAAGAGATATTATCTCTTAAAGCCAAGATCGATTTTTCTATTCCTGAAACTGCTGTTCAAAAAAAGTTTTATGCCGATTATGACAATACTGTTAATGTTGTGAAAAATGCATTTTCTAAAATTCGGTTTTTTAAAGATATTCCGCTTTCTGACATGCAGAATTTGGCAAGCAATTCTATTGAACCGCTGATTAATTCTACTGGCGTAATTAATCATCTAAATATGGTGCGCCGGCAGGATGACTATACTTTTCATCATTCTGTTAATGTAGCTATTATTTCCGGATTATTAGGTAGGTGGCTTGGTTACAATGTCTCAGAGTTGAAAGATTTAATACTGGCTGGTCTTCTGCATGATGTTGGTAAAACACAAATCCCGCTTGAAATACTAAATAAACCCGGCAAGCTTGCAGCCGACGAGATGGAGATTATGAAGCTTCATACAACTCGTGGTTTCAAGTTGCTTCAAGAAAAGCAAGCACTCCCGAACGGTGTAGTTCATGGAATACTTCAGCATCATGAACGCTTTGACGGCAGTGGATATCCGCTGGCTTTGCCTGGCAACCAAATTCATAAATACGCCAAAATTATTGCAGTTGCTGACATTTATGATGCCATGACTTCAGATCGTGTTTATCATCGTAAAAGCTCACCGTTTGCAGTCGTCGAAATGATTATCGAAGAAATGTTTAATAAGCTCGACCCTGAGATTGGCTCAGTTTTTTTGAATAATGTCAGGGATTATTTTATCGGTAATATTGTTGAGTTAAGTGATGGCCGTCAAGCAGAAGTAATTTATTTGGGGCAATTTATGGCCGCACGTCCGATTGTCTTAACAGAGGATAAAGAATACATTGACTTAGAACGTAATAAAACGTTAAGTATAGTAAAAGTCGTTAATGCGTAATTAAATTTAAATCGATGAGATAAGGGGAATATATATGAATAGAAAGGCCGTCGTCCTGTTGTCAGGCGGGCTGGACTCTAGTGTCTGTATGGCTGTTGCCAAGAGTGAAGGTTATGAACTTTTGCCGATTAGCTTTAATTATCATCAACGGCATAAAAAAGAACTTGAGGCTGCCGCCAGTGTAGCAAAGTATTATCAGGTTGAGCGACATTTGATTATTGAAACCAATATGGAAGCAATTGGCGGTAGTGCACTAACAGATGCGAGTATCGATGTACCTGCAGGAGAAATTAATGCCAGTACAGTACCAGTTACTTATGTGCCTGCACGGAATTTAATATTTCTTAGCTATGCTCTTGGTTATGCAGAGGTAACAGGAGCTGAACGAATATATATTGGCGTTAACGCGCTAGACTACTCTGGTTATCCTGATTGCCGGCCAGAATTTGTTGCTATGTTCCAGCAATTAGCCAACTATTCAACTAAGGCAACGGCTGAGGATGGTAGGGAAATTTTGATTGAGACGCCACTGATAGACTTGACCAAAAAGGATATTGTATTATTAGGGGACAAGCTGGGTGCGCCGCTTCACCTGACCACAAGTTGTTATGAGGGCAAAGATGAGGCTTGTGGGCGCTGTGACAGCTGTCTTTTGCGTCTTAAAGGGTTTGCTGAAGCAGGCCGTGTTGATCCGATTTTGTATCATACTAGGAGTGAATAATGATGAGGCAAACTACCCAGGGACGTAGTGTTAATACCAGCATCAAAGATGTTCAGAATAGCTGTGACGAACGCGGAATTGCAATTCAAAAAGTTGGAGTCAGTGATGTTCATTTGCCATTTTTGATAAAAACTAAAAGTGGCTCCTTCCAAAGTGTTTTAGCCAAAATTAAACTTGCTGTTGATTTGCCGCAAGAATTCAAAGGAACTCATATGAGCCGGTTTATTGAAATTCTTAGTGATTGGAGTCAAAAACCGGTGTCCTACCGGGAAATTGGCTATATGTTGACAGACACCATTGATCGTTTGCAGGCTAAACGAGCGCATATTGATATTAATTTTAAGTATTTTATAGAAAAAACAGCGCCAGTAAGTGGCCTAAAAAGCATGTTAGATTATGATTGCGTGTTTTCTGCCAACTTAACGCGTGGTGAGCATCTGGACTTTATGTTTGGTATTACAGTACCATTTACCTCGCTTTGCCCCTGTAGTAAAGAAATATCTCAATATGGGGCACATAACCAGCGTGGTATTATGAGGGTAAAGATTAAACAACATCCCGGAGACTTTATTTGGATAGAGGATTTAGCTGAGATAATGGAAAAGCAAGGAAGCTGCCAGGTATATCCCCTGCTCAAGCGTGGGGATGAAAAATATGTTACGGAAAAGGCATATGAAAATCCTAAATTTGTTGAAGACGTGCTCAGAGATTTGGTCTTAACTTTGCGCAAGATAGATGGCGTCCAGTGGTTTGAAGTCGAATGTGAGAATTACGAGTCCATTCATAACCATAGCGCTTATGCCGCACATACTGAGAGTGTGGATTAATTAATAGAGCGGCGCCAGACTACGTCCGGCGCCGCATTTAGTTTAATTTATTCGGCGCTATAATCACCGTTGGCATCATATTTGGCAGTGAGTGTTTGGTTGGCCATCTTGCTTTTTGAACTAGCTGAGCTGGTGGATGAGGTAGCGCTACCAGTTTGGGATTGGTTGGCGAGTTTGCTTAATTGGTTCATGTCGGCGGAAGCAGAAGTCGTAGAGGAAGTTCCTGCGGTTCCACTAGAATAATCGTTATTTGCATCCAGCTTAGCAGTAAGTGTACCATATTCGCTTTTGCTTGCAGCTTGCTTACTCTGTTTGGATTGTGTCATAATGTGATTACCTCCTTGATTTTTTATTTTGTCACGTGACCAATCTTAGTATCAGAAAACATATATCAAGTCATACCAGGGAGTTTTTGCCCTTGATAATAATTGAAAAAAATTCCTTTAGAGTTTTTGCCAATGTATTATGAGAAAGGATGGGTGCTATGAAGGTATTAGTAACTGGTGGTGCTGGTTTTATCGGATCGCACACTGTGGATAAAATGATAGACAGAGGTTGGGATGTTGTCGTAATTGACAACTTGAGTAGTGGCCTGCGTGCCAATGTTAATATTAAAGCCAGACTTGTCGTAATGGATATATTGGACAAGAATTTAATTGATGTCTTCTCGCAAGAAAAGGTTGATTGTGTTTTGCATCTTGCCGCGCAGACGTCTGTGCCCTATTCGATTGAGCATCCTGATATGGATTGTCAGGTCAACTTGCTCGGTTTAGTGAATGTAATGGAAGCCTGCCGTAAAACAGGAGTTCAGCGAGTGGTGTTTTCTTCTAGCGCCGCCGTGTATGGAGATGCTGACAGTATTCCAATTGACGAAAATATGGAGCTTAAGCCAGGATCGTTTTATGGACTGACCAAATGTACCAGTGAGAAGTACCTGGCATTATATCGGCAGATGTGTCAGATTGATTATGTTGTGCTACGGTATTCTAATGTGTACGGAGAACGCCAGGGTGATGGTGGTGAAGGCGGGGTAGTGAGCATCTTTACCCGTAAAATAGCGGAAGATCAGCCTATTTATATCTTTGGTGATGGTGGTCAAACAAGAGACTTTATTTATGTTGGTGATGTGGCCGAAGCAAATTGTCAGGCGTTTGCGGCGCCCCAGTCAGCAGCAAACCGGGTATATAATGTTAGCACTCAGACACAAACTAGTGTAAATGATCTTACCGAGTTATTATCCCAAGCTGCAGGTAAAACAGTTTGTAAGAATTATTTGCCTCCCCGGGAAGGAGACATTTATCATTCCTCGCTGTCTAATCAGCCAGCTGTCACTAGTTTGGGCTGGAAGCCTGTTATAGCGCTTGCTGATGGGCTAAAGCGAACATATCATTCCCTGATAAAAACAATGTAGGTTTGGAGGTTGACTTATGCCCGTCAAACAGGCGGCACTACTATTTGTTGTAACTTTGCTATGTTTCTTGACTTTTAATGGCACTATTGCTGTTACCGATCCGGTAGAGTCAAATTATGCGCTGACTGCCAAAGAGATGCTGCAGAGCGGGGATTGGTTGTCACCTCGCATTTATGGACAATATTGGTTTGATAAACCAATTATGATATATTGGTTGATTGCTTTTTGCTATAAATTATTTGGAATTAACGAATTTGCAGCCAGACTGCCATCAGGCATATTTAGTGCTATGAGTATTGTATTCTTATATTGGTTTACTAATAGAATGTACAATAGGCAAATAGCTTGGCTGGCGGCGTTGGTGCTGGCTACTTCGCTTGAGTTTTGGATTTTAGCGAGATTAATAATTACAGATGCAGCATTATTTTTCTTTAATAGTGTGGCGATGGCTTGCTTGTATCTGGGTTTTAGGGAACAAAAGAGAAGTTGGTATTTATTGGCCTATGCAGCGGCAGGCTTGGCAGTATTAACAAAAGGGCCTGTAGGAATTCTTTTACCAGGGTTGACGATCTTTGTCTACATTGTTGTAACGCGTCAATGGAAGTTATTGTGCAGACTGCATTTGGTGTCAGGGTTAGCGATGTTTTTATTGGTTACGGCACCCTGGTATGGCTCGATGTTTTTTGCTCATGGTCAGGAGTTTATTAATACTTTCTTTGGGTTGCATAATTATCTGAGGGCAACAGTATCAGAGCATCCTGATGACAATGTTTTTTACTATTACCTAGTGTTGTTTCCGGTTAGTTTATTGCCCTGGTCGGGCTTACTAGTTGCGTTTTTTAAAGACATACGAAGGCAAGTTTGGTCAACCTTGGATATTTATTTACTGGTGTGGCCAGGTGTAATGCTAGTGTTTTATACCCTGATGGCGACTAAATATCTGACTTATGTATTTCCGGCTAGTTTTCCTGCCGCCATCTTAATTGGCAAACATTTATACAACATGCGGCAACGGTCAAAGCGGCGAGAATGGCTATGGTTATCTGGGCCGGTTGTTTTGTTCTTTGCAGGTCTGTTGGCAAGTGGCGACTATATTCCTACTGATGTTGGGCGTTTTATTGTGTATACAGCTGCACTGAGCGCTGGCGGTATAGTAATTTGGCTGCAATATAAAGGGAGTTATTATCATCTTCCTGAAGCAACAGCTGCATGTGTTGCTATAGTTAGTATAGCTTTAATTGCTACTACCTTAGCACCCTTGACCACAACACGTTCAGCTAAAGAATTGGCGGCTATGCTCCCGGCTGATGATTATGTTATGGGTTCCTACCATGAGTATGCTACCTCTATGGTATTTTATAGCGGCCATGTGATGCCATCTCTTGTAGGCAGTTTTGAGGATATCCCTAAAGAGAATGTATGGCAAGGGAAATATACTATGCCCAAAGAAACTATCGCGGACTTTACTTCGCGTTCCCGGCTTCAGCCTCAGGCGTTTATTCTTGTTAAAGCAAAGGATAATAGTGATTTCTTGGCTGCTCCTATCTCGGCAGGTTATAAATCTATTGGCAAGCGCGGGATTATGACCTTATATCAGCGACAACTGCCGTAGTTGTCTAAGGGTACGGTGGAGAATCCTTTGCATGTGAAAATAATACCGAGAAAAATTTTAAAAATATTATTTTGATTATTATTGTCGAGGTAGCAGGAAAACAGTCAAATATATGGAATTATATCATATTATGATTTATGATAAGTGTAAGGGAATGGGTGCTTAGCGCTTAATAGGGAAGTCCGGTGTAATGCCGGCACGGTCCCGCCACTGTAATGGGGATGCCTCCTACATTTGCCACTGGGAAACCGGGAAGGCTTAGGCTGGCGATGAACCAGAGTCAGGAGACCTGCCTATTCTAACACACGCCGTTAGGACCTACGGAAGATAGGCAGGTGTGGGTATAAGAATCAGGCGCAAGATATTGTTGTTTGGTTTTCTACCCCCTGCTAAGGGGGTTTTTCTATTGTCTGATAAACCAATGCGCAAAGGAATAACTACCGGTACCTGTGCCGCCGCGGCAGCCAAGGCTGCTGTAATGGCTTGGCAAGGTGGGCAGGTTGCTGCCGTTGAAGTTGTTTCGCCGCAGGGGATAACGCTGGTAGTACCGATAGCAGAAAGTCGTGCCATTGCGGCGGGTGGTATTGGCTGGGTAATTAAAGATTCTGGCGATGATCCGGATATTACTAATGGAGCTAAAATTGTCGCGGAAGTAATTTTGACCGATCAACCGGAAATCATTATCAGAGCCGGCGAAGGAGTGGGGACGGTGACAAAGCCAGGATTGGCTGTGCCAGTGGGACAGCCGGCTGTGAACCCGGGCCCGAGAAACATGATTACCAAGGCAGTTGCTGACTGTTTGCCTCCCGGCAAAGGAGCTATAGTAACTATTTCAGTTCCTGACGGCAAGGCGCTAGCGGCCAGAACGCTTAACCCGGTATTGGGGATAGTTGGCGGTATATCCATTATTGGTACGACCGGAATTGTTGAGCCCATGTCTGAGGAGGCTTTTAAAAATTCGCTAGTACCTCAAATCAGTGTGGTGCAAGCGCTGGGATATGATGAAATCGTATTTGCACCAGGGAAGATTGGACAAGATATTGCCATTAATCATTATGGTCTACCAGCTGAGGCCGTTGTGCAAACCAGTAATTTTATCGGGCATATGTTGGAGAATGCAGTAAAGTATGGAATGCGGCGCGTGCTCTTATTTGGGCACCTTGGCAAGATTGTTAAAGTATCAGCCGGAATATTTCATACACATAATAGAATGGCCGATGCCCGGATGGAAACGTTAGCCGCGTATTTAGCAGTTAGTGGTGCGCCGCAGGCTGCCATTGAAGAAGTGCTGTCGGCGACAACAACCGAAGCGGCTATGCCAATAATTGCCCGCTATAATCTGAGCGGAGTATATCGGCTGTTGGCCGAACGAGCCAGCGCCAGAGCCATGCGCTATGTATTTGGTGATTTGACGGTAGGCACAGTCATTGTGACTTTAAAGGGAGATATACTGGGGCTGGATCAGACAGCCCGGGAAATTGGAGGCCATTTAGGATGGAACATACCTATCGAGTAATTGTTGTCGGTATTGGTCCTGGCTCGCCTGATTATATGTTGCCAATAGCCAGCCGGACAATAGCGGCGGCTAACGTTTTGGTCGGTAGTAAACGGGCGCTGGATACGTTTGCGTCTGCTGGTCAGGTTACGAAGGTTATTGATAGAGATATTAGCGGTGTGCTTGATTTTATTGAGCAGCAGCTCATGGGTCAGGATGTAGCTGTCATGGTGTCTGGAGACCCAGGGTTTTATAGTATGCTGGTTGCTCTGAGAAAGCGTTTTATCGCAGAACGACTTACGGTTATTCCGGGAATTAGTTCAATGCAACTTGCTTTTGCGCGATTGGCTGAGGTTTGGCAGGATGCGGAGCTAATCAGTATGCATGGTCGTAAGGCCGCTGATGAGGTATTATGCTACCGGTCAGGAGCTAAGTTAGGGATTTTAACAGATACGCAACATACTCCTGCCCACATTGCCGGTATTTTATTAGACCTGGGCTGGCCTGAGAAAACATGTGTATGGCTATGCACGAGCCTGTCCTATGATAATGAGGAGGTTGTTGCTACCACATTGGCTGCGGCAAGGGAAACTCCTGGTTTTGAACATAGTGTAATGGTGGTGAAGGCATGACGCATAAACTAGGAATTCCAGATATGCAGTTCGTCAGAGGCGATATTCCCATGACCAAAGAGGAGATTAGGATAGTAACGCTGGCAAAGGCTAAGATTGATGCTGAAGATATTGTAATTGATATTGGTGCAGGCACCGGATCGCTGTCTATAGAAGCGGCTTTACTCGCAAAGCAAGGCAAGGTATTTGCAATTGAACGTGAGGTTGAAGGCATCGATTTAATCAAGGTTAATGCCGCTAAATTTAAAGTTGATAATATTGAAGCTATTTTAGGAGTTGCGCCTGAGGCACTGAATGGTCTGCCTGCGGCTGATGTTATTTTAATCGGTGGCAGCGGCGGAAGGCTGCCTAAGATACTGGATTTTGCCGACAAATTGCTTAAACCGGGCGGACGAATAATAGTAACAGCTGTTACTGTGGAAACGCTGTCGACGGCGTTGCAGCTTATGAAAGAAAAGAAAGTATATAGCGTAGATGCCTGTTGCTTGCAGGTAACCCGAATTCAGTCAGTAGGTGCCAGTAATATGTTTAAAGCACTTAATCCGATATACATAATTGCGTGCAGTAAGTAAAAGGGTTCTAGGCCAAGGTGCAATGGCCTAAGAAGAAGGGAGATATATTAATGAATGTTTTTTTTGTAGGAGCCGGTCCGGGAGACCCCGAATTAATCACTGTCAAAGGCCAGCGACTGCTAGGGCAGGCCGATATTATAATTTATGCTGGTTCATTAGTTAATCCGGCATTATTGTCATTGGCGAAAAACGGAGCTGCCATCTATAATAGTGCATCGATGACATTAGATGAGGTTATTGCCGTTATGGAGCAAGGTGTCAAAGAAAATAAGCTGGTAGTTAGACTACATACCGGTGATCCTAGTATTTATGGTGCTATTCAGGAACAAATGGATAAGCTGGCGGCTAGTAATATTTCCTTTGAAGTTATCCCGGGAGTGAGTTCTTTCCTGGCTACAGCAGCTGCTTTAAAGCAGGAATATACATTGCCTGATGTTTCACAGACGGTAATTATAACTCGACTGGAAGGCCGGACTCCTGTACCCGAAAAAGAAAAGTTGGTAAAACTGGCCAGCCATGAAGCAACTATGTGCATATTTTTGAGTGTGCATATGCTGGACAATGTCGTAAAAGAGTTGATAGATGGCGGTTATACCAAGGAAACGCCAGTAGCTATTGTGCAAAAGGCGTCTTGGCCAGATCAGAAAATTTATCGTGGCAGCCTGGAAACTATTGCCGAAATTGCCAGAGAAAATCAAATTGACCGCACAGCCATGATTGTAGTGGGTAAGGTTTTAAGCACAGATTATGCTTTATCCAGGCTGTATGCCCCAGAATTTGGACATATGTTCAGGGAGGCTAAGTAAGACTGTGAAGGTTGCAGTGATTTCAGTTACTAATAAAGGCGCCGAACTAGCTGTAAAGATAGCACCATTTGTAGGAACTGAGGTTGATATTTATGCCAAGGAAGGACGTAACCCACGAAACCAAGCGAATACTTACTGTTGCCTGAGTGCTTTGGTTCAGGATATTTTTCCTAAATACTCTGGTTTAATTTTTATCATGGCAACAGGCATAGTCGTAAGAGTGATAGCACCCTATGTGAAAGATAAACGGGTTGATCCGGCCGTAGTGGTTATGGATGATGGCGGTAATTTTGCAATTAGTCTGCTGTCAGG
>JAEZVB010000038.1 GCA_023443285.1 Bacillota bacterium
AACTGGTGTAGTGCTTACGAAACTCGATGGTACTGCAAAGGGCGGAGTAGTTATTGCGATTAATAATGAGCTTAGCCTACCAGTCAAATGGATAGGAGTAGGTGAAGGGGTTAACGACCTTCGGCCGTTTATTGCCTCTGAATTTGCCGCCGCTTTATTTTCCGAGCAGAAAGTATAATTTTCCTTCACGACTAAGTCGCGGGATAAGGGCGATTAATCTTCAGCCGTGTTTTTCTTATCTGACAAGGGAGTTTACTTGACACAGTCTTTGCTTTGCGATATAATCTGTGGTGTAAAGGGTTTTTACTTGCCAGATAGCAGGTGAATGTATGGATCGCATGTTAAATAAAGTTTTACGCATTGGACAGTTATACGATTTTTACAATGCACTTTTAACGGAAAAACAGCGGGACTGTCTTAATATGCATTATTTGCAGGATTTATCGCTGGCAGAAATCGCGGAAGAATTCAATGTATCAAGGCAAGCGGTACATGATATCTTAAAACGAGCTGAACAAACCTTGGAAGAATATGAAGAAAAACTTGGTCTTGCTGCGCGTTACATTCAAGAGCGTAAGGTACTGGCTCAGGTTGCTGAAAGCTTACAACAATTACCACAGGATATTACGGTATTGCCTGAACTAAATCAGGCAATAGTTTTATTAAATTCATTGCTGGAAGACACCCGGGAGGTGTAACATATATATGGTCTTTGAAAGTTTGGCCGATAAACTTCAGCAGACTTTTAAGAAGCTGCGCGGCAAGGGCAAACTATCGGAAAGTGATGTTGCTGATGCGCTTAAAGAGGTGCGAATGGCCCTCTTGGAGGCAGATGTAAACTTTAAAGTTGTAAAAGACTTAGTGGCTAAAATTAAGGAACGGGCCATTGGGCAGGAAGTGCTGGAAAGCCTGACACCTGCTCAGCATGTGATAAAGATTGTAAACGAAGAGTTAACCAATCTTATGGGGGGAACCCAAAGCCGTATCGCTATTGCATCACGCCCACCTACTGTTATTATGCTTGTTGGTTTGCAGGGGGCAGGCAAGACGACAACCGCCGGAAAGCTGGCTCATCTTCTGAAACGTCAGGGTAAGCGGCCACTTATGGTGGCAGCTGACATTTATCGTCCGGCTGCCATAAAGCAACTGGAAGTGCTCGGGGAACAACTGGAGATTCCTGTTTTTACTATGGGGCAGGAAAATCCGGTCAACATTGCAAAAAAAGCTGTTGATCAGGCGCTGATGATGGCTCGCGATATTGTAATTATCGATACAGCAGGCCGTCTGCATATTAATGAAGAGCTTATGAATGAACTTAAATCCATTAAGCATACGGTTAAACCACATGAAATACTACTAGTGGTTGACGCTATGACCGGTCAAGATGCTGTTAATGTTGCCGAATCCTTTAACAATGATTTGGGACTTGATGGGATTATTTTGACTAAACTGGATGGCGATGCCCGCGGTGGTGCTGCTCTGTCTATCAAAGCTGTCACTGGTCAGCCAATCAAATTTGCCGGTATGGGTGAAAAACTGGATGCATTAGAGCCCTTTCATCCTGACCGCATGGCTTCACGGATTTTGGGGATGGGTGATGTTCTCAGCCTTATTGAAAAGGCTGAGTCGGCCATAAATTTTGAAAAAGCGCAGGAAATGCAGAAGAAACTCCGTAAAGAAGAGTTTACTTTAGATGATTTTCTGGAGCAAATCGAACAAGTACGTAAACTAGGCCCCCTTGATCAAATCCTTGGTATGATACCCGGTATGGGCAAGTTAAAACAACTGCAGGGATTAGATTTTGATGACAAGGAAGTTAAACATATTATCGCAATTATTCGTTCTATGACATCGAAGGAACGCCGTGACCCGTCACTTATTAACGGCAGCCGGCGTAAGCGTATTGCTCTTGGTAGTGGTACAAGAGTGCAGGACGTCAATAAATTGTTGAAGCAATTTGTTGAGGCAAAAAAGATGATGAAGCGTTTGAAGGACATGCAAAAAAGCGGGAAAAAACCAAGTTTTAAACTTCCCTTTATGCAGTAAGTTTCTTTAAATATAGAGGAAATTTTGTGAAGGAGGTGACTTATAATGGCAGTTAAAATTCGCTTAAAGCGTATGGGCGCGAAAAAACGTCCTTTCTATCGTGTAGTAGTAGCTGATTCTCGTTCACCACGTGATGGACGGTTTATTGAAAACCTGGGGCATTACGACTCCACTACTGAACCGGCAGTTATCAAGATTGACGAAGAAAAAGCCATAGAATGGCTTCAAAAAGGCGCTCAACCTACTGATACTGTTAAGAACTTATTCAGTCAAACCGGCATCCTGAAAAAATGGGATGAAGTAAAACGTTCCAAGTAAGAAAGAAGCAGAGAAACGAGGCGTGATAACTACATGAAAGAATTAGTCGAAGTTATCGCCAAAGCATTAGTGAAAAACCCGGAACAAGTCAATGTTAGCGAGACAACTGATAATGCGGGTACAGTCTATGAATTGCATGTAGCCCCTGAAGATATGGGTAAGATAATTGGTAAACAGGGACGTATTGCTAAGGCTATTCGCACTGTAGTCAAAGCTGCCGCCACCCGGGATAACAAACGAGTAATGGTGGAAATACTATAATTTAACTGTTAATCTGATGACCGAAGAGGTGGAACCAATGGCTAATATCGAGAACTTGACAATTAAGTGTCCGGTGACCATTAAGGCAAAAGTAACTGAAGATCTTAAAGCAAGCTTGGCAGCCGAAATTCAAGAAGCTATTAAAAAAGCTGATTTAGAACTTCAACAAATTGACTTTCATGCTAAACGTATGATGAGTGAACAGGCAAAACAAGATGCGCAAGGTCTTGTTGGTCTCCGGCAGCAAATTGATGCTGAGCGGCAGAAGCGGCTTGAGTTCAAAAATCATATGTTAGACAAGTTGAAAGAAACTGCTCAGCTTGAAATTGGTGCGGAAATTGTTCAGGGTACTATGGATAGAGTCGTTACAATAAATGTAGGCGATGACCTTCATAAACTGATGGCAACCGAAATTTTGCTGGAAGACGGCAAAGTAGTTGCTTTCCGTAGCTAATATGTCTAATACCGAGTTGATTACTATCGGTAAAATTGTTGCCCCGCACGGTGTGCGGGGTGACGTTCGTATAGTACCGCTTACCGATTTCCCTGACCGATTTAATAAGCTGAAAGCAGTGTTTGTCGATGATGTGGGTCAACTCAACTTAGAGTCGGCCAGACAACATAAAAAGTTTATTTTACTCAAATTTGCCGAACTTGATTCGATTAGTGCTATTGAACACTTGCGAGGCAAATTGATTAAAATCAGACGCGAAGATGTAGTTAAACTGCCGAAAGGCCAGTACTACATTTTTGATATTATTGGCCTCAATGTATTTACTGAAGACGGCAGTCTTTTGGGAATTATAACTGATGTGCTGCAGCCAGGCAGTAATGATGTGTATGTTATTGAGCAGCAAGACAAGAAAGAACTACTGATTCCTGCCATTAAAGAAGTCGTCAAAAGAATTGATATTGAAGGTAAGCAGATGGTAGTAAAATTGCAGGAAGAAATGGAATAATGAGAGGACATTATGCGTATTGACATTATTTCACTGTTTCCTGAGATGTTTATAGGCCCATTAGGTCACAGTATTCTAAAACGAGCGCAAGATAGTGGACTTATTACTGTCCGTGTAACTAATCCACGGGATTTTACTTATGACAAACATCGTATTGTTGATGATGCACCTTTTGGTGGCGGGGCTGGTATGGTTATGAAACCTGAACCCATATTCCGTGCAGTGGATAGTATAGTAAATGCCAATAATACTTTACGCAAACGGATCATTCTCATGTGCCCAGGAGGGCAGACTTTTGATCAAGCGAAAGCGCGGGAACTTGCCGGATATGAACAACTGATATTGCTTTGTGGCCACTATGAAGGTATTGATGCCAGAATTCGCGAGCATGTGGTTGATGAAGCTATTTCTATTGGCGATTATGTCCTGACAGGTGGTGAATTGCCGGCTATGGTAATTACAGATGCGGTGGCTCGTATGATTCCCGGAGTTCTTGGTGCTGATGATAGTGCAGAGCAGGATTCATTTTATAATGGCTTGCTGGAATATCCACATTATACACGGCCACGCGAATTCAATGGCTGGGAAGTACCAGAAATACTGCTTTCGGGAGATCATGCCAAAATTGAAAAATGGCGGCGCAAAGAATCGCTCAGAGCAACACTTATACGTCGGCCAGATTTACTAAATAGCGTGGAACTAAGTGCGCAAGATTATAAACTTTTGCAGGAAATAAAGTCTGAACAGGCGGGAGGCTGAATATGGCAATGCCTGTATATTTGGGTTTGGTACATTATCCTATATATAATAAAAATAACGAGATAGTTACGACAGCTATTACTAATTTTGATATCCATGATATTGCCCGTACGGCTCGAACGTATGATATATTGAAATATTTTATTATCCACCCACTTGAAGCACAAAAGTCATTAGCTGACGAAATTATTAGCTATTGGCAAGAGGGCTATGGCGGACAGTATAATCCTGATCGTAAAGAAGCGCTAAGCATAGTGGAGGTTCTTCCCGATATTGCTGCATCAGTTGACTATATTACGACTAAGGAAGGTGTGCCACCGCTGATTGTTACTACTGACGCCCGTAAGTATGACAATACTGTTTCTTACGCCAACCTTCGCCAACATTTACATGACACCGGCCGGCCGTGTTTATTATTATTTGGTACTGGTTGGGGGATGGAAAACTCAGTAATGAAGCAGTTTGATTACATATTAGAGCCTATTTATGGACCGGGAAATTATAATCATTTACCTGTTCGTGCAGCAGTAGCGATTATTCTTGATCGACTATTAGGCGAGGCCTGGTGGAAAAATAAATAATCGTAGTATTTTAGTTTGAGTTACAGGCTAATATATGATATAATACATTTTGTGTAATACGGACGGTCCGCTGCGTATGGTATGAACGTCTGATATAAGGAGGAAAAACAAATGAATATTATTGAAATTTTGGAACAAGAACAATTGCGTCAGGATATCCCGTCCTTCAAACCAGGCGACACCGTGCGCGTACATGTAAAAGTTGTTGAAGGCACTCGTGAACGGATTCAGGTCTTTGAAGGTGTAGTAATCAACCGTCAAGGTGGCGGTGTGCGTGAAACTTTCACCGTAAGACGTGTTTCTTATAATGTTGGTGTAGAACGTACTTTTCCGGTACATTCCCCGCGTATTGAAAAAATCGAAGTAATGCGCCGTGGTATTGTTCGTAGAGCTAAGTTATACTATCTCCGTAACCTTACTGGTAAAGCAGCACGTATCAAAGAAAAACGCTAAAATGATGTGTTCAGGGACTGGATTCAGTCCCTTTTCTTCATTTCTGATAGAAAAGTCCTATCGTGCCCAGAAGGAGGAAGGCTGTGAGCAATACTAAATTAGGCGAAGAAATAAAAGACTGGGTAATATCTATACTCATAGCCATTGTTTTGGCATTTTTTATCCGGTATTTTATTGTGGAATTATACATGGTGGAAGGACCATCAATGCGGCCTACGCTGGTAAATGGCGAGAGGCTTGTAGTAAATAAGTTTATTTACCGGTTTAAAACGCCGGAAAGAGGCGAAGTACTTGTATTTCGTTATCCGCGTGATCCCAGCCGAGATTTTATTAAACGGGTAATAGCAGTACCCGGAGATACTGTCGAGATAAAAGACGGACGAGTATTCCTAAATGGCCAGCTTTTAAATGAGCCATATATATTAGAACGTATCAAAGGATCTTATCCTGTGGCCACTGTTCCCGAAGGGCATATTTATGTAATGGGCGACAATCGAAATAATTCCGAAGACAGCCGCTTTAGAGACGTTGGTTTTGTTCCGGTGGAATTGATTAAAGGTAAAGCAGTGACTGTTTTTTGGCCGCTTGACCACATAAAAACACTACCCTAACTATAAACTATGCCTAGTATTTGTTTGCAAAGTAAGGAGTGTGATTCGATGCACATTCATTGGTTTCCTGGTCATATGACCAAAGCGCAACGTATGATTCGCGAGCAACTGAAGCTGATTGATGTAGTAATTGAACTATTAGATGCCCGTATTCCATTAAGTAGTGCCAATCCTATGATTGCTGAACTGGTTGAGGGGAAACCCAAGGTTGTGGCGCTAAATAAATCCGACTTAGCAGAGCCAGTGCGAACAGCCGAATGGATTAGTCATTTTCGAAGTTTGGGTTTTACAACCGTGGCTCTTGATTCTTCTAGTGGTAAAGGTACCAAGGAACTGGTGAACAAGGTTGAACAAGAGGCTAGTGAGAAAATTGCTAAACTAACAGCCAAGGGGATAAAAGGGCGAGCTGTACGGGCGATGATTCTAGGTATTCCGAACGTCGGTAAATCCTCTTTGATTAACCGATTGATAGGTACAGCGACAGCCAAAACTGGAGATAAGCCAGGGGTAACGCGGGGACAGCAATGGTTAAAAGTTGGTAAAAATCTTGAAATGCTTGATACTCCGGGCGTATTGTGGCCGAGAATGGATGATCAAGAAGTGGCTTTTAACTTGGCTGTTACCGGTGCGATTAAGGATGATATCTACGATATGGAAAAGGTTATCCAGAATTTGCTGGAAATACTTAATGCGCAGTATGGTGACCGCCTGCGCGAACGATATAAGCTGACACAGGAACAACTGCCAGAAGATGCGGCGGAATTACTTACTCTGATTGGCACTAAGCGGGGTTGTTTAAGAAGCGGCGGTGTGGTGGATTATGAGAAGGCGAGACGAATTATTCTGACCGATTTTCGTTCAGGCAAGCTTGGACAATTTACGCTAGATAGACCTCCTCAAACGGAAGTTTCTACCTGAGCTACGCTTTATAAACTGAAATAGCATTACTGAACAATAAAAGTGGAATGGTTAACGTTTGTTAGCTATTCCACTTTTTCCTGCAAATAGGCAGGATTTGAACTATTTATCCAGAATAATTAAAACATCTAATTTTGGAGGTACTTTGTCTTTGAACACAGCGCAGATGACAGTTGCGCAGATTACTGCGTTATTATCGCAACAGGATATTTCACTACATATAATAGAAAGACTTAAAACCGATGCCCGTATATCAGTGAAACGTATTGTCAGTAGGTGGGAGGCTCGCCGCCAGGAGGCCCAGCAAGAAGTTGCAAGGATTGCTGCGTTATATAAATATGAGCGGCAGTTTACTTGCGACGGCTATAGTCTTGTAGCTGGAGTAGATGAAGCCGGCAGAGGGCCGCTGGCTGGCCCGGTAATAGTTGCAGCTGTTATCCTACCACCAGATTGTTACTTGGAAGGTCTGAATGACTCGAAAAAATTAACTTCGTCTCAGCGGGAAAGGCTATATAAAGAAATAAATAATATCGCCATCGCGGTAAACCGTTGTGAAGTAAGTGCCGAAATAATTGATGATATTAATATTTACCGTGCGACAGTAGGCGGAATGTATAATGCTATTAGCGGCTTATCGACTGCACCGCAGGCTGTGTTAATTGATGCAGTACCATTGCCGCAGTTGACGATACCATCAAAATCAATTATCAGTGGGGATCAGGTTAGTGCTTCTATTGCGGCAGCATCCATTATTGCCAAAGTAGAACGAGACCAAATTATGAATGAACTTGACTCTCAGTATCCAATGTATGGCTTTAGCCGTCACAAAGGCTACGGAACTCAGGAGCATATGGAGGTACTTGCAAAGTACGGACCATGTCCGTGCCATCGGCAGAGTTTTGCTCCTGTGCGGGCTGCAGCTATTGCAAATGGTTATACAGGATAATTGTTTTGCCACTGAGGAGATGATACTTCTGTCAGATACAGAACGTGACAAACTAGCTAAAGCAGTTGCGATCAAATACGATGTAAATGGCAGTACTGCCCCGAAAGTTGTAGCGAAAGGGACAGGTATTATTGCTGGCAATATTATCCATTCGGCCAAAGAACATGGCGTTCCGATATATCAAAATAAGACGCTGACAGGTATGTTAATGGCTGTTGAACTAGACCGGGAAATACCTCCGGAGTTATACCAAGCAGTGGCTGAAGTTTTAGCTTATATTTACCGATTAGATCAACGTTTAGGTAAGCGATAGATCTAAGTTATGGAGGAGATAATGAACCACATCGCAACTGGTGATAAAGGTGAACAATCTGCTGCCAATTATCTAAAAAGACTCGGATATAAAATTGTTGCTACTAAATATCGTGCTAAGACTGGCGAAATAGATATTATTGCGAAAGATAAAGACTGCCTAGTATTTATTGAAGTAAAGACCAGACGTTCAACAGTTTATGGATTGCCGGCGGAAGCTGTAAATTACCGAAAACAGCAGAAAATAATCAATACTGCATTCTGTTTCCTAAATCAGCGGGGAATTACCGATAGTGCTTGCCGGTTTGATATTTTTGAAGTATATCTGGGAAGAGATACCACGGAGTGTAATCACATAATAAATGCATTTGGTGGTTGAATTAGCTTTGGGGGTAACTGGTGTTTGCGCAAACTTTTGGATCAACAACATTAGGATTAAACGGTATACTGATAACTGTCGAAGTAGATATTACCAACGGTATTCCTGCTTTTGATATTGTAGGCTTACCGGATACTTCTGTGCGCGAATCTCGTGAACGTGTACGGGCAGCTATTAAAAACAGTGGATTCGAATTTCCGGCTCGGCGAATCACTGTTAATTTGGCGCCTGCTGATATTAAAAAAGATAGTTCAGGACTTGATTTGCCGATTGCAGTAGGTATTTTAGCTGCAAGTGGCCAGGTAAAACCGGTGAATTGTCGTAGTCAGGTGTTTGCAGGGGAATTATCGCTAGAAGGACGATTGCGAGCGATATCAGGCATATTGTCAATGGCGGCAAACTGTGAGGCTAATGATATATCGGAAATGATTGTAGCTCCAGAAAACGTCCAAGAAGCATTATTGGCTGGGACAGTAACCGTTTATGCGCCAGAAACATTGCGAGAAGTTGTCGCTCATCTAACTGGTCAAAAACCTTTGAATTTAGAGCTTCCTCATTTGCCGAAAGGTCAACTCCGGGAAACTGAACTTGATTTTGCCGATGTGCAAGGACAGATCGTTGCGAAGCGGGCACTTGAGATAGCTGCCGCCGGCTTTCACAATGTTATGATGGTTGGACCGCCGGGGTCTGGGAAAACTATGCTGGCTAGACGGATTCCATCGATATTGCCTGCTATGACAGCGCAAGAAGCACTGGAAGTAACAAAAATATATAGTGTTGCTGGCATACTTAAGCATAATATCGGATTAGTTTGTAGTAGACCATTTCGCAGTCCGCACCATACAGTGTCGACAGCAGGCATGATTGGTGGGGGAAGTACGCCAAGACCAGGTGAGGTTACCTTAAGCCATAATGGTGTGTTATTTTTAGACGAGCTGCCTGAATTTCCCCGAAGCGTATTGGAAGTATTGCGTCAACCGCTTGAGGATGGTGAAGTAACTATTTCACGAGTTAATGCTACATTATCTTATCCTGCCAAGATAATGCTGATTGCTGCATTAAATCCCTGTCCGTGTGTAGAACATCCTTGTTAAACATATAATGAACTGTAACTGATGCCTGAGGATTACCATCCGGGGCTTTTTCTGTTTCTATGACTATTTTTCTTACCATGGTTTTAACAATTTCTCGCTTAACCTCAAACGGAGGATCTTCATCACCGATCTGCGAGCGCAAGTCAGATAATAGCTGTTCGGCAGTATCATGCTGCGCAGAAATATTTGTTTCTTGTTCAATATGAGTTGTTAATTCTTTTACACGCAATTCAAGGGTTAGTTTCTCAGACGCAATTTTAACCAACTGTTGTTCCAAGTCTTTAGGCTCAATTAATTTTTTTCGGCGCAAATCAAGAACAATCTGCTTTTCATCGTCTTTGCCAATAATGGTATCTAACACCATCTGCCGCTCAGAAATAAGAGCATCTTTTTTAGACCTGACTTCCTGCATGCTGCTGTCGAGTGTTGCCAATGCTTCTCCTGGAGACATGATAAAGCTCACACAGTCTTGCCAGACCATGTGTTCAACCCATTCAGCTGGTATATTTTTTGCCGGGCATTTCCCTTGGTATTTGCCCCTATATGTAGTTTTACCATTACATATGTAATAAGATTTTCCCGAAGGATAGGCGGTACCGCTAAAGTTCAGGCCACAGCAACTACATTTCACTAAGCTGCGCAAAAGATACTGCCGTTTAGCACAACGAGTAGCCTCAAGCCGATTATCCTTGAGCACCTGCTGAGCCTCTTGCCATGTTTCGGTAGAGATAATTGCAGGGACTTCGCGGGTAATGATTTCGCGATTCTTTTTAGAGTGTTTTCCATAATGGTGGATTCCCATGTATGTACTGTTTACTATCATGTTTCGGATGCGCCCTGGATTCCACTTTCCGGACGTATTTTCTTTTCGTATCCCTCTTTTTAACTGGCGCCCATGGATGGCGTAGGATGGAGGGATAGCAAGTGCGTTTAAATAGTCTGCGACCTTAATAGTAGACATTTTTTGCTCAGTCATAAACTGGTAGATTAAGCGGATTACATCGGCTTCTGACATATCAAAACCTGAGATAGGATTCTCGTTGATTTCAAGATAGCCGTCTTCATTTACAAAATATCCATAAGGTACAATGCCACCAAGCCATTTACCTTCTCTGGCCCAACGATTAGCACCGAGCCAGAGACGCTCCAATGTTGTGGTCCTGTCCAAGTCGGCAACGCCGGCCAAAATGGTTAGCGCAAAACGGCCGGCCGGGGTAGAAGTGTCAAAGGGCTCAGTCATGGATCGGACTTGAACGTCGTATTGCTCTAAGTCATAGATAGCATTGAGGATAACCCTGGCTGTGCGGCCAAGGCGGTCAAGCTTATATACAAGTACGGTTTTGACTTTACCGGCTTTTGCATCTTCAATTAGACGGCTGCCTTCCGGACGTTCGTGGAGGGGGATAGTGCCACTGACTCCATCGTCTTTGTATATTTCTTGAAGTGGTATTTCGTGTAAGTCACAATATTTTTTGCCGAATTGGATTTGTGTTTCGATGGTTCCGCGGTCAGACTGATCTTCGGTGCTGACGCGAGGATAGAGAACTGTTGGCATAGTAGTACCTCCCCGTTAGAAATAATAGTGGGTTTATTTTACTGTAACAAGTTTAAGTTTTCTATCTTTGGAAACATGGCGGTCAATTATTATCCTTGCATGGTCTGGGTTGCCCACATCATAGACTGGCAGCCCATCCAGACGAGGTATGATGGTATTATACTGCATGTAGTCTTGTAGCATGGCCTGAATATCGTTCATGGCTGTATCGGGCAATTGGTCTATAAGTTTATAAATCCGGTCGCGTGTAGTCAATACTAATCCTCCTTATTTGTATATTTTAGCACATATGTTCGATTGAAGTTGTGAAAAAATTGCCCCGGGCGGGGCATAAATTTTCAATATTTTTTCCAATTATCCACAATCCAAGAAATTACATGTTCACGACTTCGCGTGGTAGAGGGTAGATTTTTAAGCATATCCTCAATCTTATGGACAGTCTTTTCTTGTTTGAGGTCGTGTTCGTCAAATATATGCTGAATTAAACATATAACTTCATATTCTTCATGCCGATTAAAAAGTGTGGTATCTGGTTTCCATGTAATTTTGGGATTATCTCCGGGAGTTGCTCGTGGTGAGTACTTATACTTAAGATGGGTTTTTGTCACTTTAAACATATACATTCCTCGTTTCTTGTTTTAATTTATTTCGTACTAAGGCCTACACACCTTACACGGCACATATCCGGCATCCACAGCCTCATCCCGGCTCTCAAAATAAACCTTATTGTCTTCATTCATCTGCCTAACATACCGGCAATGGGCATAGTGAAACTTGTATGTATGTGCATTGCCTATGTAGGTGCTGGCCAGGACAGGGTTGTCGTGTCCGAGGGTAAAGAATATCGCGCTAGCCACGAGTATAACTGCCAGCAATATGATGGGTAGTCGTTTACGCATAATTGTCCTCCTGTTTATTTTTAAAAGTCGTATTTTTTACCTTCAAAAATTAATGATTTTACAGTTTGGCCATCTGGCGTAAACGTAAATTGAAATTGACTTCTGATATTCGCGCCAAACGAATTTTGGGCATCTACATATGATTGAACTATTATTTTTTCTTTATCTTTGCTAAAACGCCATTCAGTTATATTGGGGAAATCAGCGCTTTTCGGTGCCCTCAATAGTTTCTTTATTGATTCTTTGCAAGTACTTTGTAATTTGCTTTGTTCGTTAATGGTTAAATAAAAATCAGAGACTTTAGAAATAACGGTACCATCTTTATAAAGATTCTGTGAAACCCATCTAATGGCGTCTAAGTTACCTTCTTTCGATATGTACACTACTACATTTTTAATATCGCGATTTACAGTAACTCTATAACCTTTGCCACCTTCGCCGTAAGCATTATTCAATGTTTCATCAGAATCTATTTTGTCTATTTCTGAAATTCCGCACTTATTTAACGTATCAGCAATAACTTGTGCTTGTTCTGTTGTTACATGGAAACCTTCTTGAACTTTAACAACAATAGCAGGTAGTTTTTGTGCAATATTCTGGGTGTTGCTTTTGGTGCTAGACAGTAATTGAGTACTACAGCCATAGAAAAGGAAACCGATGACTAATAATAAAGTTATTATCATTAAACAACCAGGAAGTATATTTACCTTAGCACCACAATGCGGGCATTTGGTCGTTCCACTAGGAATGGTATATCCGCACTTTTTGCACTTTAGTTCTTTTTGCCAATTGCTTTTCATATGTGTATTATTTCTCCTCTTTGTTATGGTATATAAAAAAACAGCTTGTCCAATTATTTTGCATATTCCCCCAACTCGAATAACCCTTCCTCTTTTGCATACCGATCAATATCCCCACCATAAGCAAAATTGCAGTATTCTTCATCATACAGCAGCCACCACGCAAATTCATTAGCCTGTCGCTCGAATTTCTCAGGCGAGTATAAAGTATGTTCTAGCATAAAATAGTAGCCCCAACCTTTGTGCAGCAGGATATGGGCAAGCTCATGGGCACAAGTTTGCTTTCGTAGATGGTCTGGCAACTGGTTGTTTATAACAATGAATTTTCTTTTTAATATCCGGCAGCAAAAACCGTGGGTCGTTTTCAGGGGTTTGAATACAACTTCAATATTTAAGTAATCCGTAATCTCGTAAGGATCACGGGTTTTAAATTTTTTCACCAAATTATTGGCACGTAATTTTATACGCATAAATGGCCTCCCGGAAAGGGTAATAACTGCTAAAATCTGACAAATAAAAACACGCTAGTATCTGATTTTATCTAGCGTGTTTAATAGTGCGTATTAGCTGTGATAGTAGTAAATTGTTTTTCAGTTGGCCTGCTGATTAAAAGGTTTGCTATTTGCTTGGGGTTGAAAACTAAACTGGGCGGCGAGTGAGTGTTCTAATCCGTATTTCATGATCGCCAGTGACTTCGGCAACCGACTTGAAGTCTTCACGAATGGCAAAGGCGTGAATGTCTAGCTTTTTGTCCATGTCTCGGTAAGACTGCTGGATTAACTCAATAATGGCGGCATATGATTCTTTTAAAGACTTAACTTCAGTCCGAACTTCTTTTACTTCCTGTCTTAATTCTTCAATAGAAGCATTATTATTACTTGCCATTTGAATTAATTGTGCCATCATTTTCTCAAGACGATCAAATCTTTCTTCGCTCATGGCTTATCCCCTTTCGGCTTGCGCTTATTCAGTTCTTTTGCCCGTTTATAGAGATGATATTGGATGATATCAAGAATTTCCTGCTTGTCCTCTTCGTCAAGGGGCGTTCCGGAAAACATTACTTCTTGTTGCTCAAGTATCTTTTTTAAGTCTTTGGGTATTTTGGGTTCTTTAATCCCAGAAACGTTTAAAGAGTTGTCGCTCCCCAGTAAATAATCAGTTGTAGTTTTTAAGTGTGTAGCAAACAATTTTGCAATTTCAAGATCTGGTTCACGGCGTGATTGTTCATAGTTGGCATACCTAGCTCTGGACATACCGACGAGTTTAGCAAATGATTCTTGAGTAAAATTTAGTTCAATACGCCTATCCGTTAGCCGTTTAGCAAATAACGACTTTTCTTTCATTCACATCACCTACTTATAAGTATATGAGACAATTAGTTTCAAAACAATAAACGAGACAAAAAGTTTCGAAATATATTGACAGAGACTATTTGTCTCATTTATAATAAGGACACGAGGAAACAAAACGTCTCAAAAAGCGAGGTGAGTGTCTTGGAATATTTAGATTTAAGATTATTACGCGGAAAAAAACCATTGAGAGAAGTCGCAGAAGCCGTTGGCATAACGCCACAAATGTTAGGGAAGATAGAACTAAAACGCAGAGTACCGTCTCTTGGGGTAGCTCAAAAAATAGCTAACTATTATGGAGTCTTAGTAGAACAAATTTTTTTTAATTGCAATAGAGACAAAACGTCTACATTTCAGCAAACTGGTTAACCTCTAATCAGCAGAATCTAAATCAATATTTATTTTTCCATTTTTCTTCTCAAAGTCAAGAATATGTTG
>JAEZVB010000055.1 GCA_023443285.1 Bacillota bacterium
CCCCCCCCGCCCCCCCCCCGCGGGGGGGCGGCCGTGCTTCGGAACTTCCCTCCTTTTTCGATTAGCAGGAGACTGGAAACATAAGTTTACACTTGGTGTCAAATATTGCCATGATGATGGAACCAAAAGTTTACAAAGATATGCATATAGCCTTGAATATACTAGTAACACGCCTGACAAACAGGTATTAGTGCAGGAGTTATGAGAGACAAATTAAGTTTATCCATTTTTATACATTTGGCACGGCAATTGCAATAAATGACCAATAAGAAGGTTGTGTAGGATTTAGTATAGTGGTTACTATAAGGAGGCTAACAGCATGATTATTGGCGTGGCAAAGGAAATTAAGAATAATGAGAACAGGGTAGGACTTACGCCGGCAGGTACGGAAACGCTAAAAAAAGCAGGTCATACAGTGCTGGTTGAACAGAGTGCCGGTATTGGCAGTGGGTTTTCTGATGAAAGCTATGTGAAAGCCGGAGCGGAGATTATTGCAGATAAAAAAGCGCTGTTTGACAAGTCTGAAATGATTATCAAGGTCAAAGAACCTTTAGCGTCAGAGTATGATTTATTTCATGAAGGACAAATTCTTTTTACCTATCTGCATTTAGCACCTGAGCCAGAGTTAACCAAAGCCTTGCTTGCTAAAAAGGTAATTGGTATTGCCTATGAAACCATAGAACACAATCATACGTTGCCTTTATTGTCACCTATGAGTGAAGTGGCTGGGAGAATGGCTGTGCAAGTGGGTGCCCATTGTCTGGAAAAACCATTTGGAGGAAAAGGTGTTTTACTAGGTGGTGTTCCTGGTGTTGAGTCGGCACAAGTAGTTATTATCGGCGGCGGTATTGTGGGCACTAACGCTGCTAAGATGGCTGTGGGCATGGGCGCGCGCGTTACGGTTATTGATAGATCAGGAGATCGGCTGGTTTATCTTGATGACATTTTCGGTGGCCGGGTAACTACAGTAATGTCCAATAGCTATAATATTGCTAGTTGGGTGAAAAAGGCTGATCTATTAATTGGGGCGGTATTGCTGCCAGGGGAGAAAGCTCCCAAGTTGGTTAGTGAGGAAATGGTCAAAGCGATGGAGCCCGGTTCGGTTATTGTTGACGTGGCTATCGACCAGGGTGGTTCGGTTGAAACGATTGACCGTGTTACTACGCACAGCGATCCTACCTATGTTAAATATGGTGTTGTTCACTATTCTGTTGCTAATATGCCGGGTGCTGTTGCCCGTACTTCCACCTTTGCACTTACAAATGCTACCATTAATTATGCTCTGCAAATTGCTAACAAAGGCTGGAAAGCTGCGATTAAGGCTGATCCCGGTTTTGCGAAAGGCCTCAATGTGTATGATGGCAAAGTTATTTTTAAAGGTGTGGCCGAAGCGCATAACCTACCGTTTACGCCAGTGGAAGAAGTATTGGCAAAGTAAAATAGTTTCCCAAGCTTGAATAGCAAAAGTCCCAGCCTGGAAATTTCTATGCTGGGGCTTTTCTTGTGCGTTAGTTTTGGCTTAGTCGAACAAGTTCAGAGCAAATTTCCGGCAGACCTGCGTTGATGGCTGCCGTAGGTGTGCGAGCAACACTAAGCCGGATGCTTTTTTCATAATCGTGTTCGTTAATGAAGTAGGGTTTTCCGGGTGCGATCAGGATATTGCGCTTTTTCAAATTGGTAATTAGCTGTGTTTCACATACGGTTTTTGGCAGTTTTACAAAACAATACATGCCGCTATTGCCATAGCAGTATTGTGCGCCGGTTTTTTCGAGTGCAGTCAAATGCGGCGTAAGGCTATGTACTCTATCAGCAAGTTCTTTTTTTATGGCAGAGGCATGTTTGTGTAAGAGGTTGCTGCGAATATAAATTTCTAAAGCAGCCTGAGAAACCAGTGAGGCGGCGAAGTAGGACTGATAATAGGAGGAGCGCATATATTGGGTAAATAACGGTAATAGGCCTGTCGGCATGGTAACAAGGCCTATCCTAAGCCAAGGAATTATTTTGATAAAACTTTTTAGGTAGATGTGATGACAGTGATCGCCGTACGCGAAAATGGGATCATATTGCTTATCAAAGGAGATATCTCCGAAATAATCGTCTTCAACAATATATACGTCATATTTTTGCGCCAAATAGGCGATGGCTTTTCGCTGAGCTTTGGTATAGGACGTGCCAAGTGGATTGTGATTTCTTGGCACGGTATAGAAAAACTTTATTTTTTGGCTCTTAAATAAGGTTTCTAATTGATCTAAATTAATACCGCTGTGATCTCGCCGTATGCTCAGTAAGCTGGCGCCGCTACGGGTAAGATATTCAATATAGTAACTGTAGGTAGGCTGTTCGAGTAAGATGATGTCTTTGCCATTGGGGAAGGGCATTTGGGTTAAGATGGTGAGGGCTTGGAGGATACCGAGATTAACGAAGATGTTTGGAGGAGCAGTAAATACTTGAAAATTAGCTAGGTATTTTGTGAGTAAGTGGCGTAGTGAGTCAACACCATAAAAATCATGACAGGTAGCGTTATAATTTGAAAATATATCAACTGCCCGGTCAAGGCAGTGTTTTAAATCAGGAGTATAAAGATCAGTCATGAGCGGGTTGCCTGTGGAAAAGTCAATTACTGTGGTGTTCGTAGGTTGTGTTTTGAGGTGATTTTCAACAATATAACAGCCGATTTGCGGGACAGAATAGATAAGATGTTTGTTTTTTAAAATATCAAATGCTTTTATTACTGTGCTTTTACTGCATTGATAGCGATCAGCCAACTGACGGACAGAAGGCAATCTTTCGCGGATGAGATAAGTTCCTTGCTGAATACTAGCTTCTAGATCGGTTACAATTTTTTCATATGTTTTCATATGTTCACCTCTGGACTGTACTGGTACAGTTGCATTATAACATGATTGCGAACCGCTTTTCACAGGAATATAATAAAGCTCATATGAGATAAGTTTTGGCCAGGAGGATGATGAATGAATCCAATGATTTTAGTTGCCTATATGACCTTTGCTTTTCAGGGAATCACTTTTCCGCTAGGTAATTCCATGATTATTGAGATTGCCGGCAAGTATGCCGTAGATACTTCGATCATTGGGTATTTGCTTTCACTAAGCTCTGTTGGCGGAGGCATAGCCACCCTGTGTGGCGGTTATTTATTGGAGCGTTACCCTGCCCACAAGTTGTTGTATGCAGCAATTGCTTTTTCGGTGCTATCAGTGGTGTGTATTACGTCTTCCGCCTTACTAGCTCAGTTTGCGCTGGGAATGGTGTTTTTTGGTCTGGGGACATGGCTATTGGTTGTGATTGGGAATTATTTAATTGTCAGGCAATATGCCGGGGCTAAGCGTTCTTCGCAGTTAAATATCGCTAACTTTTTCTTTAGTGGTGGAGCTCTGTTTACGCCGGCGCTGTGTGGTTACGGCTTGCAGGCCGGGGTTAGCTGGGAGTATATTTTTTGGCTACCATTTTCCTTACTGCTGGCATTGACTGGACTGGTGGGGCTGACTTTTTCGCCTATGGCTGGCAGCGAGCAGAGGGGCGGGGAACAGATAAAGCAGCAACAGGAGGTGACTGCTGGACATTGGGGCTATAAGGTATATTTGGCGGCGATTGCGCTAAGCTTTTACTGTATTCTTGAGGTAGGATATACTGCTTGGATTGTAGTGCATTTGCGTGAGGGATTAGGGCTAGATATTTTTGCGGCAAGTATGGTTTTGACAACTTTTTATATATTTCATGCTGCCGGGAGAGTGATTTCAGGAATAGTGGTTAAGTTCTTGCCGCTTGATCGATATATTCTTTGTTGTGCAACCATTGGCTTGATTGCTGTCAGCCTTATTGTATGTACTTCGAACTATAGTCTTATTGTAATTCTGACGGCTGTATTGGCATTTGGCATAGCCGGTTTATATCCTTCGATTATGTCTTATGGAACGCTGCAAATGAAGAATCCATCTTCGCGAATAATTACATTTTTTATGTCATCAGGACTGGTTGGGGCGATAACCGGACTGCTATTGACCAGCCATCTGAAACAAGCTTTCGGGGCTACAGCCAGTCTTGCCACTGGGGCAGTAGCGGCCGGATTTATTATTATCTGCATGGTAATGACTATGTGGAAGAGGCGTAAAACATCGTCAATATGCCATTGCTGACGTAAGGGATTTACCAGGCTATCACATGGAATATATCTGCCGAAAGAAGTCGTTTGGTAGTAGAGGAAAACCGTGCTTACATGTCGAATTCCCCTTCAGACGCATACAGGTAAAACACGGATGTTATGATAAAACAGGGGGTTGTCATGAGCGAAAAAGATTGGGAGCAGTTTAAGCAAAAGCTTCACACTAAGTCAGGCATTAACCTTAATGACTACAAACCGGCTCAAATGCAACGACGTATTGGCAATATGATGACTCGCCATGGGGCGAGCGGGTATCTTGATTTCTTTGGTAAGCTAGAGGCTAACCCGAAGTTATATAAGGATTTTATTGATTTCTTGACAATTAATGTTACTGAATTTTTTCGGACACCCGAGAAATTTGATGAACTTGAAAAAAGAGTGATTCCTGATTTGCTAAAACAGAGCAGCAAGCTGTCCATTTGGAGTGCCGGTTGTTCGATTGGCGCTGAGCCGTATTCACTAGCTATCATGCTTAATGAGCTTACCCCCCAAGTCAAGCATCGAATTTTGGCTACAGATCTTGATGTCGAGATGTTGGCTAAGGCTAAACAAGGAACATATACCGCAAATGAGTTAAAAAATATACCGGCTGCCAGACTGAAAAAGTATTTTGCGCAAGCAGACGGCCAAGCCACTATTCAGGATGATATCAAAGCACGCGTTGATTTTCAGCGACATAATTTGCTTGTAGACAAATTTGAAACCGGTTTTGATCTTATTTTGTGCCGGAATGTGGTAATCTACTTTACCGAGGAAGCAAAAGACGGTCTGTATCGTCGCTTCTTTGCTGCACTTAAACCGGGCGGGGTATTATTTGTTGGTGGCACGGAGGCTATACTGAATTTCCGGGATATTGGATTTGCTCATTATCTGCCGTTCTTCTACCGTAAACCGGTATAGGAAAAATGATCTTATAGTAGTCCCCAGCCGGATAATTGGCGCATAGTATTTAGCCAGTGCCTGAGAAGAATTCTACTCAAGGTGCTTTCCTCTACAGAGCTGCCGGCAACCAGATCGACGGTTTTTACAGCTTTATCCTGAGAATAAAATATGATTTCACCGATTTTTTGGCCCTGGTATACCGGGGCCTTAATTTTTTCTGGCAGGTCAATTTCCACAGTAATTGTTGGGTAGTCAGTTGCCGTGACGACAAGTGCGGCTGGACTTGCTACCAGAGCATCCACCATGGCTGTCATGCCATCTTCTATTGGTAATGCAGCAAATACAGCGCCGTCTTCGGCGTATTCATATAGTTCATAGTTATCAAACCCGTATTTTAATAGTTGCATCGAGTCATACCAGCGAGAATGATCATGTAAGATAACCGCAATTAGCTTTTGGTTATCACGGGTAGCGCTGGAAATTAGGCATGGGCCGGCTTGACTGGTTGTACCGGTTTTTACACCGTCGGCATCTGGCAGCATCCAGAGTAGCTTATTGGTATTGCGGAGATTGCGGTCATGACTTTTGCCTTTGCGATCAAGCCATTCAATAGTTGTTTCCTTGGTGCTGACTATCTGTGAAAACGTAGGATTGAGTAAGGCATAGCGGGTGATTGTGGCTAAATCAAAGGCCGTCGACAGATGGTTAGGAGTGCTAAGTCCATGGGGGTTTTCAAAGTGGGTATGGATGGCGCCGATACTGATGGCTTTTTTATTCATAAGCTCGACAAAGGCATCGACTGAGCCTGCAAGGTGTTCGGCAATAGCAACAGCGGCATCGTTACCGGAACGAAGCAGCAGGCCTGTCAGTAATTCGCGCAGCGTAATAAGTTGCCCAGGATAGAGATCAAGGGAAGAGCCGCGGGTAGCAGCCGCATGGCCGCTTACGCGCGCAGTTTCATCCAGGCGGCCGCTTTCGATGGCAATAATGGCAGTCATTATTTTGGTGGTGCTGGCTGGTGCCAGCTTTTTATTCATATTGCGGTCAAGCAGGATTTGACCGGTTTTGGCATCCATTAATATGGCTCCTTGCGCCGAGAGTGTCGGCGGTGCGGCCCAAACGGGATTTGTCATCAAAACGGCACAGGTGATGAAAAGGATGGAAAAACAACACCGTAGTATGCGGGACATGAGTGACCTCCTTATAATGTTGCAGCGTAAAATGTTATCTACAGTCATATCTATCTTTGTGTCAGCGTAGTATCAAACAGAACACTCAAGCGGGGAGGGGATGAATTTGCAAAGACGGCTAAGCCGTAGCTTTTTTAGTATTACTGTGCTTATTATTGGTGTAGTATGCAGTTTGCTGTATGAGGCGACTACCGTACTTGAAGATAAAAACCAGGTTATCAAAAAAATACCTACGAATCATAAGGTTGTGGCGCTTACCGTTGATGATGGGCCGCATGCTAAAACAACGCCGGAGTTATTAGCATTGTTAAAAGAAAAACAGGTAAAGGCAACTTTTTTTGTGTTGGGTGCCAATGTCGAAGTGCATCCGGAGATTGTTGAACAAGCAATTGGCGATGGTCATGAAATCGCTTGCCATGCTTATAGTCATAAACGGTTAAATACATTGACAACGGCAGAAGTGACTGAAGAATTTGAGAGCATTGAAAATATTTTTCAAAAATTAGGGGCGCCTAACCCGGTTTTCTTTCGGCCGCCTGATGGTGCATATAATGACGGATTAGTAGAGCTGGCTAAAAAGCGCGGATACATAACGGTATTGTGGTCGGTTGACGCCGGTGATTGGCGCCGGCCGCCGGTTGAACAGGTAGTAGAGGCTGTATTGGGGCAAGTCAAGCCAGGCGGAATAATCCTGATGCATGATGGGCAATACCCGCTGCCTACCGTACAGGCAACAGCCATTATTATTGATAAACTACAAAGTCAGGGTTATCAGTTTCTTACGATGAGTGAACTTATGCGTTATTACGAAGAGCGGTAACCGTTAGATTAGTCTGCTTTATAGGGTTTGAGGTTTTGCCAGTGGGATTGAATCAATTGGTCATATCGATACATAGTAGCAGTCCGTTCATTGCGCAAGGCTTGAATGGAGCCTAATATTTTTTGGTCAAAGCCATACACCTTGTTTTTGGGCAGGGTAAGGGGTTTGCCGTATTCTTTGAGCTTGGTGGCTACTTTACAGTTGGCCTTAGTTTCTTTGATAATGATGGCTGGTTCCAGCATGTCAGAGCCTTCATAACGGTGAATCAGGCAGTTGGGCTGCATCCGGTCAATAACATTTTTTTTGTCACCGTCAAGGATGATTTCATTACCACAACCCGGACAAGCGGCTAAATCTGCCGGCAAATAATTATGGCAGTTCATACATACAATTTCATTCACGTAACATCCCTCCGCCTCTATTGTGTCCGGAAAAACGCCTGACTATAATGACGGAGAGAAATTTGAACGCGCAGGAAAAAAGTAAAATCATGGCGAACTTTCCAATAAAGGCATAGTGGGATTTAGGTGTGGAGGAGCAGGATTTGAACAATTACAGGCGCTTGTTGATAATACTAACGCTAGTAGTAGTTGCCGCTGGTTGGCTAGGGATGACCCTGGCAGTAAAAGTAACGGAAGAAGAACTGCGGAGCAAGCTCGTTCTGCGGGCACTAACAGCCGCAACTATGATTAGTCATGAGCGGGTAGAGCGCCTGACGGCAACTGAAGCTGACAGTGATTCACCTGACTTTGCATACTTGCGAGAACAATTGATGGCTACCCGTGCGCTTAATCCTGATTGTCGCTTTGTCTATTTGTTGAAAAAAATAGATAATCGCATTGTCTTTCTGCTGGATTCAGAACCTGTTACATCAGATGATTATTCACCGCCTGGCGAAGAATATAGTGAAGGCTCTGATAAGTTGTACAAAATCTTTTCCGATGGAAATGCCTTTGTCGAAGGGCCGCTAGGAGATGCATGGGGAGTATGGGTCTCTGGGCTTGCTGTTGTGCGTAGCCAGGCAACAGGCGAGGTAATTGCTGTTTTGGGCATGGATATAGCGGCTCGGGATTGGGAAGGAGCCATGGCTACTACCCGGCTTACTGTGATAAGTATTACGTTGGCCGTATTGATAATGGTATACGCTCTGCTTTATGCCGTACATACTTCGGCTAAAGCTTCTCGTAGGATATACCTGGCAGAGAAACAGTCTAAAGAGGCGGTGGAAGCCGTTAGTCAGGCCAAAAGTCAGTTTATAGCCTATTTAAGTCATGAAATCCGCACGCCAGTTAATGGTATCCTGGGTCTGGGTGAATTATTGGAAACAACGTTACTAGATAAACGCCAGCGTGACTATATCAGCGCCATTGGTTATTCTGCTCAGGCTTTATTAACCGTGCTTAACGAGGTATTGGATTTTTCTAAAATTGAAGCAAATAAAATGACCGTGGAAAAGGTTGGTTTTGCGTTTCGTCCACTGGTAGAAGGCGTAGCTAACATGCTTCAGGCAAATGCTCTTAGCAAAGGACTTGGCTTGATTGTAACCGTTGATAAAAATATCCCATCAAGAGTTGTTGGTGATCCTGCCCGGATACAACAAGTCCTACTGAATCTAGTTGGGAATGCCATAAAATTTACTGAGGCCGGTAAGGTGGAAATCAAGGCGGAATGCTTGTCGCAAGAAGATGGAATGCTGCTGGTCAAGTTTACTGTTACTGATACTGGCATTGGTTTAGATCAAGAAGAAATTACTACGCTGTTCCAGCCTTTTTCCCAGGTTGCCGGCGTCAATATCCGCAAATATACGGGGACTGGTTTAGGGCTGTCCATCTCAGCCAGTCTAATAAAACTAATGGGTGGTACGATCGGGGTTAGCAGCCGAAAAGGAGAAGGTTCTTCTTTCTGGTTTAGTCTGCCGCTGGCATTTGACCAAACATACAATACACCGGTAGATGACAGGCCTGTCATTAATCGGCAACCAATCGCTGTGGTGCCAGCCTGGTTGATTCAGACTGTTGCTTCCCATGAGGACAATGGTGCCGGTGATGTGCTTATTGTTGAGGATAATCCGGTCATTCAGCAGGTAGTAATCTCCCAGCTCAGACACCTTGGCTTAACGCCTGATTTGGCCGGCAATGGACAGGAAGCTGTTCAAAAGGCCGAGAAGACCGACTATAAACTCATTTTTATGGATTGTGGCTTGCCGCTATTGAACGGAATGGACGCTACCCGCCTTATTCGGGACAAGGAGGCAGTGACCGGGCGGCATACCCCCATTATTGCGTTAACAGGTAAATCTTTCCCGGAGGAGCAGGATCAGTGTTTGGCGGCAGGTATGGATGATTGCTTAGTAAAGCCGGTTTCCATTCAGGATATTGCCAATATGGTGGAGCGCTGGCTGCCGGTCGAGACGATAGCCCCGATTGATATAGACGTGCTTAGAGAGTTAAAACTATTAGCAGAGAGTGGACAGACGACGCTGGATACGTTTATAGATGCCTATCTGGAGGAACTGCCGCAGCTTACTGATAAACTAAGACAGGCTCTGCTTACCTGCGATGTAACTCAAGTAAAAGCGTTGACTCATAGTTTAAAGTCAATGAGTGGTACTATGGGGGTCAAACACCTAAGTGAATTATTCGCTAGTCTGGAGCAAATGGCAAACCAGCATGAACATTGCGGAGCTGCAAGACAACTGATGATAAATATCGACAGAGAATGCAGGCAAGTAGGGCGGGCTCTTAAAAATGCCGCCAAGTTATTATAATGCAAAGGTATGGTGAAATATGGCGTACCAAATATTATTGGTGGATGATGTTCTCTTAAATCGAAAAGTGGTCAAAGTTGCATTGAGTTGTTTGCCAGACGCTACTTTTCTGGAAGCAGCAGATGGGGTTAACGCGTTAGAACTCATTCATAGTCAACCAATCGACCTCATTATATTGGATATTGTCATGCCAGGGGATGTAGCAGGTTTTGACATATTGCGGGAAGTGAAAGCCAGTGTGCTGTACAAGCATATTCCCATAATTGTTTACTCGGCGGTATCTGATACGGCCAGTATTAAACAGGCACTGGAACTGGGAGCCTACGATTATCTTATCAAGCCGTTAAAACCGCAGGAGTTACAAAGTATTTTGCCGGAAAAAGTCCAAGATGCCTTGAAAATTGGAGAAAAAAACAAGGAATCTCATATAGCCGTGGAGCAAACTCATGCACCGGCTGCCAGGGTACGGGAGCTGCTTGCCATTGGGAAGGTTACCCCTGAAGAGGCAGCATCTATAAAATATTTAACAACCCGGAAAGCCGATCTTAAAAAGCAGCTAAAACGGCTTATTGATATGGATAAGGAAGAACTGTACTGCACTCTGTATGATAAGATTATTCAAGAAATGGGTGAGGTATCGAAGTCGTGCGAACAATGGTGGGACGCAAAGTTCGATAAATACCAATGGGCTAATATTGTTGGGGATGAAATTGAAATTGACTATGATAACGGTCAAGTGTTTGTAAAGAATATGGCAGAACAAACCGAACCTAGCAAGGTGGCGCCACAGAAAGATAAGAGTGAAGAATAAATAGTTACATACTGTAAGATAGATATGGTATAATCCCAAGTTTGACACTTGAAAGAGTAAAAAACGTCTAGAATCCTTTAAAATCAAGGGCTTTAGACGTTTTGTTTTTTGCACGAAACCGAACCTAGCAAGTTGGCGCCACAGAAAGATAAGAGTGAAGATTAAATATTTACATACTGTAGAATAGATATGGTATAATGTTTACAGGAAAATATTTCAAATAAAGGGGGTTTATGGATTGAAAAAGACATCTTACCTCAGGCGAATGACAGGTTGGCTAATGGTGGCTGTACTTGTAGCCGCAACTTTGCCATTCGCGGTCTCTGCCGAGCAGGCTCCGGTAAAGAATGTAATTGTGCTGATGTCAGATGGCACAGGTTCTACGCATACTACGCTTGCCAGGTGGTATAAGGGGGCGCCGCTTTCCCTTGACGAAATATTGGTAGGCGGCGTTAGGACTTATGGAGCGGAATCGATTATTACCGACTCGGCACCGGCTGCTACCGCTTTTGCTACCGGGTATAAAACAAGCGACAAATTTATTGGTATATTACCTGACAAAATCACAACGCCTGGTATAGCGCAACTGGAAGAGGCGCTAAAAACCAAGCCTGTACCCAGTGTACTCGAAGGCGCCAAACTAAGCGGCAGGGCAACTGGCCTGGTTGCGACTTCCAACATTCAGCATGCCAGCCCGGCCAGCTTTTCGGCACATTGGCCTGACAGAAACAATTACAACGAGATTGCCGAACAACAAGTTTACCTTGGCGTGGATGTTGTGCTGAGTGGCGGGCAAAAATATCTGTTGCCGCGGGAACAGGGTGGGCAGCGTGTTGACGGTGAAAACCTGGTAGATGTGTTAAAGGCCAAAGGGTATGGAATAGTGAATACCCAGGATGAGATGATCAAGTTCTCAGGTAAAAAACTTTGGGGTTTATTTGCAGCTGATGCCATGGCTTATGACGCTGATCGCCAGCAGTTAGCACCGACAGAACCGTCGCTGGCCGAGATGACCAACAAAGCCATTGAAATATTATCACAAAACAAAAATGGCTTTTTCTTGTTTGTTGAAGCAAGCAAAGTTGACTGGGCGTCTCATGCTAATGATCCCAAAGGAGTTGTCTGCGATGTGTTAGCCTATGATGCTGCAGTACAGGCTGCCCTCAATTTTGCCAAGCAGGATGGTCATACACTGGTGCTGGCTTTCTCCGATCACGGGAATGGCGGTATGAGTATTGGCTCCAAGGCCACAGATGCAACGTATTCCAAAACTACGCTCGAATCCCTTATTGTGCCATTAAAGAAAGCAGTCTTAACAGGAGAAGGTATTGAAGGCGTATTAAACGGCAATAAGGAAGAACCTGCAATTCGCCTGGCTATGAGTGAGTATTATGGTATTGATGATTTAACCATTGATGAGATAACGGCTATCCAGACAGCTAAAAAGGGTAATATGAGCGCCGTTGTCGGCCCGATGCTGAGCAAACGTTCTGTGATCGGCTGGACAACAAACGGCCATTCAGGGGAAGATTTGTTTTTTTATGCCTATGGCCCGAGCCACCCGGTGGGACTGATCGAAAACACCGATATTGCCCGAATTAGTGCCAAAGCCATGGGTTTTGACCTGAAACAAGTGGACAGCAAGCTATTTGTTGAAGCCGGTCAGGCCTTTGGCGCTATTGGTGCAAGCGTCAGTGTAGATGACACAGACACAGCAAATAAAGTGCTGATTGTGAAAAAAGGCTTGAAAAGAGCTGAAATCCCCCTTAGCAAAAATATCATAACAATTAACGCAAAGAGTTACGAAATGAATGGAATTGCCGTTTTCGTACCCCGATCCGGTAAAGTTTATCTGCCGCAGCAAGCAGTTGAATTAGCCCAAGCTGCCGGATTCTAAAAATTTATAAAGATTACAAGGGGCTGCTCGCAATTATGCAAGCAGCCCCTTGTGTTTTAAGAGTTCTATATCTTCTCCTGCCTGCATAAACTGGTTGTATCTGCCGCAGGGCCAACTTTCGGGGAGGGGACATTTTGAAAAAAAAAGAATGGATTGCGATGGTGTTGGCCGGGGGGCAGGGAACTCGGCTGGGGATGCTAACCAAGGCAATAGCTAAACCTGCCGTGCCATTTGGAGGTCAATACCGAATCATTGATTTTACGTTAAGCAACTGTAAAAATTCAGGGGTAGATACTGTCGGCATATTGACGCAGTATCAGCCGCTTACGTTGCATGCGTACGTAGGCAATGGGGCTGCCTGGGATCTTGACTGCAACGGTGGTGGGGTACATATTTTGCCGCCGTATGTTAGGCAAGAAGGTGCCGAGTGGTACGCAGGAACCGCGCATGCGGTTTATCAAAATAGGCAATTTATTGAGCATTGTAACCCGGAATATGTGGTTGTGCTATCAGGCGATCACATCTATAAGATGGACTATAGCCTAATGCTTGAGCAGCATAAACTACGGCAGGCTGATGTAACCATCGGGGTGAGGGAAGTACCCTGGAGCGAAGCTTCCCGGTTTGGAATTATTGAGACAGCGGCCAACGGGCGAATTACTGATTTCGTCGAAAAACCCAGCCACCCCAAAGGCAATCAGGCTTCGATGGGGGTGTATATTTTTAGTTGGAATGTGTTAAAACAATACTTGATCAAAGATGCAGGTCATTCAGGATCGGCTCATGATTTTGGGAAGAACATTATTCCGGCTATGTTGGTAGGTGGGCAACGCGTATATGCCTATCAGTTTAATGGCTATTGGAAAGACGTAGGAACAGTAGATAGTTATTGGGAGGCAAATATGGATTTGCTGGGAGATGCGCCGAAATTAGCTCTGGGTGACTCTGCATGGCCGGTGTATTCACAGCTCCTGAGCTTGCCTCCCCACTATCACGGCGCTACGGCCAGAGTACGCGGGTCGTTGATTGCGGGAGGTGCCACTGTGTTAGGTGAAGTAGACAGCTCGGTGATTTTTCCAGGCGTTTATATTGGTAATGGGGTTAAGGTTAAAAACAGTGTTGTTATGTCTTATGCCAGGCTGGAGCAAGGCGTTGTTATTAATGGAGCCATTGTTCCGCAAAATACAGTAGTTAGTGTAGATGGGGTCAGCGGGGAGGAAGACGGTATTATTCAGGTTATGCCGCAGACTGCAGGACAGGGGACGCAGGAACAGATTAGTTTGGCTGTATAATATGTGGCTTACGAGGTGATATATCTCCGGCAAATGGTCGTAAGAAAAGAATTGGGGGAGTACCAAAATTTAACAGGATTTTCTATATTGATAGAGAATCATAATTATTATAAAGCGAAGTCAATTATTCTGGATAATAAGGGTGATAACAATGGCCGCTGCTTGTTGTAGTGATCAAGAGTTGTACTTGTTTCATGAAGGGAGTCTAGAACGCAGCTATCGCTTACTTGGAGCGCAGGTGGCGGCAGACGGCAAAGGAGTATGTTTTACTGTATGGGCACCCAACGCCCGTGAGGTTCGAGTTATCGGTGATTTCAACAGTTGGAATGGCAGTAGACATGCCATGGAAAGAGTGAGTACTTGCGGTACTTGGAATTTGTATATTCCTGGTGTTAAGGCCGGGGATATTTATAAATATGAGATTATTACAGCTGAGGGCAAGATCCTGCATAAGGCTGATCCCTATGCATTTGCCGCAGAAGTCAGACCGAAAACTGCATCACAGGTAGTTTGTTTGGGCGGTTATTGCTGGCAGGATGATGACTATCTGAAAAGTAGGTCCAAGCAGACACCGTATGATCATCCCATGAATATTTATGAGGTAGATCTAGGCTCGTGGAAACGGGGCAGCGAAGGCGAGTGGCTTTCTTACCAGGAGTTAGCGCAGGATTTGGCTGATTATGCCGTACAAATGGGTTATACCCATATCGAACTGCTGCCGGTGGCTGAGTATCCTTTTGACGGTTCGTGGGGCTATCAGGCTACCGGCTATTATGCTGTTACCAGCCGTTATGGATCACCGGAAGATTTCATGTATTTGGTGGATTGCTGTCACCAACGAGGAATTGGTGTTATTTTGGACTGGGTGCCAGGGCATTTTTGTAAAGACGCTCACGGCCTGGCAGCCTTTGACGGGTCAACGCTCTATGAATATGCTGATGTTAATCGCAAGGAAAACCGTGGTTGGGGCACGCTTAATTTTGATCTTGGCCGTCCGGAGGTTATGAGTTTTCTCATTTCTAACGCAATATTTTGGCTGGACATCTATCATATTGACGGCATAAGAATTGATGCGGTAGCCAATATGCTGTATCTGAACTATGGAAAAGAGGACGGAGAGTGGACGCCGAATTGTCATGGAGGGACGGAAAACTTGGAGGCTATCCACTTTTTGCGACAGCTCAATAAGGCTGTTTTTGCTAACTTCCCGGCTGCGCTAGTTATTGCGGAGGATTCAACAGCCTGGCCGCTGGTTACGCACCCAACTGATCTGGGCGGGCTGGGCTTTAATTTTAAATGGAACATGGGTTGGATGAATGATATGCTGCGTTACATGGAACTTGATCCGTTGCATCGCAAGCACCATCATAAATTAGTAACCTTCTCCTTCATGTATGCATTTTCCGAAAACTTTGTTTTGCCTTTGTCTCATGATGAAGTGGTTCACGGCAAGCGTTCGCTGCTTGATAAAATGCCGGGGGATTATTGGCAGAAGTTTGCTAACCTGCGGGCGTTTTATGGATACATGACGGCTCACCCCGGCAAAAAACTGCTGTTTATGGGGGGGGAATTCGGTCAGTTTATTGAGTGGAATTACCAGGATAGTCTTGACTGGCATTTGTTGAGCTATGAAATGCACGACAAGCTGCATAACTATGTTAGGGATCTTAATCATTTTTATCTCGAGAATCCGGCGATGTGGCAAAATGACAGGGATTGGCAGGGATTTTCCTGGATTGACTGCCAAGACTATCAGCAGAGTGTGCTGGTATTTAAACGGCAGGGTAAAAAGGAGCATGATTTTATTATTGCGGTGGTTAATTTTACTCCTGAGGTTCGAACCGGATACCAGATTGGTGTACCGGAAGCCGAGTATTATGTAGAGGTATTTAATAGCGATAACCTCTGCTACGGCGGTTCCGGTCAGTGTAACTCCGGCAAACGGCAACCCGAGGCAATCCCTAGGCATGGTCAGCCAAACTCTTTAGTTATTACGCTGCCGCCTTTGGCAACCATATATTTTAAGCCGGCAGGCTGTGAAACCCCAAAAAAATCCTTAGCGTCAACTGGTGCTAACACACTAGGCAGGGTAAATAACTCTACCTAAGCTAAATCACAGTTTTCATGGCAGAGTACTGAGACTACTATGAGGGGGAGTGGCGCATTTTGCGAAGCAAAGAATGTGTGGCGATGATTTTGGCCGGTGGTCAGGGAACTCGCCTGGGAGCATTGACGAAAAAGCTGGCCAAACCTGCCGTGCCCTTTGGCGGCAAGTACCGAATCATTGATTTTCCTTTAAGTAATTGCTATAATTCCGGAATTAATACGGTGGGCGTGCTTACCCAGTATCAGCCACTTGCTCTTCATTCCTACATCGGCATAGGCAGCGCCTGGGATCTGGATCGGCGGGACGGCGGTGTTTACGTATTGCCGCCTTATGTCCGTGAAAAAGGTGGAGAATGGTATAAAGGCACGGCCGATGCCATATTTCAAAACATTAATTTTATTGAGATGTTTAATCCGGAATATGTGCTGATATTGTCAGGCGACCATATCTACAAAATGGATTATTCCCTCATGATTGATTACCACAAAATGAGGCAAGCCGATGTTACCATTGCTGTTATTGAGGTGCCTTGGAAAGAAGCCAGTCGGTTTGGAATTATGAACACTGTCGAAGATGACCGGGTTGCTGAATTTGAGGAAAAGCCAAGGAAACCAAAGAATAACCTGGCCTCTATGGGCATATACGTATTTAGCTGGCCGGCACTAAGGGCCTATTTAACGGCTGATGCCATTGATACGAAATCCAGCCACGATTTTGGTAAAAATGTTATTCCGCAAATGCTTGCCGGTAATGAACGATTATATGCGTATCGCTTTGGCGGTTACTGGAAAGATGTTGGCACTGTGGAAAGTTTTTGGGAGGCTAATATGGATCTGCTTGGTGACGAGCCGGCCTTGGACTTGTACGATCCGGATTGGCGGATTTATTCGGTGAATCCGACGCAGCCTCCGCATGTCATTGCCGATACTGCACACGTGGTATGCTCTTTAATTAGCGAAGGCTGCCAGGTTTTTGGGCAGGTAGAGAATTCGGTATTGTTTCCAGGGGTTTATGTTGGCGAAGGCGCTAAGGTTAAAAACTCCATCATTATGCCATATGCGTCAATTGGGTCAAACACCGTGATTAACAAAGCGATTATTGGCCGGAAATCTACAGTGGAAGCCGGGGCGCAGCTGGGAGCCGATGAGCATATGGAGAAGGAATCCAGCCATTGGTTTTCCGGCATAACGCTAATTGGTGATAACTTAACCATCACTAGCGAGACTAAAATCAGGCGTAATGCACTGCTGGGCTCGCCATAATTCCGGGGGGTAAACATGCTACAACCGTAAAGATAGTTTCGTAGCAGGTGTGCTGCCCAAAATGGAAGATAGCGAGGGGGAATATGCTTGTTAAAGAATATGATGGGACTTATCAATTTACATGAGGATCAAGAAGCATTCCGGGAGATAACCAAGCATCGACCGCTTGGTGCGATCCCTTTTGCCGGCCGTTATCGGTTAATTGACTTTGTTTTATCTAATTTTATCAATTCCGGCATAACTAATGTGGGAATTTTGTCAGCGGGTAATTCACGGGCGCTTTCTGACCATATTCGTTCTGGCAAGGAGTGGGATTTGGCGCGAAAACGGGACGGCCTGTTTATTTTGCCTTCCTGGCAGACTGGTAATGTGCAGGGCGCTTTCCCCAATGATCTAGCCGATTTTTTTACCAATCTTGACTATATCAAAAGCAGCCGTCAACGGTTTGCCCTGATTTCTGGCAGCCGAGCGGTCTGTAACATAAATTTTGAAACGGCCTATAACTTCCACCTGGAGAAAGCAGCTGATATTACGGTATTATACAAGGAGTATAGCGATACCGAGATTCAGCGGCTAGCTGGGGCGACAATGTTCGAAACAGCTACTGATGGCCGGATTATTGATATGGAGATATGTCCGGTGAAAACCCGCCGTAATAAGGTGTCAATGGAAATGTATCTGTTAGACCGCCAACTGCTGGTAGACTTAATTGATGCCAGTGTATCGCGGGGGGGGACTAATTTCGTCCGTGACTGCATTGTGAGAAATTTGGAAAACCTTAAGATTTGCGGTTGTCCCTTTACCGGTTATTTAGCTCGCATCGACTCTATGCAAAGTTACTTTGACCATAGCATGAAGCTGCTGACGCCGGAAATATGGCAGGAAATCTTTTTTGCCAATGGTTCGATTTATACCAAGGTAAAAGATGAAGCGCCGGCAAAGTACCAGCAGGATGCCCTTGTTCGGTCATCACTGGTAGCCAACGGCTCAGTCATCGCCGGTAAGGTCGAAAATAGTATTCTATTTCGGGGCGTTAAAATACATAAAGATGCCCGGGTAACCAACAGCATTGTCATGCAAAAAGGCGAAATTGGGCCCGGAGCCGTTATCGAAAATGTAATCTGTGATAAAGATGTCAAAATCACAGCAGGCAAAAAACTCAAAGGGGAAGCTAATCACCCCATTGTAATTGAGAAGGGAATAGTGATTTAGTATGCTAAAGGTACTATTTGTAGCTTCTGAGGCTGTGCCTTTTGCCAAAACAGGCGGTTTGGGCGATGTAATTGGGTCTTTGCCCAAAGAACTTTGCAAGCAGGAACTGGATGTGCGGGTGATTATGCCAAAATACCATGAAATCCCCCGCGAATTCACCGAACAGATGGTGCAAAAAGCAACGTTTACTGTACCTGTGGGCTGGCGTAAACAATATTCCGGACTGCTGGAACTTTCGTACCAGGGAACTACCTGGTATTTTCTAGATAATGAGTACTATTTTAAGCGGATTGGCCTGTACGGGCATTATGACGAAGCCGAGCGGTTTGCGTATTTCTGCCGAGCCGTTCTAGAGGCCCTGGGGCATATGGATTTTGTACCTGACGTTATTCACTGCCATGACTGGCAGACAGGACCGCTTGCCGCCATGCTCAAGCTGCAATACCAGGCTAGAGCCAATTATGGTGCCATCAAAACGGTGTTTACCATCCATAACTTAATGTATCAGGGCATTTTTCCCGGCGACATTCTCGGCGATTTGCTCAGTTTACCGAACAGTGCCTTTACGGCTGACGGCCTGGAGTTTTTTGGTCAGGTAAATTTTCTCAAGGGTGGTCTGGCTTTTAATGATGTTATTACCACTGTCAGCAAATCCTATGCTGAGGAGATTCAACAACCGTATTTTGGTGAAAAGTTAGAGGGGATGCTGGTTAGGCGCCAAGCTGATTTGTATGGGATTGTCAATGGTATTGACTATGACGTATATAATCCGTCTGACGACCCGGAGATACACACGCAGTATACTTGGCGGGGAACTACTAAACGCCTTGAAAATAAATGTAAACTACAGGCTGAACTGGGACTGCCGGTAAACAAGAATATTCCGGTTATCGGTATTGTTTCCCGGCTGGTAGGTTCGAAAGGACTCAACCTTATTGCCCATGTTATGGATGAAATACTGTCGCTCAATGTTCAACTGGTGGTGCTGGGAACCGGGGAGGCCCGCTATGAGCATATGTTCCGCGAGGCAGCGCATCGCCATCCTGATAAAGTGTCAACCAATATTGGATTTTCCAATCAGTTAGCTCACTGGATTTATGCCGGTTCTGACCTGTTTCTTATGCCTTCCCGCTTTGAACCATGCGGTATCGGCCAGCTAATTGCTCTTAGGTATGGCAGTATTCCTATTGTGCGGGAAGTGGGAGGGCTTAGGGATACGATTATCCCCTATAATGATAAAACCGGCGAGGGCAATGGTTTTACCTTTGTCAATTATAATGCGCATGAGATGCTCGGGGTAATTGAGTTGGCAGTCGCGTTGTACCAGGATAAAAAAGTGTGGAACAAATTAATTAAAAATGCGATGCGGGCAGAACATAGTTGGCGGCAGTCAGCCGTTGAGTACTGCCAGCTTTATGATAATCTGGTTAACAGCTAGCAATAATAACAACTGGGTTGATAATTATCACTGGCGGATGGAGGGGATAAATCGATGTTTACGTCTAAAGAAAGATTCAAGAAAGCGTTCGTTGAGAAAGTGCAGACGCTGTTTGGACAAAGCCTTGATGAATCATCAACTGCGGATAAGTACGTAGCCTTGAGCACTTTGATCCGTGAAATTATCAGTAAACGTTGGTATCAATCCAATCAGCAGTACCGCGTTAGTAAAGAGAAGCAGGTTTATTACTTTTCTATGGAATTTTTGCTGGGACGGCTGCTGGGCAGTAATCTATTTAATTTGGGAATGACAGACGTATGCGTCCAGGGGCTGAAGGAATTAGGTATTGATTTAGCTGAGTTAGAGGCGGTAGAGCATGATGCCGGGCTGGGTAATGGCGGCCTAGGACGGTTGGCGGCCTGCTTTTTAGACTCCATGGCCTCATTGCACTTGCCGGGACATGGTACCGGCATTCGCTTCCGACATGGCATGTTTGAACAAAAAATTGTTGACGGCTATCAGGTTGAGTTACCAGATAATTGGCTTAGGGACGGCTATGTCTGGGAAATGCGCAAGGCTAACCGGGCAGTTACCGTCAAATTTGGCGGTACTGTCCACATGGAGCAGCAGGCCGGACGGCTTGTTGCCATTCATGAAGATTATGAGCCGGTGTTGGCCGTACCGTATGATGTGCCTGTTGTCGGCGCTAATTGTAATACCGTTAATACCTTGCGGCTTTGGAGTGCGGAAACCAATAATTTTGATTTTTCTTCATTTAGTAAAGGCGATTTTTTAAAAGCGGTGGAAGAAAAGTATTCGCTGGAGGCAACATCGCAGATTCTTTACCCAGATGACAATTATCCAGAGGGAAAAACACTCAGGCTTAAACAACAATATTTCTTTGTATCAGCCGGTTTGCAGAGCATTGTTCGGCGCTTCAAACGCACCCATGGAGGAACTCCGGCTGACCTAAGCAAGTTTTACAATAAAATTGCCATTCATATCAATGATACCCACCCGGCGCTGGCAGTCCCTGAGCTTATGCGTATTCTCATGGATGAAGAAGGCTTGGGCTGGGATCAGGCTTGGCATATAACCAGGCACACAATCTCTTATACCAATCATACTATTTTGCCGGAGGCGCTGGAAAAATGGCCGATCGAAATGGTTAAATCCTTGTTGCCGCGGATGTATATGATTATTTATGAACTAAATGAACGCTTTTGCGCAGCGCTGTGGGAAAAATATCCTGGTGATTGGGCGCGAATCCGCAATATGGCCATTATCGGTGATGGTTATGTGCATATGGCCAATCTGGCTGTTGTTGGCAGTTATAGCATTAATGGTGTAGCCGAAGTCCATAGCAATATTCTGAAAAATGAGGTTATGGCACCGTTCCACGAGTTCTTCCCTTACCGCTTCAACAATAAAACCAATGGAGTAACTCACCGCCGGTGGTTGGCCAAAGCCAATCCTCAGCTTGCCGCCCTTATTACCGAGGCTATCGGTCCAGGCTGGCTGGCTCATCCTGACGAATTGGCAAACTTGCACCGCATGGCACAGGACGCTGCTTTTCAGAGCAAGATCAAGGCGGTTAAGCAGGCGAATAAAGAACGCTTGGCAAACTATATCCAGAAAACCATGTGTATAGCTGTTGATGCTAACTCCATTTTTGATGTGCAGGTGAAGCGTATTCATGCTTATAAACGGCAGACCTTGAATGCCCTGCATATCCTTGACCTATATAATCGCCTCAAAGCCGATCCGGGGCTGGATATTAAACCGCGCACCTTTATCTTTGCAGGCAAGTCGGCAACTGGCTATTATTTGGCTAAACGCATTATCAAATTTATTAATACTCTGGCCAAGGTTATTAACAATGATCCTGCCATCGGCGGTAAAATCAAAGTGGTCTTTTTGGAAAACTACAGTGTTTCGCTGGCTGAGCTGATTATTCCGGCTGCCGATGTCAGTGAGCAAATATCGACAGCCAGCAAAGAAGCGTCTGGAACCGGTAATATGAAGCTCATGATGAACGGCGCGGTTACCATTGGCACGCTTGATGGCGCTAATATTGAGATCCGCGATGAGGTTGGCGATGACAACATTGTTATTTTTGGTCTGACTGCGGAGCAGGTGCTTACCTATTATAAGTATGGCGGCTATAATGTCCTTGATGTATATAACAGCAGTCCCCGCATCAAAACGGTGGTAGATCAACTGGTTAATGGCTTTTTGCCTGTTAGCCCGGACGAGTTTAACTGTATTCAACATTCACTCATGCGTACGAATGATGAGTATTTTGTATTAAAAGATTTTGCGGGATATGCGGCTGCCCAAGAGCAGATTAATAGCCTGTACAGCCAGCCAGATTGCTGGCAGGCCATGGCCATTAACAATATAGCTTTTTCCGGTCGGTTTGCCAGTGACCGCACTGTTTCGGAATATGCGATCGACATTTGGAAGGTTAAACCGACAGTTATTCGAGAAAAATAAATCTGGAGGTCAACCGGTATGAATGAGTGCTGGATACTGCATGACTCCCACAACGTGGATTTTCGCAGCCCCTTTGGGGCTGCTTCTTGTCATACAGAGATAACGCTAAGGCTGCTTATTGTTGCGCCACAGTGTCCGGCAACGGGTTTGGTGGATGCTGTGCAGCTGCGGCTGTGGCAAGAGGGGCTTGGCGAAACCATTATTGACATGCGCCTTTGGAAGGAAACACAGGATCGGCATCTGTATGAAGGTGTCTTTACCACCGCGTCGGTACCTGGTGTTCTCTGGTACTATTTTATTGTCAGGCAGGGCGGACAGATTTTTTATTATGGTAATAATGCAGCAGAGATAGGCGGGGTTGGACAAATTTGTAGCAGTCCGCCGCCGTCTTATCAGATTAGCACGTACCTCCCTGGAACGGTTACACCAGGATGGTTTAAACAAGCGATCGTGTACCAGATTTTTGTCGATCGGTTTTATAATGGACTGCCAAGCGGAGAGTTTCTGAACCCGCGGCCAGGCAGCTTGCTGCACGCCCATTGGCAGGATACGCCTGTTTATACCCGGGACATGGATACCGGCGCTATTTTGGCCTATGACTTTTTTGGCGGTAATCTGGCTGGTGTTATGGCCAAGTTACCCTATCTGGCCGAACTGGGCGTAACGGCAATATATTTTAACCCGGTATTTGCCGCGCCCTCCAACCACAAATATGATACAGCCGATTATAAAACAATTGACCCCATGTTTGGCGACAATGCTCAGTTTAGCCAATTGTGTGCGAGAGCCAAAAGTCTCGGGATTGCGGTTATCTTAGACGGGGTATTCAGCCATACCGGCAGTGACAGCCTTTACTTTAATAAGGAAGGCACCTACGGCACAATTGGTGCATACCAGTCGCCACAGTCTCCCTATTACTCCTGGTACAAATTCAGTGATTATCCCGAGGAATATGAATCCTGGTGGGGCGTTGACAATTTGCCTAATGTCAATGAAGAAGATGCTTCTTACCAACACTATATTATTGAGGCTGACGACAGTGTGTTAAAACAATGGCTTAAGGCCGGAGTTAAAGGCTGGCGGTTGGACGTTGCCGATGAGCTGCCGGAAACTTTTTTGAAAAAATTCTATAAAACCCTTAAACAAACCGACCGAGATGCGGTACTCATTGGCGAGGTCTGGGAGGACGCCTCCCGCAAGGTGGCCTACGGAGAACTTCGTCAATATTTTAACGGCACTGAACTGGATGGGGTCATGAATTATCCGTTTCGCAGGCGTGTTCTCGATTTTATGTTGGGCTGGAAAGATGCGCAAACGATGCAGCAGGAACTGTTCAGTTTGTATGAAAACTACCCGCTGGAAAACTTTTATGCCAATATGAATATTATTGGCAGTCATGATGTGCCACGGATTCTGACACTGTTGGCAGAAGCCCCGCCGGAGGACAGCCAGAGCAAGCTTAGTGCTTTTAAACATAAACTTTCGCCATCGCAGCGGGAACTTGGGATTGCTCGGCTGAAACTTGTCGTATTGTGGCATATGACTTTTCCCGGCGTTCCCTGCATATATTATGGTGATGAAGCAGGCCTGGAAGGCTATAGTGATCCGTTAAACCGCCGCACGTACCCCTGGGGACAAGAGCAGCAAGATCTCTTGTCTTGGTACAAACTGTTGGTGGGTATTCGCCGTCAATACCCGGTTTTGCAGACAGGTGAATGGTTGCCACTGTTGGCGGAAGGGGATGTGTACGGTTATGTGCGCCGCATCAAGGACGGACAAGATGTTTTTGGGGAATTGGCAGCAGATAACGTGGCGGTTGTTGTGTTTAACCGTAGCAGACGGCAGTCAGCCAATATAGTGCTTGGCCTAAAAGCCTGGTTTCCTGACCAAGCGTATGTTGTCGATATCCTGACAGGCGAAAAAATAGTAGTGCCGCAGCAAGATGAGCTGGCCATGGTGCTAGAGCCGCTGAGCGGCAGATTGCTTATGGCTCAGCCTGACCAGCCGGAAAAGCAAAAGCGGTCTAGTGGTGTGCTGCTGCATCCGACATCTTTGCCGGCAGAGTTTGGTATTGGTGATCTAGGCTCAACCGCCTACCAGTTTGTTGATTTTCTGGCAACTGCCAAGCAGCAGTGGTGGCAGATTTTGCCGCTTAATCCGGTGGGTTTTGGTGAGTCTCCCTACCAATGCTTATCGGCATTTGCCGGCAATCACTGGCTGATTTCGCCGGAAAGACTGGTGGCAGCAGGCTGGTTGTCCGAGCAGGATTTACCGCGCAACGCCTTTGAGCAAAATCACCAGGACAGGGTCGATTTTCCGCTGGTCAAGCACGAAAAAGAAAAGATGTTTCGCTTGGCTTTTGTACGGTTTATGCAGCAAGGGCAATTGGCTGCATATCAAGATTTTATCGAGGTGGCAAAAGACTGGTTGCCTGACTATGCCTTGTTTATGGCCGTCAAGACCAAGTATAAAGACTTATCCTGGACGGAGTGGGACAAAGGGATCAGACTGCGAAAACCTACTGCCCTCAAGCAGTATCGGGAGATGCTTGTCGATGAGATTGATTATCAGTGTTTTTTGCAATTTGCTTTTTGGCAGCAATGGCAGGAACTAAAGAATTATGCCCATCAGCAGGGCGTTAATGTGCTTGGTGATTTGCCGATTTTTGTTGCTCATGACAGTGCTGATGTCTGGGCTAACCAGGAACTCTTTCAACTCGACGATGACGGCAGGCCGACAAAGGTGGCCGGTGTACCGCCCGACTACTTCAGTAATACCGGCCAACTATGGGGTAACCCCCTATATAATTGGGATAGGATGGCAAACGATAATTACCGATGGTGGCAGCAGCGGCTAGCGTGGCTACTTACTTTTGTTGATAGTATTCGTATTGACCACTTCCGGGGCTTTGAGGCCTACTGGGAAATCCCTGCCGGTGAACCAACTGCTGTGAACGGTTGCTGGACACCGGGTCCGGGTGCGGCATTTTTTTCAGCCCTTGAACGTGATATGGGGAAACTCCCCTTGGTGGCCGAAGATTTGGGCGTGATTACGCCGGCTGTCAACAGGCTTAAACATAGATTTGGCTATCCTGGCATGAAGGTGTTGCAGTTTAGTTTTGGTGATGACCGGACAGCGCCGTCGTTTCCCCATAATACCGGTTGGAATACCATTGCTTATACCGGTACGCATGATAACGACACCCTGCTAGGCTGGTATCAAAAACTAGCGACTACTGATCCGGCGTTACAACGCAGGATCAATGAGCTTCTTGTTAAGTTGCAGCTAGGTGGTGAGCAGTGTGCGGACAGTGTGTGTGAACAACTGATTCGCCTGACCTATCAGAGTCAAGCGAATCTTGTAATCTTGCCGCTCCAGGATGTGCTGGGACTGGATACAACTGGACGGATGAATACACCGGGTACTGTAGCAGGTAACTGGAATTGGCGGCTGGAGCCAGGGGTGCTTACCGCTACAATTGCCCTGCGCCTGTTAGACTGGACTAAGCTTGGTGGTCGTGGGTAACAGTCCAGGCAGTAGCTATGAAAATTTTGGTAAACAAAAATTGCATAGGTATGCAATTTTTGTAAGAAGCTATTAGCCGCAAACCGCGTGGTTGCAGTTAATAGCCTCTTTTTTTGAGGAACAATTTCATTGGCGCGATTATTGCATATTAATTGATAGAGAAAAATAGAGAGCGTGATTAACTTATGAGAATACTGTTAATTGATGATGACACCGGCTCTTTGCTTGGAATGAAATTTGCAATTGAAATGATGGGCTATGACTGTGATGACTATTTATCATCGGTCGAGGCCATTGAAAACTACACGCCAGATCGTCATGATGTTGCGGTTATTGATTACCAGATGCCTGGCTTAAACGGCTTTGAAGTGCTGACTAAAATGCGGGACAAAAATCCGGCACTAAAAGCCATTATTATATCAGGCTGCATGATGATCAAAGACCAACCGGAAAACGTACCGTTTGTTTTGTTAAAAAAGCCGCTGGGAGATGACTTTTTCCGGGCGCTAAAAGAGCTTGAGACAAGCTGTACAGAAATAAACAACAAATGACGGTCTATTCACCATATTTTCCATTAAGCCATATGCAAAACATAAGTGGATGTTATTCCGCTTATATTTTGCATATGGCTTTTGTCAAAACTACAGGGATTTTCAGTTAACATAGCGAAAGTAATATAAAAAACTGTGTGATTAACGCTATTAGAGTAAGGCTGGTGCAAAATAGTGAAAAAACGCTGGGCGTTTGTGATGGTTTTGTGTGTGGGTTTACTTTGCATATATAGCATTGACCGGATTTATTGTCAGCAGGAAATGGCGCGTCATACTGTGGCTTTGGATCGATTTACCGAACAGGTGGAGCAGGCATTTGAGGACAAGGTGGAACATAATTTGGATGCAGTAGAGGACATGGGTCTTTTTATGCAGCTGTGGCCAAATGTTCCGGATAAAGGGGTATTTGAGCAGTTAGCTGTTGCTACCTTGCGGGAGTTCCCTGATATAATGGCAGTGGGCTATTCTGATGAAAATCATATTCTGCGTTACTGGTATCCGGAGGATTCAGGCCAAAGTCCGGTTGGTGCCAATTTGTCCGATACCAGCAAATATCCCGCGTTCTTAACGACTACCCGTAAGGCTGAGCAGGAGAAACGGATTACGGTTAATAAGAATCCGGTGCAACTGTCAAATGGCGTCGCAGTTTTTGGTGCAAGAGCGCCGCTGTATTATGGGGAACGTTTTTATGGTCTGGTTTGGGGCACTTTTGAGGCGGATAAGGTTTTGCAAGATGCGGTAAACAAGATTGCCATGGAGCCGGATAGTAAGGATGCGAATTATTATATTGAGGTGCGTACCCAGGACGCAAGCGTGCTATATCGCTTTAATCAACTAGTACCACAGTCGCCTGTTCGGGAATTTGTCCTGCCAATTGCCGATACCCATTGGGTGGTAACGGTGGGCTGGAGTCGTCTGCCGCAACATAATCTCTATATGCACGGCCTTATCTGGGGAATAGGCAGTGGCACGCTGCTTTTACTACTGATTTTCCTTAATGGTATGTTCCGACGGCAAGCAGGGCTGGCGCAGGTTGTTGATGAAAGAACAAAAGAACTTCGCCTGAAAAACCAGCAATTGGAATTGGAAGTGTTAGAACATAAAGATACCGAAGAGGCTTTACTTGAAAGTGAGCAAAGGTTGGCGGCCTTGCTTGCGGCTGTTCCTGACAAACTATATCGATTAAGCCGGGAAGGCACGGTATTAGATGTCCGATCAAAAGAAAATGATCTGTATTTGTCCCGCAATGAAATAATTAACCGGGATATGGCAACTGTGTTGCCGCGAGACTTATATGAAAAGTTCGAAGAGTTGGTTAAGACCGTTGTTGCTTCTGGTGAGATGGCAACGCTGGAGTATCAACTGCCGATAAACGGCAGCAACCGGGAACTGGAAGCTCGATTGACTGTTAGTGCCAATGAAGAAATAGTAGTGATCGTTCGTGATATTACTGAGAAAAAACAAGATGAAGCCTGTGAGCACATCTTACAGCAAACCGCGGTCAGGGTGTTGGAAGAGCAGAGTATCGGGGATATTCTGAACTATACTTGTGAGCAACTGTGCCATGTTTTTGAGATAACGCTCGCCCGGGTTATGCTGGAGGATGCAGGGACTACCAGGATAAGCGCAGCTGCCGGTAAGCTAGCAATAAAAGCCGGGAAGACTGCGCTGTGTTGTAATGCCAAAGGATTGTTAAGTGGACAGGCTATTGAGACCGGTACCATTCAGGTAGTGCAATGCAAAGAACAATTATTGCACTGGCAGGAAAAATTAATCGAAGAGTTACATGCAGACAAGGCAGATATTCAGTCTGAGATCGCACTGCCACTTAATCTAAAGGGTGGAACAGTGGGCGCTTTCTATCTTGTCAGTAATAAACCAAACTATTGGGATGAACGGATAGTGGCTCGTCTGCAGAGTTTTGCGCATCAGTTGTCGATTGCTATCAGTGCCGCTAGAGACCGTCAGCAGCTAAGGCTCTTGATGGCCGGGCTAGTAGCTGCTGCCAATGCGATCGTTATTACCGATAAGGATGGCAAAGTTGAATGGATAAACCCGGCATTTTCCACTTTAACTGGTTATGCGGAGAATGAGGCGCTTGGACAAAACCTTATGCGGCTATCCGGTTATCAGGATGAAGGCTTTTGTCAGCGGTTTTGGCAGCAACTGAATTCGGCAGATGAGGCCTGGCGCGGTGAATTTGCCCAGTGCCGAAAAGACGGCAGTTTTTATGATGAGGTTATGTCGATCACCCCTGTGCATAGTAGCCAGGGAGATATCATTAACTTTATTGCGATAAAAGAAGATATAACTGAACAGAAAATGGCGGCACAAGCTATGGCCAAAGCCAACGAGGTCAGAGCGCAAGCCGAGAAATTATCTTCGCTTGGCACCATGGCCGCCGGTTTGTCCCATGAAATAAACCAGCCGCTCAACTCGATAAAAATGATTGCCAGCGGCATGGTTTATGCATACCAAAACGGTAAAGAGCGGCCAGTGGGTGATATCATGCGCAATGTTGAGGAAATCTCCCATCAGGCTGACCGTATTAATAATATCATTATGCATATGCGCAGCTTTATTAGGCGGGATGAAACCCAGGCCTCTTATTGCCAGGTTAACGAGGCTATTGAACAATCACTTAAAATTGTAGGCAGTCAATTAACGGCGCACGGGATTAAGGTAAATAAACAACTGGCTGATAGATTGCCCTATATTTATGCAATCCCTACTGCGTTAGAAGAGATTATTGTTAATTTGGCATCAAATGCCATGCAGGCCATGGATGCAGCCGGCTGTCAAGACAAGCAGCTGTTTATTCGAACTTGGGCAGCCAAGAATAACGTATATATTGAGGTTGCCGACACGGGGCCAGGAATTCGTGATACGCAAAGAACCAAAGTTTTTGAGCCGTTTTTTTCCACCAAATCCGGCAGTGATAATCTGGGACTGGGATTATCCATAGTGCAGTCCATTGTTACTTCTTGTCAGGGAACGATTAGTATTGTTTCCGGGGAGAATGAAGGAGCCGTTTTCTTGATTACCTTACCTGGAAGAAGTAAAGAAGCCGTTTAGGAGGTTTAGTTATGGAAATTTTGCTGGTAGATGACGACCGACATAGCCGGGAGGCGGTGGCCTGGTTCTTGCGCGAACAGGAACACTCGGTAACTGAGTGCGATACCGCGGAGCAGGCGCTGGCTAAGTGGAAGCAGGCAGATTATCCGTTTGTGTTATCTGATATTCAGATGCCGGGAATGACGGGAATTGAATTGGCACAGGCCATCACTGAACAGCCTGACAGCTGGCGCAGCGATGTTGTACTATTTACTGGTTATGGGGATATGAAAACAGCGGTAGCAGCCTTGCGAGCAGGCGCGTATGATTATTTGCTGAAGCCTGTTGATGCGCAAGAGTTGGCAGCAATTGCGCTGCGCGTGTCGGAGCACCAGGCGCTACTCAGGGAAAATAAAGAGCTGACAGAGAACTTTGATGCTAAGCTGCAATCAGCGACCCAACATACCGAGCTTGAGTTAGATCGCATGCGCAAAATGGTGGCAGAGTCCATTATTGGCAATGTGGGGATTTTTTCAGCTAGTATGCAGCAGGTTGCTGGCTTGGCTCAGCGTTTTCATACCGATAGGACACTAACAGTACTGATTCAGGGCGAGACAGGCACCGGTAAAGAAGTGGTTGCCCGGATTATTCATTATGGATCAAACTTAAAAACGCCGACAGGTCCTTTGGTTGAGCTTAACTGTGCGGCTATTCCGCAAAATTTGTTTGAATCCGAACTGTTTGGTTATGAAGGTGGAGCCTTCAGCGGCAGTTTGAGTCGTGGGCAAAAAGGAAAGCTGGATGCAGCGGCAGGCGGCACACTGTTTTTGGACGAGGTTGGAGAAATGCCGCCAGAAATGCAGGCCAAGCTGCTTAGGGTGCTGGAATCCCGGGAATATTACCGGGTGGGCGGCCTAAAAAAAATCAAAGCCGATGTCCGGGTTATTTGCGCTACCAATGTGGATTTGGAAAAAAGAATGGAAGACGGCTTGTTTCGGCGTGACCTCTATTATCGCTTAAAAATTGGACATGTCGTGATTCCGCCGCTCAGAGACCGGCGAGAAGAGATTGTACCACTTGCCGAAATGTTTTTGCGGGAATTTGCACAAGCCAAAAGAAAACGAATTACCAGCATTAGCCCGCAGGCTCAACAGCTACTGGAGCAATATGATTGGCCTGGCAATGTGCGAGAATTGCGTAATGCTATGGAGTGGATCGTCTTTATGTATGATGATCCCGAATTGCAACCAGTTCACTTGGAAAAAATAGTGGCTCACGATACTGCGCAGGGAGCAACAGATGGGAAGTCGATTGGCAGTACCAAGGAAAAACAAGTAGTATTACCTTTGCCAGAGGGTGGTCTTTCCATAAAGGAATATAATGACCTCATTATCCAGGCAGTGCTTGATGCACATAATGGCAATCAGACAGCAACTGCCAAGTATTTGGACATGTCGCTAAGGGCATTGTGTTACCGCCTGGAACAAATGCGCAATAGAAATAAATAAACAATACTAAAATATGCCTTTGCTTGATGGTCTTAATCTGGCAGAGGCATTTATGTGCCTTATAACAAAAATTGCATAGCAGATTCTGGGTAAGTACGCAGTTTTTGTTATGGAAACAAGTGTGAACAAGGTGATGTGTTAGGAATGTAGCCGGGAATTTCCTGGGTTTATAAGACTTTGCTTCTAGGTAAAACGGAAATGCTTTAGGAATGGCATGAGTTTTGCATAGGTAAGAGTAAAGTACTTATTTTACTATAAGGAGATGACAGGCAATGAACATGACAATTGGCAAGAAAATCACCGGCGGCTTTGTAATCGTAATAAGCCTGGTGGTACTTATGAGCGGTTTTACTTATTATGAGATAGGTCAAATAAACGCATCGTATGAAAAAACAATGCAAAAGAACCTGGAAAGGATAGCCTTGACTCAGGGTTTTGCTACTGATTTGGCCAATGAGGCAGTAGCCATGCGGCGCTTTAACTTTACGGGTGATTTGTCCGACATCCCGATATTTGAAAGTTATCGTAAAAGCGCAGAAGAGAAATTAACTGAATTACGAGGAATTATCCAAACAGAACAGGGCAAAAAAATTCTCCAGACAATGAAGGACGAAAAGGATAGCTATGAAGAGATTGTTCAAAAATCCTTTGCGGCCAAAAAATCCGGCAATGCTGATCTAGTTGCCCAATCTATGCAGGAGGCGGGAAAACCCTATAAAGCCGCTATGGGTGCGTCGGAAGAGTTAATTAAGGGAATCAGTAAAATCGTTGAAGCTGATCAAAAAATGCAAGCAGCAAGAGCGGCCAGTATCCAGCAAGTACTGCTTGTGGTGAATATTATTGTGGCAGCCGTTTCGCTTGGTATCGGTTTCTTTATCAGTAGGCGTATTGCCAAACCAATTCAGCAAATTACCGTTGCCGCAGATGAGATTGCTAAAGGAAATCTGAATTATGAAGATCTTGATATTAAAAATTCGGATGAAACCGGGCAGGTAGCCCATGCCTTTACTATCATGAAAACCAATTTGCGTCAGTTGGTTCAGCAAATTGCCTCTACAACAGAACAGGTGGCTGCATCATCGGAAGAACTGACGGCTGGCGCCGAGCAATCAGCGCAGGCAACAGAACAGGTGGCTATTATTATTACCGAGGTGGCCGACGGAGCGCGTAAACAAGTCAACGCGATTGAAGCAACCGCTGCGGTAGTCGAGCAGATGTCAGAGGGTATTCAGCAAGCCGCGGTTAATGCCGGTGAAGTTGCGGTGATGGCAGATAAGGCGACCGATACTGCCAATGCGGGCGGCCACGCCGTCGATGCTGCAATCAATCAAATGGTAAGCATTGAAAAAACTGTGGCAAGCTCGGCAGCGGTAGTAACAAAGCTGGGAGAACGCTCCAAAGAGATTGGCCAGATCGTCGACACCATTTCGGGAATTGCCGGTCAAACCAACCTGTTGGCGCTTAACGCGGCTATTGAAGCCGCCCGTGCTGGTGAGCAGGGCAGAGGGTTTGCTGTAGTTGCGGAAGAAGTACGCAAACTAGCTGAGCAATCACAGGACGCCGCTAAACAAATTGCCACGCTTATCATGGAAATCCAGGCGGATACCGCCAACTCGGTAAGTGCTATTAATGACGGTTCGCGTGAGGTTAAGCTTGGTGGCGAAGTGGTAAATACCGCAGGCAAAGCCTTCAAAGAGATTGTTGCCCTGGTGGGTGAGGTATCATCCCAAGTCCGGGAAATCTCGGCATCAATCCAGCAAATATCAGTAAAGACCCAGCAAATCGTGACCTCAGTGGTTGACATTGAACAGATAAGCAAGGGTGCCGCCGACCAAACGCAGAGTATTTCGGCAGCAACCGAGGAAACCTCAGCCTCTATGGAAGAAATCACATCAGCCAGCAGGGCGCTAGCTATAATGGCAGAAGGCCTGCAGACGGCTGTAAAAAAGTTTACTCTTTAAGATTAAGATTGGTACTTGTAATGGTGAAGGGGTAATAAAATGAGAGACACCGACATACCTAATTTATACAAGCTAAATCGACGGAGTATTAACAAATGGAATCCAATTCACTCCTCCCTGTATATTAAGTTGGTTGTTATCTTGTTTTTGGTATTTACCATTACGGTCTTGGGTTTGACTTATCAACTGGAAAGAAATCTGGAAGAAACCCATCTTAATCTAGTACAAAATGAGTTAAAATCTATTGCAGCCATTGCCGCGGTTTCTATTGACGGTGATGTCGTGGCAGGTTGGCGTAAACCTGAGCAGCAGCAAACCCAAGAGTATATGGCGATAAAAAAGTTCCTGGCAAATTTTAAGGAAGCTAACGACAGTATCCAGGATATTTATATTATGCGCAAAGGTGCCGCCGAACGTGCCTTGGTTTTTATCCTTGAGATTGATGAAAGTGAAGATGCAGCAGGATTTAATGAGCTTTATGATTCGGCAGGGGCGCCTGATATGCTTACCGGTTTTGAACGGCCGGCTGTAGATAAAGAATTTGCCACCGATAAATGGGGGATTACACTTTCTGGTTATGCGCCGATTAAAAATTCCCAAGGCGAAACCGTGGCAATTGTCGGTATTGATTTTGATGCCCAAAGTATTCAGGACGGAATTGCCGAGCGGCGGGAGCAAATGCTGCTTTACTCAGGGATTGGTATGCTTATCATGCTGGGCGTTAGTTTGATACTGGCGAAAAGCATTGTTTCCCGCCTGAAACAGGTGAAGGTCGCTGTTGATACAGTATTAGAAGATGAGGCAGGTACCCACCACTATTACCGGGAGAAGGATGAAGTTAATTTACTAGCTCACCGGGTTAATAGATTAATTAAAAAAGTTGCGGTCGAGAAAGAACAGATTCTTGTTTCCATTATAATGACATTGGTTAATACCCTGGAGGTTCGAGATGAATATACCCACGGTCATTCAACCGAAGTTGCCGTTATTGCAACAGATATTATGACTGCATTGAAGATCGATACGGAAGAAAGATTTATGATAAATTTTGCTGCGTTGTTGCATGATATTGGTAAAATTGGTATTGCTGATACTATCCTTAATAAAAAAGGCAAGCTTACCGAGGAGGAGTTCGATGCCATTAAGCAACACCCGGTGATGGGAGCTAAAATTTTAGCAGGCATTCCTTCGCTCAATCAGATTGCCGAGATCGTAAAATATCATCATGAACGTTATGATGGCGGCGGCTATCCGAATGGTTTGTCAGGTGCGGAAATTTCTTTGGGGGCAAGAATTATCGCAGTGGCCGACAGTTTTCAGGCCATGATTTCGGACAGGCCGTACCGCAAAGGGATGTCTCAGCAAGCTGCCATGGAGGAGATGGAGCGAAATAAAGGGACACAATTTGACCCTGAGATTATTGAAGTATTTTTAAAAATTTGCCAGAGTAAGAACTATAAGCAGTAAAAAGTACTATGGTCTTGTCATGGTAAAAGTCATATAGTCTGAGCAGGGAACGCAAGGAGTATGCCGCAGTGCATATTTCTTGCGTTTTTCAGGCTTGATAGAATAGGGTATTAAACATTTTGGTAATTATTATCCATTAATACATTTTTCTAACAAATAGATATTGACAAAAAATAGATAATGAAAGTACAATAAAATTAATACTATACCGGTGCAGTATACTTTGGCTATAGCAGTAGAGGGTGGTGGCGTTGTGCAGCTTAATCAGGCTACCGATTATGCTTTTAGGGTTGTGTTATATCTAAGCGGCATACCATTTGGTCAGGTGGCAAGAGGCATTGTTATTGCTGAAAGACAGAATATTCCGCCGCGCTTTTTGCAAAAGATTATGCGGATGCTGGCAGCGTCCGGTCTGGTAAAGTCTTACCGTGGAGTTGTGGGTGGTTTTGCACTGGCAAAGCGGCCTGAGGAGATTACGTTGTATGATGTTATTGTTGCTGTGGAGGGGCCGCTAGGCATTCACCGCTGCCTGGCCGATCGCAGCATATGTAACCGTCACTGTGAACACGAATGTCCGGTGCACCAGGCACTTGCAGTTATTCAAGACAATTTGGCAGCCAATTTATCCAGTGTTACCTTTGCCGATATGGCTCAAACAAAAAAATATTCTGGGAGGTAGGAGCATGGAAGAATTACTTTTGTCCCGCTGGCAATTCGGGATCACCACAGTGTATCATTTTCTATTTGTGCCGTTGACCTTAGGTTTGTCCCTCATTGTAGCTATTCTGGAAACTATCTATGTCCGCACCGGTAATGAAATGTACAAACAACAAACTAAATTTTGGGGAAAGCTGTTCCTTATTAACTTTGCTATGGGTGTGGTCACAGGTATTGTTCAGGAGTTCCATTTTGGCATGAATTGGTCAGAATACGCCCGGTTTATGGGGGATATTTTTGGGGCGCCGCTAGCTTTGGAAGCACTTACGGCCTTTTACCTGGAATCAGTATTTCTGGGATTATGGATTTTTGGCTGGGAACGCCTGCCTAAGTCGATGCATGCCGCCAGTATGTGGATTGTAGCACTGGCGACAAATTTGTCGGCTTTTTGGATTTTGACGGCAAACTCGTTTATGCAATCGCCGGTAGGTTATGTGATTAATAACGGTCGGGCTGAAATGACAGATTTTATCGCGCTCATTACCAATCCCTATGTGTTTTATCAATTTCCGCATACTGTATTGTCGGGATTAGTAACAGCCGGTTTCTTTGTTCTGGCTATCAGTTCGTATCATCTTATCCGGAAAACTCATGTAGAGTTTTTCCGGGCCTCGTTCAAAATAGGGCTAATCTGGACGGCTGCAAGCTTGTTTTTACTAATGGGAAGCGGCCATGCCCAGACACAGTTTATTGCCAAAGCGCAGCCCATGAAACTAGCTGCGGCAGAAGCGCTGTGGGAGACGGCAAATCCGGCGCCTTTTGCGGTAGCAGCCATTATTGATGAGCAGAACAAGAGCAATTCACTAGAAATAAAAATCCCGGCCATGTTGTCCATTTTGGCTAACAATAACCCGAATACTGCGGTTAAGGGAATTAAAGATATCGAAAAAGAATATATTGCTACTTATGGTCCAGGTAATTATGTGCCTCAAGTAACACCGATATTTTGGAGTTTTCGGATTATGGTGGCTGCAGGCAGTGTTATGCTGCTTGTTGTGCTCGCAGCTGGCTTTTGCTGGTGGCGCGGGCGGCTGGAAGATAACCCTTGGGTATTGAAGGCCGTATTGTGGAGCTTACCCTTGCCGTATATTGCCAATTCAACAGGTTGGTTTGTTACCGAAGGCGGACGGCAGCCGTGGATTGTATTTGGTTTGCAGAAGGTAGAGCAAGCGGTATCCCCTTCCGTTGGGGCAGTTAGTATCTGGATATCGTTGATTGGCTTTACGCTTATTTACGCCTTGCTGGCGATAGCCGCAGTGTATCTTGTGCAGAAATTTGTCCGGCAGGGTCCGGTAGATGTTCAGGTTCAATCCAATAAACCGGCAGCAGCAAAGGGGGCGACATTGTGGAATTAAGTGTATTGTGGTTTGTTTTGCTGACAGTACTTTTTATCGGCTTCTTTTTTCTCGAAGGGTTTGATTATGGAGTAGGAATCTTGCTTCCCTTTCTAGGGAAAAATGACACCGAGCGCCGAATCATTATCAATACCGTCGGGCCGGTGTGGGATGGTAATGAGGTTTGGATGATTACCGCCGGAGGGGCGATGTTTGCCGCTTTTCCGCATGTATATGCCACCTTGTTCAGTGGCTTTTATCTGGCGTTGTTTTTGATGCTGATGGCGCTTATCGTCCGGGGTGTTGCGTTTGAGTTTAGGAGTAAGGATTCAAACCCGGTCTGGCGAAACACCTGGGATTGGCTGATTTTTATTGGCAGTGCCATTCCAGCAGTGCTATGGGGTGTCGCTGTAACTAACCTGATTCAGGGGGTACCGATAAATGCCAAGATGCAATATGTCGGCACATTCTTTGACTTGCTTAGCCCCTATACACTGGTTGGTGGGATTGCTTTCTTACTGGTGTTTGTTTTCCATGGGGCGCTGTATTTGACGCTTAAAACCGAGGGTGAAATGGTGAAGCGGGCACGCACAGTCGCAGTACGGACAGGGATATTGACAGCGGTATTTTGTTTAGTACTTGTTGGCCTGACATATACCAATACCGATTTATTTGCCAGCACAGGTGCTGGAATTAGCCTATGGGGAGCTGTTGCCTTATTTGTCGGAGCCTATGGCGCTGTGTACAGTAAGCGATATGGGCTGGGTTTTATCTTAAGCAGCCTGACAGTGGCGTTTACGACAGTTGCCTTCTTCTCGGGGTTATTTCCCCGGCTTATGGTATCAAGTCTCAATCCGGCCTGGAGTCTGACAATTACTAATGCAGCTTCTACACCATATACGTTGACAATTATGACTATTGCTGCGCTGGCGCTGGTGCCGGTGGTGCTAGTATATCAGGGTTGGGTTTATTGGATATTCCGCAAACGGGTAACTGCAAAGGATTTAGAATATTAATAACCTCAAAGAGTAAACAGGTGGTGAGGGCATGGAGCTTGGAGCTGAGGACAAAGAATTTTTGCGGCAGCTGGCCTGGATTTATCCAGCTGATTTTATGACGGAAATCGTGCAGTTGGCAGAGGCTTTGATAAAAGAACAGCTGGCTGTGGGTGAGCGCCAGAATATCCGTGAGATTGTCGGTACTATTATGGCCAGGCTCCAGCTCGCGGCTGATGGCGGTTCATCACCTGAGGAAGATGCTGAGGCTGCGGCCAGACAAGAAGCCGCAGCGCAAGCTGTAAAGGAAAAGGTATTTGCGGCGCTCTATGCTGGTGAGCCGTCTATTCCGGCCGGAATGGGACCTGAGGTTGTAGCGCCGCTGGTGGCGGCTTTAACCAGTGAAGAGCTTGGTGTGGCGACCCAGGCGAGGCAGGCCTTATGCGGTTTAACCGACGGCGGTGCCATTGATGAGTTATGCCGCTTGTGGGCGGACAGCCGCCAAGCCGAATTAGAACACATTATAGTTGCGGCCGGTTATCTGGCTTCCCAGCCGCTCGGGCTGCGATTATTGACTGTGCTCAAGACCGGTGCAGACCGGCTTATGCTAGCTGAGGGAGCAAAGCTTATACCCGAACTTTTGCTGGCTGTGGAGGATGCAGACCGAATGATTGCCGGGCGAGCCCGGCGGTTGCTCCTGACACTGACCAATCGGCAGGCCATTGATGCTGTGTGTGAGACGGTACTTCGCCAAGGTCAGGAACGCCTTAGAACCTGGGCGTTGATGGCTAATTATGCGCCAACTGTTGACAGTAAGGCTGCGCTATATTATTGCATTACCGGTCAGTGGGAAAAATATTATGCGCTGGATTGGCAGGACACAAGACCCTTGTTAGCCAAAAGCTATCGGCAAGCGACACCGGATGAGCGGCAGCAGTTTTTGACTGCAGCCCGTCAAAGCGGCCACAGTTTGCTGCTGGTCGGGCTACTCTTGAAAGCCGGTCGCCGGGCTGAATATGAAGAAATTACCGATGCGGACTGGGCGGCGATGCTGAATTTGTTGTCTGAACAGGAGCGGTGGGAGGAGTTATACCGGCTAACCTTTTTTGTGCCGGTAAACTGGGCAGCTGAATTTGTATTAACCTTAGCAAATGCAAACTGGCAGCCTAAGCCCTGGCAATGTGCTGATTGGGAGAACCTGTTGGCGAGCTGTCCGCAAACCGGTAGAAGTATGTTTGTGCCTGACGGGCGTGAGCTGGCTGCCCTGGAGGCTGTGGAACCTGCGGCCAGTATTGACTGCGCTGCTTTTCACCCCAATGGCCGCCTGGTAGCCGGTGGCGGTAGTGATGGACGACTGCGGTTATGGCAAATAGCTGATGGTAAGCTCTGGCGGACGGTTAATCTCCATGATGAGGCCATTACCGCAGTGGCCTTCACGTATGATGGCCGCTATTTGGTAACAGCCGGGAAGGATGCCAAGGTACATATCTGGCAATTGCCTGATGTTAAATGGGTTAGCAGTGTTATTGGCCAGCCGGGGCTGGTGACAGCGCTGGCCGCAGACCAGCAGGGCAGGTTGCTGGCACTGGCATGTGCCGGTGGTGTATTACCGGCTAAAGTCTGGTCGTGGGATGGTTCTGCTATGCTGAATCAGGCACAGTATCCTGGCAGTTTATTTTGTACGGCGGCGATAAACCCGAATGCACGGGTAGTCGCTGGCGGGGGACGGGATGGCAGGTTGCGCACCTATGCCTTAGTCGGTGCCACTGGCGGTAGTAGGCAGTGGCTAGCGCATAACGGACAGGTCCAGGGACTAAACTATAGCGGCGATGGCTGGGTGCTGGTCAGCAACGGGATTGACGGTGCCATCAAAGTATGGCAGTCAGATAATGCGAAGTTGTTATGGAGTACTAACGACCCTGGCAGGCTTTTGGCGGTTAGTCATAGTGGGGCACGAGCAGTCATAAAATCGCCACTGGGGACAGTAACGCTCAAGCAATTGCGGTTAAGTAAACCGCTGGCGCTGGCAACGCATGCGGATTGGCATTATGCGGCAGCCATGAAGGCGACAGAGGAACTGGAAGTGGCTGCAAGAGAGGCGAGTTGCTTTTTGCATAGTTTGCTTACTGCTAAATTTCGTTATGATATTATGCTGTGATAGTTGAGGTGAGGGCAATGGCTGGACGGCTGGCTATTGATTTTGGCAATGCTTATACGGTAGCTGCTTATTGGCGGCAGGCGTCCCAGCAGGCGGAGACAATTTACTTGCCTGGTGTGACACGACTGCTGCCGGGTTGTGCTTTAGGCAACGATAAGGGAATATATGCTGCGCCGTCAGCCATTGCCTATGATACGGCAACTGAGCAATGTTTCATTGGCCAGGAGGCAGTAGAAGGTAGTTTTACAAAGCTGTTTCACGATTTGCAGTTTGCTGTTGTAACTGGCAAGTTGGTTAACTATTTGACAGGGCGTCAGCTGCTGAGCAACCAGGATATAGCGAAAGATTATGTAGCGGCTATATTGAGCCGGTCGGGTCAAGTGTTGGGATTAGGCGGTGAGGCTGTGGTTGCGTTCACCGTACCAATGGCTGCTTGCCGGTCGCCGCAGGCGTGGCGGCGTTACCGGCAATGGCTAGAAGCAGCGGGCAGACAGGGCGGCTTTAATCGGCTGGAACTTATCGAACAGCCGTGGGCGGCTGCGTGGGGCGCCGGGATGCGGGTTAAGCCTGAGGATAGATATATGGTTCTTACGATAAGTGATGAATATCTGGAAGCAGCCATGGTGCAGGCTATTAATCAGGAGGATGAGGACAGCAACTGTCGTCATATCAGGGTGGTAAGCTATAGTTCAGGCTGGGTGACTGAGGCAGATACTGCGGTGCAGCTGCCACAAGTCTTATCGGCCACAGTCAGGCAGGTACTGCGGGAAGCAGAACTCTTGGGGTATACGATAGCCAGTCTGGCCGGGGTTGTAGTGACCGGTAGTGCGGTAAACCCCGCGCTTCTGCCAACAATACATGAACTTTTTGCCGGTGTTACCATCTATGATCGCGCGCCCTTGGCCGCTGCAGCCTATGGTGCTGCGATATTAAGTGCAGGAATTGACGGCTGTGGTTATTTGCGCCATAGTTATGCTGTACGCTACTTGGCGGAGGATGGCTATCATTACCGGGAAGTCGTACCGCAGGGAATGTTTTATCCAAGTGATGGGCCTATAGCTGAACTGACGATCAAAGCCAGCTATGACGGTCAGCAACAATTTGCTTTACTGCTATATCGGATGAAAGCGCAGTGTATAAATGAAGATAGTCCGTTAGTGCTCATGTCCGGGGCGCCGGCCGTGAGAGGCCAGCAGGTTATGACGATAGAGCTTAGTTTGGGCGCTGCCGGGCAGCTGCAGGCAACAGCCCGCGAACTAATGAACGGGAATGTAATTGCAGAAAGTATAGTAGCAGCCAAACTAGTGTAGAGGGGGGAATAACGATGTCACATTTTACTCAGGTAACAACTAAAATTACCAGCAAAGAGATGTTGGCAGCTTGCCTCAAGGAACTTGGCTATGACGTGGAGGAGCAAGCTGTCATAAAAGGCTATCGCGCCCAGGAAACACCTGTCGATATTGCCGTGAGAATGAAACAGGGTTATGATATTGGTTTTGTACTCGGAGCGGATGGAACGTATAGCTTTGTCGCCGATTGGTTTGGCGTACAGGGAACCAATGAACAAGAGTTTACGCAAAAAGTGCAGCAGCAATATGCTCTGACTACTGTTATGGATAAGATTGGCCGGCAAGGCTTTAATGTTGTGGAGGAGCAGCGTGAGGCCAATGGGGAAATCAGATTAGTAGTACGCAGATGGGTATAGGGGAGGTAGAAAAAACATGGATAACTTTGCTGAGCAATTTGATACCTACATTAGAGCGCGGGTCACGCTTATTGTTATTGTAACTCCAGAAGAAGAACGCGCCATTGAGCATGTAAAAGCTGTGTGTGAGCAAAAGAACCGCACCTGTTTGTCCTGGGATGTGGCCGATGCTTTTGTTGTGTTGACAGGCAAGTCGTCGATTGATCTGAAGTGTCGGGATCCGCTGGTTGCGCTTGATCTTATGGAAAAGACGGGAATGGATAATCAGGGGGACATTTTTGTCTGCAAGGATTTCCATGATTTTTGGACCAACCCGCCAGTCAGGCGCAAGCTGCGCAGTGTTGTACAGCGCTTGACACAGACAAGAACCTCGATTGTTATTACCACTCCCACCGGACAAATTCCAGATGAGTTACAGGATGAGGCTGTGGTTATCCAGCTCCGGCGTCCTAACGGCGAGGAGCTTGACGGCGTATTGGAAGGTCTCTTAAAGGGGGCCAATGTCAAAATGAATCTAACCGAAACCGGGCGCGAAAAGGTAGTGCAAGCCGCTATGGGCATGACAGCCGGCCAGGCGCGCCGGGTTTTCTCTAAAGCTATTGTAACTTGTGGCTGCCTGGATGATCGCAGCATTGCTATGATTACCGAGGAAAAAGCCCAGTTGGTACGCCAAAGTGAAGCACTTGAGTTTTTGAGTACTACCGAGACCGCGGAAAGTGTCGGTGGCTTAGGAGTCTTAAAGGAATGGCTGCGTCTCAGGGAACAAGCCTTTACTAAGGATGCGCGTGACTATGGCTTGCCGGCGCCTAAAGGCATTGCTATGGTTGGTATTCCCGGTACAGGTAAGAGCTTAACCGCAAAAATGATTAGCAGCTTGTGGCAGCTGCCGCTGCTGCGGCTTGATGTCGGCGCTTTATTCGGTTCGTATGTTGGCGAATCGGAAGACCGCTGCCGCCGGGCGTTGCACATTGCTGAGACCATTGCTCCCTGCATATTATGGGTTGATGAGATCGAAAAGGCGTTTGCCTTTGGCGGCGGTGACGGTGGTACCAGCCAGCGTGTGTTTGCGACCTTACTGACCTGGATGCAGGATAAGAAACAGCCGTGCTTTGTTGTGGCTACAGCCAACAACATTGCCGCACTACCGCCGGAACTTATGCGCAAAGGCCGCTTTGATGAGATATTCTTTCTGGATTTGCCGCACATGTCAGAGCGACGCGAGATTTTTATCACTCACCTCAAACGGCGTAACCGCAACCCGCGTGAGTTTGATCTTAAGCGGTTGGTTAAGGAGTCAGACGGCTATGTGGGTGCGGAAATTGAACAGGCCATTATTGATGCCATGTATTTGGCTTTCAGTGATCAGATGCGGGAAATTACCACAGAAGATATTGTTATATCGCTAAAACGCCAAGTGCCGTTATCTGTTTCCCAACGGGAAAATATTCAGTATCTCCGGCAATGGCTGCAAGAAGGCCGTGCCCAGTCAGCTTCCTATCCAGGCGAGGTTGCTGGTGAAACAGGCTCAGGTCAAGTGCTGCTAGAAATTGATGAAGACTAAAAGGAAGGGGCGGTAAAGCATGGATAAAGAGGAGCTGGAAATCACCATTGATGCCAGCGGACAGGTCAGTATTAAGGTGGCCGGAGCCAAAGGCGGCAAATGTCTGGATATCACGAGACCCATCGAAGAAGCGCTGGGAGAAGTTAAAGTGCGGGAAATGTCGCCGGAATATTATGAGCAACCGGCCAATGCTGCCAAGGTTCGGGATAATCAGCGATGACGGGGGAAGAAAGGCAAAAAGGCAGCCTGATTAATATGGCGGCCTTTTTGCCTGTTTCGCGCAGTAATGGCCCTGGCCGGCGCGCGGTGGTGTGGGTGCAGGGGTGTGGCCGCAACTGCCCGGGTTGTTTTAACCAGGATATGCAGGTCTTTGCAGATAAGCAGCTTATTGCCCCGGAAGAGTTGGCTGAACGTATTTTAGCAATCGATGGTATTGAAGGGGTGACCTTCTCCGGCGGCGAGCCTTTTGCGCAGGCAGAGGCTTTGGCCGAACTGGCAGAACAACTCAGGGCTTGCGGGTTAAATATTGTGATCTTTTCTGGTTATACTTTTGCTGAACTTTCGACTGGGCGTAACCTTGCCTGGCAGCGGCTGCTGGCTGTAACCGATTTGCTGGTTGCCGGACCTTATGAACAGGGGTTGCCTTCGCAAGACTATCTTAGAGCATCGGTAAATCAGCGATTGTTATTTCTCACGGATAAACTGATGCAACACCCGGATGTTGGGGATAATAACCATGGACAGATTACCGAGGTTATTGTAGATGCTGCCGGCAAGGTGATAATTACAGGACTTGGTCAAATCTTTTAAATAAACAAAATATACTAGCGACCACAGTTTACTTTTATTTGATAATATTAGATAATAAGGAATACTATATATATTGCAGTATGTAAAACGGAGGGCGTGGGCTTAAGTGGATTGCGGTTGTGTGCTTCAAGGTAAGAAGGTTTGTTTGAGGACAGTACGTGAATCTGACCTTGAACTGCTCTATAGGTTGATGACCGATGTATCGCAAAAAGGTGAGTTTTGGTTGATTGATATCCCGGCCGAACCCGCATTTCGGCGTGGATTTGCTGATCGGGGGTTCTGGCATGAGCGTTTTGGCCGTTTGCTTATTGTCGATCAGCAGGAAGAGGGGCGAATCGTCGGCGAGATTATCTATTTTCCCAATGCGGATTATCGGGCAGGATATGAGATTGGCTACCAGATTTTCCGGCGGGATGACCGGGGGAAAGGCTATATGTCCGAGGCTTTGGCGTTATTTTCGGCCTTTTTGTTTGAGTCTAGGCCGATTCCTCGGCTGCAGCTGACCGTAGTGGCTGGCAATGACTCTAGTCGCAAGGTGGCCGAAAAATGCGGTTATCGCTATGAAGGCACACTGCGTAAAGCGGCTTTTCTCGCAGGTAAGTATGTTGATCTAGAACTGTTTGGCTTAATTCGGGAGGAATGTTTGCCGCTTCAGCTCTAGGGCAGATAGTGTGCGCTTAGGCGGAGGCGTGTCGCTTTGGATGGGAATAATATAGGCACATGAAGTGAAATACTACTTGTAAAAAGGAGTGGTGTTCATGGATGCGACGCGCGCTGAACAAATTATGAAATCGACAGATATAATTGGGGTAAAGTATCGTAATAATTATGTTTGGATTGAAGATGTAGATAAAGGCCGAAATACGGCTCATGTAACCTATTTGGAAGAGCGTAATACCGTACATGTTGGAATTGATCAGCTTGAGGAAACAGGGCCGATGAAACAGTTGCACTAAAAACAGGTATCGTTTAATGGGTTATATAGTAACGCGAGATTGCCGCGCTGATGCCCGCAATGACCGGGGAGCACTACACATCCTTAGTCATTGGGACCTTATGTGCGGTGATCTCGCTTTTATTTGTTGTGATGGCAGGGAAAACTTTGTTGGATAGAATGTGGTTTTGCAGGAATAAGTTGCAGAGCAGCAGGATTCTTGCAGTTATTTGTAGTAACCTAACTAAAAGCAAGATTGTCAATTGTTATGGGGTTTTTGTGGATGGCATAAGGCAGGTGAACACGACTGATTGATAAGCAGTTAGTAAATGAGGCCAAAAAACAGCGCTGGTTATTGGCGGTTGTTGCTGGACTTGGAATATGTGGCGGGGCTTTGGTGGTTGTTCAGGCTTATTACCTCACCCAGGTCATCGACAGGATATTTTTAGGTAAACAAGAGCTAACCGCTGTTATTCCAGTTTTTGTGCTGCTTGTGGGGATTGCGCTACTACGAGCCCTGCTTATGTATGGTGAAGGAGTACTGGCTTTTAAGCTAGCGGCAGAGATAAAAGCTGCACTCCGCCAGCGCCTGCTTCGCCATGTGCTGGGCTTGGGTCCAGTGGCAATGGCGCAGCAGCCAGCCGGCGAATTAGTCAACATTATCAGCGAGGGCATTGAGAAATTGGATGCTTATTTTTCCAAGTATCTGCCACAACTTTTAAAGGCGGTTGTTATTCCGGTATTTATCCTGGCAGCGGTGGGGCCGCTTGATGGTACCTCGGCAGTTATTATGTTGGTGACAGCACCCTTAATCCCGATTTTTATGATACTAATTGGCAAGATGGCCGAGAAACGGAATCTGCGGCAATGGGAAACGCTCACTCGGCTGAGCACCCATTTTTTAGATGTGTTGGCAGGCCTCACGACCCTCAAGCTGTTTGGACGGAGCCGGGAACAACTAGCAATTATTAGTCGGATAAGCAACGAGTTTCGCGGTGCTACAATGGAAGTACTTAGAGTAGCCTTTCTATCGGCTTTGGCCTTGGAATTGTTAGCCACTATTAGTACAGCTTTGGTAGCGGTAACAGTTGGTCTGCGTCTGTTATACGATGATATTACCTTTACCCAAGCCTTGTTTGTACTGCTGTTAGCTCCTGAATTATATCAGCCGCTGCGGCTGTTAGGCACTCAGTTTCACGCTGCTATGGACGGGAAATCGGCAGCAGCCGACATTTTCCGGTTGCTGGCACTGCAAGGGCCACGCGCGGCCAGCGGCTCAGAGCCGTTAGTAAGGCAATCGCAGATTGCGGTAGAGTTTCGGGATGTCTATGCAGATTATGAGCAAGGCATGCGCCCGGCTTTGGCCGGAATATCTTTTGTGCTAGAGGCCGGTCAACACCTGGCAGTTGTAGGGCAGAGCGGAGCAGGTAAAAGTACGCTGGCGGCCTTGTTGCTACACTTTCTAGCCCCATCTGCCGGGGCGATTATAGTTAACGGCCTAGCTCTTAAGACACTGCGTGCCAGTGACTGGTTGCAGCACGTGGCCTTTGTGCCGCAACGACCGCACTTATTTCAGGGAACGGTGGCTGATAATATTAAGTTGGCGCGGCCAGATGCTGCGTTTGCGGAGGTCGTAGCTGCCGCTAAGGCAGCCGGTGCGCATGACTTCATTATGCGGTTGCCTGATGGCTATGACACGCCGCTCGGGCAGGGCAGCCAGGGACTGAGTGGTGGTGAGCGCCAGCGTATGGCTATTGCCAGAGCCTTTTTACAGAATGCTCCGCTAATTATCCTGGATGAAGTGGCGCGGGGGCTTGATGTTACCTCCCAGGCTGCGCTTGATGCTGCGCTGGCAAGGCTGCTTGTTGGGCGAACAGCCATTATTATTGCTCATCGCGTAACTACCATACGTCAGGCCGACAAAATTATCGTATTGACTGCCGGACAGGTTGTCGAGGCCGGTACACATGAGGCGCTGTTAGCGCAAAAGGGACTGTATGACCGGCTGGTAGCGGCTTCCCAGATCGGGGAGGTGGGTCATGCTTAACGTATTAATGGGCAGAAAGGTGACGATCCTCCTGGCTGCTGTAGCCTGTGTACTTGGTAGCTTAACTGTTTATGCCAATGTTGGCTTATTGGCGGCTTCGGCTTGGCTAATCTCGGCAGCTGCCCTGCATCCGCCGGTAGTCGAATTATCGGTGGCTATCGTCGGAGTACGGTTTTTTGGTTTAACCCGAGCCGTCTGCCGTTATGGCGAGCGTTATGTAAGTCATGAGGTTACCTTCCGGTTACTGGCAGATATCAGAATATGGCTATATAGGCGACTTGAGCAGCTGGCCATGCGTGATTTAACGCGGTTTACCAAGGGAGATATTTTTAGTCGGCTAGTAGCCGATATCGAGACCTTGCAGTTCTTTTACTTGCGTGCTGTATTTCCTGTGCTTATTGCCGTAGTGGTGGTTATGGCGCTAGTAATGTTAATGACATGGATAGCTCCTTGGCTGATTTGGCCGGTATTGGGGTTAATTGTCTTGACAGGATGTATTGTGCCTATCGGTATTCATTGTCTGGGGTACAAGGCAGGGAAAGTGGTAATAGCGGCCAGAGCTAGATTTAATGAACTCTTAGATGACAGTATAGACGGTCTTACCGAATTAGCCGCGTTTGGGCAAGCCGAAACGCAGGTAGCCAAGGTATCAACAGCCGCTGTTAATTTACGAATCAGTCAGCAAAAAGCCAATGCATTACTGGTGTTGGCTGAAGCCATGGGCTCCTTGGGGCTTAGCCTGACTGTGCTTGTCGTAATTATACTGGCAGCGCCGCTAGTTACAGCCGGACGGCTTGACGGTGTATATCTGGCAACTGTGGCACTGGCAGTGCAAGGTAGCTTTGAGGCTATTTTACCACTGCCTGCGGTAGTCTACTATTTGCAGGAAAGTAAAGCGGCTGTGTTGCGGCTGCGAGATATTGCAGGCAAAGAACCAACTGATCTGGTGCAAAGTGGCGGGCGGGTTACAGAGGGGCCGCTGCTGCTGGTGGCTGATAAGCTGTCGTTTTCATACTCGCCAAACCAGCACCAGACAATAACAAATATCAGTTTTTGCTTACCGCCAGGCAAAAAGTTGGCGGTGGTGGGCGCAAGCGGAGCCGGCAAAAGTACGCTGGCCGGACTTATTTTGCGCTTCTGGGAGTGTAGTCAGGGAACGCTACTGCTCAATGGCATTGATATCAGGCAGTATCCGCCGGAGCAAGTGCGCCAGATGATTAGTGTAGTGAGTCAGGATACCTATCTATTTAATGCCAGCATTCGGGATAATATTCTGCTGGCGAAGCCGGATGCCGCGGCAGCTGAACTTGCGGCTGCTGTTGAGGGCGCCATGCTGGGTGACTTTATCAGGCAATTGCCGCAGGGATTGGATACCAGGACAGGACAAAATGGGCTTGCCCTGTCAGGTGGGGAACGGCAGCGTATTGCTCTGGCGCGAGCACTGTTAAAGGCTGCGCCAATATGGCTCTTAGATGAGCCAACAGTCGGGCTTGATGCCGAGGCTGAGCAGGTGGTGATGAAGCATATTTTTCAGATCACAGAGGGGCTCTCGCTGCTGTTAATAACCCATAGGCTAGTTGGTTTAGAACTCATGGATGAAATTATTGTGCTTGACAATGGCGAAATCGCAGAACAGGGAACAATGCAACAACTATTGACTGATAAAGGATTATTTTATAAAATGTGGAGGATGCAGCAGGATCTGCTAAGAATTTCTTGAGACCTAATAATTATTGTGGTAAGGTATATATGGAGGCGATAGCATGGCAGAGCCAACTTATTCGGTGGAAAAAGAGTGCCCCGTGTGTCATATTAAATTTAATGTTACCCGTACGCGTGGACGACAGATATTAGTGAAGCAGGACAGTGATTTTTGCTCACACTTTCAAGATATAAATCCCTATTATTATAGTATTTGGGTGTGTTCTCACTGTGGCTATGCGGCACCTGACAGTGGTTTCGAGAATTTATCAGCAGCTGCCCAAGATAAAATAGCCAAGTTCTTATCCAGCAGAACTGTAAATGTAAATTATAGTGGTATCCGTACTCGTGAGCAAGCTATTGCCACCTATAAGCTGGCCATCTTCTTCGCTGAACTTATCGCAGCGCCAGAGAGCAAGCTCGCGGACTTATATCTTAAACTCAGTTGGTTGTACCGCGAGGGGGAAAATGCGCAAGAAGAGAAATCAGCACAGACAATTGCCTGTGACCATTATGAACAGGCGTTATTTCGTGAACGCCTGCCAATTGGCAAATTGAGTGAAGCGGCAGTCAGCTATTTGATTGGCGAGCTGGCGCGGAGGACTGGGCAAACAGAAAAGGCGCTCTTATATTTGGGTAAGGTTGTTGGCAATCCGACGGCTAAGCTTGAACCGCGGGTGTATAGCATGGCGCGGGATGCCTGGCATGAGGCTAGGAATGATCGGGATAGACAAAAAGAGGAAGCGAAAGTCGATTAGTGACGTAAGCCGGCACTAATACTGATAAGTGCGCTGGCGGCAATGACCGCCAGCGCTAATTTTCTGAAGGCAGTAGCATTGAACTTAGCGAAGATTTTTTCGCCCAGCCAGACGCCCAGCAAAATGGCAGGTAAACAGATTAGAGTATTGGCAGTGAGCAGCTGGAGGTTTACTGTCCCGAAGTAATAGGAGATAACTAACGACGAGGCATTGCTTAAGATAAAGTACCGGGTCAAATTGGCTCGGACTTTTTCTTTGTCAGTCTGTTGATTCAGATAATACATGACAACAGGTGGCCCGCTGAGACTGGTTGTCGTTGCTAAAAACCCACTAACAACGCCGACTACGCTTTGCGCTAGCCGTGGCTGGCGAATATTGACACGAAAATTATGTGCCATGGCGATAGTAATGATAATGAGTACAAGGCCAATGGCAAGTTTTAAGGTAGCGTCGCTGATTATTTTGAGCACATAGGCTCCAGGCAGTGCACCAACTAAACTAGCTGCAAATAATAGGCTGATGGCAGAAAAGCTGCTTTGGTGCCAGGTGCGAATTAACAGGGTAAGCTTGGTGATAATGCCAGTAAACAAGACAAACATGATGGCATCTTTGGGACCCATGATTAGCGCAAGGAGTGGAGCAGCCGACAGAGCATAACCAAAACCGGTGATTGTTTGCAGAAAGCTGGAAAAAAGAATTACTGCGAATATGGCCAACGTAGCTAGGGTGAACATTATGGTAAGCCTCCTGACAATGTTATAAAAACAAAAAGAGGAACAGGCAAACAAAAGGGGCTGTCGCAATAGCGATATAAAATCTACAAATAAAATCAATGGAATGTAAGAGGATGGGGGTCTTACTTTTGTCATTACCACAAAATCAGATGCAACGCGCGCTGTAGCATCACCATAAACGAAAACAATGTCGTATTATTAAAGTGTGGCATAACGGCGATACTTTTTGAGCTAAGAACTCGACCACAAAATTGATATGACTTCCTGCTTGAACCACATATTGTCCAGCTCATTCGGGCGAAAGGACGTGTAGTAAAATAATAACTTACAGGAAGTCGCGCCAT